>JAKQNO010000071.1 GCA_029565735.1 bacterium
CCCTTTGCGTCAGCCAGCCTGATATATTCAATACCGGACGGGTCAACACCCGCCATCTTCGCGCCGGCGGCGTCGGACGCCACCATGTCTTTTGACATTAAAAGGCTTTTCATTAAAACCACATCATCTTTTGATACTCCCCTGGGGCCGTTTGATTTCATAACCCTGTAACAGTCCACAATATTCAAATCGGGTTTTCTGTACGCCGCAAAATCCGCTATGCACTGATGAAGCCCTGTCGCGTGCCAGCTCCAGCGGTTCCACACTATACCCATAAGGTTTTTCATTGATATGGTAAGGCCCGAAGAACCGTGATTTTTTAATACAGGCACATTTATAAAGACATCGCTTTCAGCGGCAAGTTTGTGAACTTTTGCCTCCTTAAGAGTTTTTGCACCAGGTACTTTTACATCAACATAATCCGCCTCAGACGCCGCTGACACCACAAGCGCGCCGGCTTTTTTGGCTGCTTCTTCAATGCCGCTGGTCTTATATGTTTTTTTCCAGTTGTCGCATGTGTGGTCAAACACATATACTTTTTTGGCGCCCGCATCCACGCAGCTTTTTACCACAGATGCCACCAGTTCAGGATTGGTGTTGCCGCCAAGTTCCGGGGTCACGTCCCAGCCTATATTGGGCTTTACCACAACGGTCTGCCCCCTGCGGACAAACTGCGAAATTCCGCCCATTGCAGCCAGTGCAGCCGCGTACATTTTTGACGGTGTGGAATTTTTAACTGCGACAAGGCCGGGCTGCGTCTTGCCGCCGTCATCCGCGCCGAACAGTTTTGACGCCGGAAGCATTGTATAAGCCCCTGCCGCAGCGGCGGCCTGAATTGATTTTTTTATGAATTCGCGCCTGTTCATTTTTTCACCCCTGATTATTTATTTTTTTAAAACCCTGCCCGCAAGAAGCGAAATTTCAAACAGCAGGTAAAGCGGCACAGCCACAAGCATCTGCGATATTACATCCGGCGGCGAAAAAACCGCGGCAATTATAAATATGGCGATAATTATATAAGGCCTTGCTTTTGACACAGTTTCATGTTTAATTATACCCGCTTTCATAAGAAGAAGCATCACAAGGGGAAGAAGAAAAACCGCGCCCGTGACAACAATTACCGATGAAATAAAACCAAAGTATTCCGATACGCCCCACACCGGCAGAATATTGTCCTGCCCCGCGAATCCGGTAAAAAAAGAAAAAGCCGCGGGAAGCATGATTTTATAGGCAAAAAAAGCCCCGCCGTAAAAAACAGCCGGCGCCGCCAGAAGCCCGCCTGCGAAAAAAACTTTTTCCCCGGCGTTCAGCGCGGGTTTTACAAAACCCCATAACTGCGCCAGTAAAAACGGCACGGAAAAAAATAAAGCGGATACCGCGGAAACTTTAAGGTACACCGTGAATTTCTCATACGGCCTGAAATAATAAAGTTTGTCCGCCGCGCCCGCGACAGGCTGCTGAAGAAACTGCATTATATTCCCGCAGAAAGCGAAAGAAACAAAAAAAGCCGCCATAAAGAAAATAATAACCGCGATTATCCTGAAACGCAGCTCTTCAAGGTGTAAAACAAAATCCGGCAGGTGTTCCGGCGCCGTTTTTTTATTTGTCTTTTTTTTCGCCGCTTTCTTCATCTTTAATATCCTTAACGCCTTTTTTAAACTCTGTCACGGCCCTGCCCATTGACTTTCCGATTTCCGGCAGTTTTTTCGCGCCAAAAATAACAAGCACCACAAGAAGTATGACAATAATCTCTCCGAATCCTATGTTCAAAACGCACCTCCGTTATTGGTTTTATTTTTTTACGTACAATGTCTGCGTGGGATAGGCGAATTCCAGCCCTTCTTTTTCAAACGCTTCGTATATCTTCATGTATATTTCCTGCTGAATATCCATATACTTTTTATAGTCGTTGCCTTCCACAAAATACACGGTTTCAAAATTAAGCGAAGAATCGCCGTAAGAGGAAAAATGGCTTCTTTCAAACTTTGTACATGGGACGCCATTTATTATACCTTCTATAATAGCCGGTACTTTTTCAAGTTTGGTTTTTGGCGTCCCGTAAGTGATGCCAAGGGTAAACAGCCCCCTTCTTGTTACCATCCTTTTAAAGTTTTTCACCCTTGACCCTGTCAGGCTTGAATTGGAAACTATTATCTGTTCTCCTGTTACGCTTCTTAACCGCGTGGTCTTTATCCCAATATTTTCCACTGTTCCCATTACGTCATCAAACACTATATAATCACCCGCCATAAAGGGCTTGTCAAACATGATTGAAATATAACTGAACAAATCGCCCAGAACCGCCTGCGCCGCAAGGGCTACGGCTATACCGCCTATTCCAAGGCCGGTAACCACAGCTGAAACTTTATATACCCCATATTGTCAAGGACCAGCACCGCGCCTATCACCCAGACAATAATTTTTACAAGTATCATAAGGCCGTTTACGCTTTTCACCCTTGCTTCATCAGTTTCGCCTTTAAGCATCACTTTTAACACAAGAAAATTCAGGAACATTATAACCGCGCGTATGATAAAAACCGTTACAAGTATTACTCCCGCTTTATTGACAAGCGCCTTATACTGCGCGGCAACGGCAAGGTTGTTGAAAGCAAGAAAGAAAAGGCCGGCATAAATAAGCGGATATAATATCTTTTCAAACAGTTCTACCGCAAAATCGTCAAATTCCCACGCGGTTTTTAAAGCCCATGCTTTTATTCTTGAAACCGCAAACTTATTCAGCAGAAACAAAACCGCCGCCGGCCCCAGAAACATGCCAAGCGACACTAAATACCTTAACACCGTATTTCCCAGAATCACTTTATCAAAAAAACTTTCCTGATGAAAAAAATCCATTTCACATCCTCCGGTTAATAATTAATTATTATTCGCAGTGCCTTTTCTATACTACCCCGTATTCCTTTATCCTGTACAAAAGGGTCCTTCTGCTGACGCCAAGAATTTCCGCGGCTTTTGTCCTGTTGCCGCCTGTTTTTTCAAGCGCCTGCCTTATAAGCGACACTTCGGCTTCCGTCTTTTTGTCCTTGCCCGCCCGGAACATCAGGCTGTTGTCTGATTTGCATTCAGCCTTTATCAGGTATCTTGAGGCTATATCCTTTGTCACTTCGCTGTCTTTTTCCATTATAAGCAGTTTCTGTATCACATTTTCAAGCTCCCTTATATTGCCGGTGAACCTGCATTCAGATATGAATTCCACGGCTTCCTGCGTGAATTTCTTCTGCGCGATTCCGTATTCTTCGGAGTATTTTTTATTAAAAAAGTTTATAAACTGCCCCACATCTTCCCTGCGCTCCCTTAAAGGCGGAACGTTAAATTCAACCACGTTTAGCCTGTAATACAAATCTTCCCTAAACTGCTTTTTTTCAATAGCGTCTTTTATGTTTATATTTGTAGCGGCTATTACGCGCGCGTCTGTCTTTACGGGTTTTGTGTCGCCAAGGCGGTTTATTTCCTTGTCCTGCAGGGCGGCAAGAAGCTTTGCCTGAAGTTCATTGGGCAGCTCCCCTATTTCATCAAGAAAAATTGTCCCGCCGGATGCAAGCTCAAATTTTCCGGGTTTGTCCGATGCCGCGCCGGTAAACGCGCCTTTTCTGTAGCCGAACAGTTCCGATTCCATAAGGGTTTCCGGAATCGCCGCGCAGTTCACTTTTATAAACGCGCCCTGCCTTCCGCTTTTTTCGTGGATAATACCGGCTAAAAGCCCTTTACCTGTCCCGGTTTCTCCTGTTATTAAAACAGGCCCTCCTGTCGCGGACACCCTGTCTATAACGCTGTTTATTTTTTCAATTTCCGGGTGGCGCGATTCAAAAAATATCTTTTCTATCCCGCCGGAGTACTCCACTTCCATATCAAAACTGCACCTTTCAGAAACGGCTTTTTTTACGGTGTTGACAAGTTCCGCTTCATCAAAAGGTTTTGATATAAAATCATAAACACCGCTTTTTACCATTGTCACCGCGGTTTCTATGGAACCAAACGCGGTCAGAATAATAAACACAGGCCCCAGCCCCTTCGCCTTTTCATATAAGTCTGTCCCGTTCATCTTGGGCATATTTATGTCGCTGATGACAAGGTCTATTTCATTGTCATTAATTTTTTCCAGCGCGTCCGCCCCGTCGGCAGCCTCCAGAATATCCTTAAAGCCGTTCCTTACAAGAAGCTGGCGCAGCACTTTTCTTATATTTTCTTCGTCATCCACAATAAGTATCTTAACCATTAATTGCCTCCTATTTTGATTTAGCCGGCATAATAATTTATGACGGTATTGAAACAGTCACCTCTGTAAATGTTTCCCCGTCGCTGTCTATAATCATAAGCCCGCCGTGCGCCTTTACTATCCTTTCGGATACCGGAAGCCCAAGCCCGGAACCTTTTGATTTGCTGGTAAAAAGCGGTTCTTTAACCTTTTCAATGTTTGCTTTGTTTATACCCTGCCCGTTGTCCCTGAATTTTATTTCCACGGATTCCTTTTTTTCTATCACTTCTATCTTTATTTCAGGGCTGCGTTTCCCGTCCATGGCTTCCACGGAATTTATTATCAGGTTAAAAAATACCTGTTTAAATTTATCCGGGTCAGCCATGGCATATACCGGCCCGCCTGTCCCGTCAAATATAAAATCCACTTTTGAAGCCTGCGGCTGAAGTTTTGAAAGTTTAACACACTCCGCGGCAAGCGCGCGTATATCCGTCAGTTTGCGTTCAACTTTTGCGTCTCCCGAAAAATCTTTCCACGCGTCAAGGATCCCCGTCAGCCTGCGTATCTCTTCCCTGACTATGCCCACATTTTCCCTGTCTTCGGCCCTGTCGGGCATAATAAGCTGCACCGCGCCCCAAAGCGCGGCAAGCGGGTTCCTTATCTCATGCGCCATCTGCCTTGCAAGCATGCCAAGCCTTTTCATATTTTCCTCTTCCATTATTTTCTTTCTTAACCTCATTGCATTTAAAAGCACGGATGCTTCCGCGGCCGCCGTAATAAAAGCGTCGCATTCATCCTGCGTAAAAGAAATGTCCGCGGTCTGTTTTTTTCCCGCCAGAATCCCGGTCACATAGCCGCCGTACCTTAAAGGCGCGGCTATGTCAGCGTTTAATACAAAAAGAAATTTTTTGCCTGTTTCGTCGGAAATCCCGTAACGCACCGCCACGCTTTCCGGCACTGACATTGAATTTAAAACAAGCGGAAATTTTCCGGCTTTTTCGGGCTGAAGCAGGGTGTAATACTCCCCTTCTTTCACATAGGAAACCGTCTCTGTTTCAAGGTATTTTTCAAGGACATCCTGAATGTAAAACAGTTTTTCATTTTCATCCATCTGCATGGACTTTGCTTCATATATATGCTTAACGGCGATGCCCGAAGCCGGATGTCCGGTGCGTTCTTCAAGAAACTCGGAAAATGAATTCCTGATGCGGGAAGAAAAAAACACGGCGGCAAAGGAAATAATCACAAACATCGCGGCCATGGCCTTCCATTCATTTTGAAAGTGGTACTGGGTAATAAGATAAAACAGCGCAAGCATAAGCGCGACAAGCACAGAGGCCACAAAATTTCTGATTATAATGCCGGTATCAAGAAGCCTTAACCTGAAAATGGCAAAAAATATCATGACCCCGTAAAGCATATTTGAAACAATTCCCGCGTGCTGTATTTTGTGCAACCCAAGGCCGCCGGTCAAATCAAGCATTCCGCCGGTGAACAAAACAAGAAACGCGGAAATTACTATGCCTATCTTTATTTTTTCAAGCCTGAACTTTATGGACATATAATTCCGTATCAGGACAAAAAACACAACAAGCAGCGCGCCAAAAATATAAACCATCAGGAATTCCTGAAACAGGACGGATTTTTCAAAACTTTCAAATGATTTATTGAACAGCGACATAAAAGCCGTTCCAAAAAGAATTACAGCGGGCACGCCTATTATTGCCGTGTAAAATACAGTTTTTTTATTATCCAGCCTGAAAAGCGCACAGGTAAAAAGCATGCCCGCGGCCGGTATAAGGGATGTAACCATCCTGTTTATGATTTCAAATTCAGCGTGGCCGTAGTGCTGCCAGAAAAGGACGCACGCCGCCCAACCGGATAAAAGCAGATTTAAAAGCGCGAAAGATACGCTTAAAAGGTTTGTTCCCTTAATCAGGGCAATTATTGCCAAAATGGCATTAACTGCCGCGGCTATCGCGATTATTGTATAAATCATTACAGACAATTTATCACTGCTTTTGATAATTTTCAAGGATAATCAGAATTCGCGCCGCCTGTATATAAAAAAGTAGCAGGACGGTAATCTACCGGCCTGCTACACCCCTCAAACCCTGAAACTTTCTTCTAATTCCCCGTTACCATAGTGCTGTCGCCTCACTCCGGTTTTATATAAGCATATATTGTGCCGTATTTTTCCCTATATTTTATAATGGTTTAACCGAAGACACATGTGCAAACTTCTGCGCATTTCACACTTTTTGTTTGTTATTTGCGCACTTAATGGCTGGTTTATTTATAAGGCATCTGTATTATTACCTCTGTAAAAGACTCTCCGTCGCTTTCCAGAATAAGCGTGCCGTTATGCGCGGATACAATCCTGTCAGAAATTGCAAGTCCAAGCCCCGTGCCTTTTGCCTTTGTCGTAAACAGCGGCTGTTTTAACTTTCTCATAATTTCCGGTTTTATTCCCTCTCCGTTATCTTTTACCCTTATTTGAAAATCCTTTTCTTTCTGAATTACCATGATTTTAACCTCGGGCGACGGGCTTTTTTCACAGGCATCAGCCGCGTTTAACAGCACATTTAAAACCACCTGTTTCATCCTGTCTTTGTCAAAATCCGCCATAAACGTGACAGCCGGTTTTCTGAAAATAAATTCCGCGTTTTTCCCGGCATACTGCGCTATTTTAACCGACTCTTCCAGAAACAAAACAACGTCATTTGCCCTTTTATCCACTTTTATAATGTCCGAAAAATCCTTCCACGATTCAAGTATTCCCCTAAGTCGGTTTATTTCATCCCTTATTATGGAAACATTTTCCGCGTCGTTTTCGTTCTTCGGGTCAAGAAGCTGCGCTGCCCCCCAAAGCGCGGTCAGCGGATTTTTTATTTCATGAGCCATCTGCCTTGCCATAAGGCCTATCCTTTTCATATTTTCTTCCGCGTCAAGCCTGCGCCTTAGAAGATATGAATTAAGGCAGGCGGAAATTTCCGCGGCGCCGTCGGTAAACAGAGCTGTTTCGTCTTCAAGAAATGATATATCTGATGTCTGTTTTTTTCCGGCAACCGCGCCTTCTTCGCCGCCGCCGTAAATAAGCGGCGCCATTATATCCGCCCCGAAAATTTTCAGGCTTTTTTCTTCGGCTGCCGCTTCATATTTAATAATCAGCCCTTTTAAACCGCCGCTGTATTCCGCTGTCCCGCCCGAATCCCGCCCTATGCTCCAGGACGGCACGTAATAATTGCCTTCCTTAATATATACGGTAACATCCATTTCCAAAGATTCAGACATCAGCGCTGTTATGGCCTTAATCTTTTCCTCATCACTTATTCCGGATACTTTAATTTTTTTAAGCTCCGCTGATGCCGTTTCAGTCCGCGACGCGCCGCTTACAGAATCAACAAAAAGTTTTATAATCCCGTGAAGGAACCTTGCGTAATAAAAAACGGCAAAGCTCAGTATGAACAGCGCCATTATTCCAAAAAACCTGTCCCTGCCGTAAAAATACGCCGCTGCCGCGTATAATACCGTGGCGGCGCCGGCGGCCATGGAGTAAATAATAAGGTTTTTAAGCACAACCCCGGCGTCAAACAGCCTGTGCCTGAAAATAGCGCCGAACAGGATAACGCAGTATATAGCGTTTGCCACGTTTCCAAGATGGTTAAACCTGTGCATCCCAAGCGCGCCGGTCATGTCAAATATTGCCCCTATAAAAAGTATGACAAACGCGAAAATTACATATTTAATCTTTATCTTTTCCTGCTTGTACTGCACTGTGCGGTATTTAAAGAGAAGCAGCATAAAACCCGCTATGCTGAAAACAAAAATGTGCACCAGTATCCAAACTTTAAACGGCGGCGTATTATAAAAAGAATTCAACGCCGGGGAAAAAAACGTGGAAACACTGTACAGCGACAGCAGCGCGGAAAATATTATGGACACTCTTAAAAGGTTAACGCCGGGCCCTTTTGTAATTTTGAAAAAAGTAAGAATCAGAAGAATCGCGGCAGGCGGTATGAAGGAAACCACAACGGCGTTTATTTTTTCAAGATAAAATATCCCTCCGGGGCCCTGCCACAGAATTACAAGGGCATTCCATACCGCAAGCAGTATGCTTAGTATGGCAAATGAAATATTAAGCCTGTTTTTTCCTTTGGTTAAGGCAAGTATTCCAAGCACAGCGTTTACCGCGCCGGTAGCGGCGATAAGAAAAAAAATCGTGCTGTTATAAGATTCCACCATACTGTTCATAAACATACTTTATCACCCCGGCGTTTTATTTTCAAGCCAAAGCGGGAAAACGCGGCGTTTTGACCCCGTTTTCCCGCTTTGTGTTGCGCAGTTAAAACCTTATTGAAGCAAGTACCCCAAAAACAGGAAATTCAAGTCCGTGTTTGCCGTCATTTTCAACTATTTTCTGCTGTGAAAGGGATTCGGAATACGATACTGAAGGCTGCGTGCCTATAGGGATAACCATTACATCAAAAGAATAGGTCTTGTTAAGGATAGCTCCTGCTTTTACAAGCATCCCTGCATGTCCGCCGATGATTATGTCATAGTACGCGCCCACGCTTAAACGGAAATCAAGGGGTTTTACCGGCATTATCACGGCAAATTCCGCCTCCGGCATAAAATCATACAGCCCAAAGGACCAGCTTGTGTCAAAATTTCCCAGCGATTTTTTATTGACCCCTTCGTATGCCAGATAGATAAGCGGCAGGGTAAACTTTGAAGAGGCTAACGGCAGGCTGTTCACGGCGCCGCCCGCGCCTAAAACCCAGAATCCGGTCTTGTTCTCTTTCTCCGCGTAAACATCCCTTTCCCACGACGGCACAGTATCATTTTCATAAGCTAAAAGGCATTCACCCGCCATAAGCGTTCCCAGCAAAATCACCGCCGCCGCGGCTTTCATCCCGAACTTTTTAAAACTGAATTTAAGCTTCATTATTTTTTCTCCTTTTGTTCATTTTTTTGGCCTGAAAGCGCGTCCTTTAACGCTTCAAGTTTTTTTATGGATTCGGTTGTCTCAAAAATTACGGAATAGAAATCCAGCGCAGTTATCACCCCCAGTCCCGCATACGCTGCAATTTTAGCCCCGTTTTCCGGGTGAAATATCGCGGTTAAAAGCGCCGCGGTTTTGGCAAGGGCAAAAAATCCGCCCGCAAGGTTTTTCCCGACAGCAAAATTTCCGCTGTAAGCAGGTATCAGGCAAAGCACAGCCTGGTTCACGGGGTCATTGGTGATTTCCTGCGCAAGCTTTTCCTGAACCCACACCCCAATGGGTTTATTGCCTGTCATATAGTGGTCATAATATTTTGACATCCCCATTAATTCCCAGGTGTTGAAATTTTTAAAGCCCGCGTTGTCTGACAGAAAATCAAAAAGGTCAAGGGTATAGGTAAGTTCCGTTACATACCAGCCGTCTGTTCTTTTACCCTGCACAACCCTGCTTTCCGACGCTATTTTTCTTTTTGTTTCTTCGTCAAAACTGAATTTAAAATCCAGAAAACGGTCTATTGAATAAACCATTTCTTCCCTTGCGTACTGCAGCGATTTATTCTGCGCGGCCTCTATATTATTACCTATTTCAGCCGTGCCTCTGGAATTGATTGTATAAATTTTATTTCCGCTTGTGGAAGCGCACCCGCACAATATCGCCGCCATTACCAGTGCTGCTGTCATTATTTTTTTCATTTTATTTCCTCCTTATGTGTTTTCACACCTGTATAAGAGCAACAAGCGTGCCACATTTTCTGCCTGATTTTAAAGGGTTTTTATGGGTTGTTTTTGCGCAATGCATTGCGCGCACGGCAAATGTCGGCCCGGATGAATCGCTAACCCATAAACTTATATCCCATATCCCATAAATAAAAAGCGAGGGACGGAAGGTCAGAGGGTCAGAGGGTCGGAAGTAAAACAAATATCGAAAATTCGAAATTCGAAAATCAAATTAACACCTGCAGGGGTTGTGTGTGTTTTTTCAGTGCGTACCGCGTAATCACAGTATGTATACAGAAGGGGCGGTTTAATGCAGCGCCGGTTGGAACGAGCCTGCGAAGCGGAAATCCCCGGGCTTGCGCAAGTTTACGAGCATAAGTGTTAGGGGAAGGGACGGAAGATAAATAAAAATCTAAAATAACTGCAACTGCCGCGGGCGGAAGAGCCTCGCCTGCCAAAACAAAACCGAGCCGCCGAGCTTCTGAGCCGCCGGGCTGCCAGGCTGCCGATGTTATCGGGTGAAGTTGTCCATAAATTTTATCATTTGTTCATTGATGAAGGCAAACCTGTTTTTCTTTTCCATTACACTATCCGATGTCATTACATATTTTGAAGGCACAACATCATCAGGGCAGTTTTGATAAAGCTCCGCGGCGCTCTTTTGCGTGGCTTCAAGGTGAAACTGGAACGCGGCAATTTTATCGCCTAAAATAAAACCCTGATTGTCGCACGCGTCGGAATAGGCAATCCTTTCACAACCGGCAGGCACTTCAAATGTTTCGCCGTGCCAGTGAAAAGCGGAAAATTCGTGGGGAAACCCGTCAAAAAGTTTTGATTCCCTTCCGGCTTCGGTAAGGTAAACATTGTGCCACCCTATCTCTTTTTCCTGCGCTGTGTACACCCTGCCGCCGAAACATTCGGCCAAAAGCTGTGCGCCCAAACATATTCCAAGGACTTTTTTACCCGAAGAAACAGACATTGAAATAAAGCCTTTCTCTCCCGAAAGCCACGGATATTTGCCTATGTCGTTTACGCTCATCGGGCCGCCAAGAATTACAAGCATATCAAATTCATCCTGCAGGGGAAAACCGCATTCACCGTAAGTTTCGGTAAATGTTATTTCGTGGTTTTTCGCCTTTGCCCACGCTTCAATCGCCGCCGGGCCTTCAAAAGGAACATGTTTTATAAAATGAATCCTCATTTCTGCCTTCCGTTTAACCTTGCCATTACATACACCAAAAACAGCAGGTTTATCATTATCATTACCCCAAGAATAAGGTCGGTCGCGGCTGATTTTTTTTCAACTTCATTAATCCTTTTAATCGTCAGGGCTTCCCTTTCATCAATCATTTTTTCTTCAAGCACCCTGTCAAGAAGCTCCCTTGTTGTTTTTATTTCTTTGGCCTGCTGCGGCATGGCTGTCGCGGACGGCACCGCGGCTGCTGCCGCAGGGGTTTTTTCAATATTTTCAATTAAAACCATTATTTTGTCGCCGGAGGCCGAATCCTGCCCGTACAAAAACACCGCAAACGGAATTATAAACACGCACAATAAAATTATTTTTTTCATTTTTCCACCCCTTTGGTTATTTTATAAATTATACATCAAAACAGCGTTCAAGGTTTAATGATTTAACGGAATTTTATAAAATTTTTTTACGGCGGCCGATACCAGAAATACGGCGGTCATGAACAAAACAGACGTCGCTCCCATCGGCAGATTCAGCAAAAACGCGGTTATTGCCCCGCCTGCCCCGCCAAACAAGCCGGCGGCGCCTGAAAGTATGATAAAAGACTTCATCCCCGTGCAAAGCTGCTTCGCGGCCGCGGCAGGAAGTATTATCATACCGAATATCATAAGGCCGCCCGCGGTGTTCATTCCGGCCGACACAACAGCGCCCGTTATGACAAGCACCGTATAATAAATAAGTTTTTCGTTCACCCCTCCGGCTGCCGCCATCTCCCTGTTAAACATCACAAGGACAAGGCTGCTGTAAAAAAATATTATCAGCGCGGCTTCAAGTGTAAGCAGAAAAACCAGAAATAATATGTCGTTCCAACCTGATAAAAATACATTCCCCCAAAGCACGGAATACATCATCTGCCTGTGCCCTTCAAAAATTCCCACGCCCAAAAGAGCAAGCGCCATTAGAAAAGCGAACATTACACTTAAAACAAAATTAAGATGCATTTTTAACCTGTCGGAGAAAGGGCCCAAAACAGCCGACATTAATATTGACGTAACAAAAGCTGCTATTTTTGCCGGAAACCCAAGAATCACGCCCCAGACCCCTCCTGCCATGGCCGCGTGCGAAACAGCCACGCCCACAAAGGGTATTTCCATAAGGAAAATAAACGCGCCTGCAAGGCCGCATACCGCGCCGGTAAGCGAGCACGACAGAAAGGCTTTTAAATACAGTTCATCCATATATTTCTTCCATCACGTTTTTTTTGCGAAAAAGCGGCGCGGCTTTACCGTCGTAATAAATTCCGCCCTTTTTTAAAACAACCACCCTTGCGGAGGATACCGGCATCGCAGAAACCATGTGCGTGACAAATATCACGGTTATCTTATGCTTCTTATGGACAGAATCCGCAAGTTTAAGAAACTTGGCGTAAGCGTGCGGATCCAGGTTAAGGTTGGGTTCGTCCAGTATCAGTACTTCCGGCTTTTTAATAAGCGCCATGGCAAGTATTGTTTTTTGCTTTTCCCCGCCGGAAAGATCGGAAAAACATTTGTTTAAAACGCTGCTGATTTTTAATTCTGCCATGATTTTTTCCCGTGATATTATTACCCCGCTGCTTTTCATACCCGCGCTTATGCCCGCGCTTTTTATAAGCTCGCCGGCAGTGGCGGGAAATCCCCCCTTTTCCGTATATGACTGCGGTATATACCCTGTCCTGCGTGTGTTTATCACGGCGCTGCCCGCAGACGGCTTTATAAATCCAAGCAGGCATTTTACCAGGGTCGTTTTGCCGGAGCCGTTGGGCCCGATTAAGGTTACAAATTCCCCGTGTTTTATCCCAAGGTTTACCCCTGACAGCACGGTTTTTCCGCCAAGATTAACCGACAGGTTTTCCGCGCGGACAAAATCGCCCGTCATTTTGCGCAGTCCCCTGCTTTTTCTTTTATAAGCGCCATGTTATATTTCCACAGCGTAAGAAAGGCGGTTTCATCGCCGGTGCCGCCCGGAAAATTTAAAAGCACCGCCTTGTTCAGTTTAAGTTCTTTATTTATTATATCCGCTGTTGTGTCATGGCTGCCGTTTAAATTGCTTAATATTACCGAAGCTGCACCTTTTTTTGCGCCTTTAATAATGTCAGAAATCTGCAGGGCAGTCAGGCCTTCAGCTTCCCCGAACACGGCAACAGGCACAAATCCAAAATACTCAGCCAGGTCTTTCTGCACGGCGCTTACGGCGGCTTTAACCTTCTTTTTTCTCATGCAGCTTATGTAAATCTGGTCATCCGTCACTCTTTCCATAATAAGGAAAACCGCTGCCTGCCTGTTCTTTTCAAATTCATCAAAATTACCCGGGTAATATCCGTTTAACAGCGCCTCCATCTCGGATAACCCGTTAAAATATCCCTCCGGCGTCGTAAGCGCGGATGATTTTAATATTTCAACTTTCACATTCTTATTTATTTTTTTTATGGCTTCAGCCAGCACACCCTGATAAGGGTGAATAATGACAAGTTTCGCGCGTTTAATATCCGCCGCGTCCTGCGGTTTTAGGTCAAAATGGCCCGGGCACGCGTCAGGCGGCACAATAACCTTATTTTTTATTCCGGGAGCGATGTCGCGCGCAAGCGACGCAATCATGGAAGTTCCGCACAATACGGTTTGCTTTTCGGTATTTTGCGCGCACGATGTAAAAACCAGCACAACCGCGGCAAGAATTAAAAATTTTTTCATACACACCCCTGTTTCATTTCAGTTTAATTTAAAAGATATTGCTATTTCAAGCGCCAGTGTTTCTTCTTTAACGGTATCCGGCAGTTTTGGAAAAGGGGAAGCGCGTTTGATATTTTCCACAGCTTCTTTGTCAAGAAAATCATTTCCGGACGAAGAAAAAAGGCGCACGTCTTTTACCGTTCCGTCGCGGTTTATTGAAAAAGCAACCATCGACTTTCCGCCGATTCCGTTCTGTCTGGCCTGCGGCGGATAAAAACGGTTTGCCTGAATACGCTGTTTTACCGCATCATGATAGGCATAAATGGAGCTTTTTCTGCTGTCATCACCGTCAGTGAAAGCCGCGCTGCCGCCTGTACCGTTATTTTCAGCCGTTTCATTCTTCTTAATAGCGTTATTTTTTGCCAGTTCCGTTTTATGGCCGGTTCTGCTTACATACGGCATTAGTTCAAGGGAAACATCCATGGGCTCATTTGCACCGGCAGGTTCTCCTTTTAAAAAAGAAAACATCCCGGAAGCGGCGCCTATTATTCCCGCGTGAAGCAGCGCGGAAAAAAGCAGGGCTGCCGCGGCCGCGGGCAGGGTTTTATTTTTTTTCACAATTTTCATTTATGCTCAGCCGTAAAGAAACCTTTTAATTTTCTTTGAAGGCGTTTTCTCAAATTCCTGCGCGTGTATTTTAACCGCTGATACCTGGCTGTATGCCGGCAGCTGTGCGTTAAGCTTTTTCCTTATGTCCTCCATTGCCTGCTGCAGCCCCGCGTCATCAAGTCCGTCTTTGTCCGCGGCGTCAAGGTCCGGGAAAACAAGCGCTGTAATCCTGCCGTCCCTGTCAACCACAACGCATTCGCTTACATACTTCATTCCCAAAAGTTTTGTCTCTATCTCTTCCGGGTAAATATTCTGGCCTGAAGGGCCAAGTATCATGTTTTTTGACCTTCCGTTAAGATAAATAAAACCGTCGCTGTCAATTGTGCCAAGGTCGCCTGTTCTAAGCCAGCCGTCCTGAAAAACGGCTTTGGTGGCGGCCGGGTTTTTATAATATCCGTCCATTACATTTTCTCCCTTTAGCATTATCTCGCCCGGAATTCTGGATGGGTCTTCGGAATCAACCTTTGCTTCAAGGTAATTGATAAGCTTGCCCACGGAGTTTTTTCTGTGATCTTTCCATCCGGAATATGATACCAGCGGCCCGCATTCCGTCATTCCGTAGCCTATGGTAAAAGGAAACTTTATCGATTTAAAAAAATCATCCACTTCGGGGTTAAGCGAGGCCCCGCCTATCACTATTTCCATAAAATTCCCGCCGAAAACATTTACTATTTTTTTCTTTATAACACCCTCTATCCCTTTGCCGACAACAGGCACTTTCATTAAAAACCCGGTTGCAGTGCCGTCAATGGACTTTTTAATCTGATTTTTATATATTTTTTCCAGCACAAGCGGCACGGATAATATAAGCCTTGGCTTAATCTTCGCGAACGCCTCCACCAGGACGGTGGGCGAAGGCAGCTTATCAAGGTAAGTGATATGGCATCCCACGGCTGTCGGAAAAAGGAATTCAAACGCGCAGCCAAAAGAGTGCGCAAGCGGAAGGAAAGAAAGCACGGTATCTCCGGATTTAAGCGGCATATTTTCCATAGCGAACTTTACGTTAATAAACAGGCTGCGCCTGCTTAGTACGACCCCTTTGGACAACCCGGTGGTGCCGGAAGTGTACACAATGGCCGCGGTTTCGCTGTCGGGAATGTCACGGGAGAAAAACTGCGCGGCTTCTTTTTCCGGTTTTTTCCTCTGAAAAATATTCTTCACCGCGGACACAGCTTTCATGAAAAGCGCGGCTTTTTTGTTAAGGTAAACCCTTTCCATCGTGTCAATCCTGTATGCCGCCGCAAGTTTGGGAACGTCTTCAAGCTCCAGTTCTTCAATTATCTCGTCCGATGCAAAAAGCAATACAGAGTCCGAATGGTTTATTATGTGCTGTACTTCCGTGGGTTTAAAATCCGCAAGAATAGGTACAATAACCGCGCCATACGTAATAGCCGAAAGGTAGGTTAAAACCCAGTTTGTGGAATTTCTTGCGGCAAGCGCAATCTTATCGCCTTTTTTCAGCCCTGCTTCGGAAAAAGATTCGTGCATCTTGCCCACTTTTTCCGCCGCTTCAGCGTAAGTTATTGGTTCTTTTCCATAATCTGAAAAAGCCGGCAGTGCTGCATTCTGTTCAAAACTATACCTGTACAGTTCTGATAATGTTTCAGCCATGTGTCCTCCGTTGCAACTTACAAGTTGCATCTTACAGGTTACAGCTGTCAGCTGTTACCTGTCACTTGTTCCCTGTCAGCTGTTACCTGTCACTTGTCACTTGTCACTTGTTACCTGTTACCTGTCACTTGTTACCTGTTACCTGTTACCTGTTTTACAACCCTTCCACGTTCATATCTTTTGGATAAGTAATCTTTACCCTGTAAGTGATTGTTTTCTTCTGCCCGGCGCCAAGTTTAAATTTCATTGTGCATATTCCGTTCTCGTCTTTTTTCACGCATTCATCGCTTGCCTTGTATACTTCCGCCTTAATTTTATCGTGCTGCGATACGGGCATGGGCTCTTTAATTTCCACGTCCGCCTCTTTTTTGTTAAAGTTTTCCACGGTAATTTTAAACCCGTAATCAATGCCGCTGTCATTACCAAAAAGGCCGCGGTCGCCGGACTTTTTATCCGTTATCTCCCTCTTTATCTTTATATTCTCGTCAATGCCAAAAGACACCGTAAGCTTGTCGCCTGTGTTTATCACTTTTCCAATCTGCTGCTTGCCGGAATAATCGCCGTCAAGGTACACGGCCATTTCGCCCGGCATTAAGGAAAGTTCATCCTTGTTTTCTATTTCCGCGGTAAGGTAAGCAGCGTCGTTCTGCGAAGGCACGGCCGAATAGTACATTCCCGCGGTGTCAAACTTCATATTCTTCAGGAATACCCTTTTGGGCTCTCCGTTTGAAGCAATTGTAAATTTACCCTTCATTTCCACCTTCATGGAAAGTTCGTTTTCCATTATGGCGTTATACGCAGCCGGCGCCTCTTCGGCGTAAGCTTCTCTGGATTCTTCCATTTCGGCTGTATCCATTGCCATTGCCGCGGGCGCGGCCTCCGGCTTCATCATCATCTTATATTTATAAACCTGACGCTCCCTTAAAAGCCACGGCGCGGGCTCCGGTATATTTATGTTGTGCTGTTTGTTTCCGGTTGAAACCGTAAGTTTTACGTTTTTCCATTCCTCGCCGGACTGCTGGTAAATTACCGCGTTATAGGCAACTTCAGCCGCGGATGAAGCGGGCGTATAATTTGCTTCATAAGCCGGGTACCACCCCGCGTTATATACGGCATACTTAATGTTTATTTCCGCATCTGTCAAAGCAGCAGAAGAATCTATCCTTATAAACAAGACCTTATTGCGTTTTAAATTTCCCGCGCGCACGGATGAAAGTTCGGATTCAATGACAGATGCTTTTTCCTTTAATTCCTTAAGGTTGGTTTCGCCAAAACGCTTATCCTTATATGCCTGCTCCAGCCCTTTGGAAGCGAACTTAATTACGGCGTCAAGGTTTGTCACGGACACGTCTTTTGTGACAAGCGCTTTTGAAACTTCATCAGCAGCTTTCGCGTTAATTGATTCCAGCGCCTTTATCTTTGAATCATTTGCCTTAATTTTATCTTCGGCGGCTGTTATTTCAGATTTTATTTTCTCAAGTGAATCCCTTAATTCTTTTTCTTTCTGCTCAAAAACCGCTTTGGAAACCACCTCTTTGTACTCAAACTCTTTTACAAGAAAAGCGCCTTCCCCGGACTTTTTTACCGAAAGGGTGTTTTCCACCATGCCGACAGGCAGGTCGGTTACGGCAAGAAGGGTTTCGCCTTTTGAAAGGGATAAAACAGCGTTTCTTTCAACATAAGCCGTATTTGAATATACAGTGACGCCGGATACCGGCGCCTTAATTTCAGACGCGTTTTCAAACCCCGGAATGGCCGCAAACGCCAAAACAGGCAGAAATAACGATAATGCCAGAATAAGCTTTTTCATATTATTACCTCCAAAAGTAATCAATAACCAATTTTACACCCGCGCTGCCTTATTTTCAATTTAATAATAAGCAAGTAAACCCTTGCTTTATACGGCGAATAAATTATAATTAAAGATATGTGAAAGTTGTCCGATATATAACAAAGAATCTGCAATAAGGAGCACTAAATTGGCGCTAAAAAACTGTGAAAGATGCGGAAGAACAATGGAAACAGGCCAGTCATCGGCAACCGTATGCCCTGACTGCCTTATGAAAGACGGCATTGACCTTGGAAAGGTGACTTTATACTTAAGAAAAAACCCCCTTGCCAGCGTTGCACAGGTCTGCAAAGATACCGGCGTGCCTTTTTCAACCGTCAACCGGCTTATAGACAAAGGCACTCTTAAAATTTCCAACAGGCCAAACTCTTCAATCTGCAGGTTTTGCGGAAAACCCGCAAAAGACAGCGTGTGCCCTTCCTGCCGCGAAAAGCTGAAAGATTCAGGGATAATCAAATAAAAGCTCCGCTTAAAACCGGGAGATGCAATGTTTAAAACCGCGTCATTTTACTATATGTCCGGCACAGGCAATTCATTTAAGACAGCCGTCTGGGCAGGCGAAAAATTAAAGGAACGCGGCTGTAAAGCATCTGTTATACCTATGGAAAAAGCAGCCCTTAAAAACACCCCCCCTTCAGCAGACAACCTTACCGGAATATTTACACCCACGCACGCTTTTACAGCCACATGGCCGGCCATTAAATTCGCCCTTAAAATGCCGCGCGTTAAAAAAGCTCCTGCTGTTGTTATAGCGTGCCGAGCCGGCGCTTATTACGGGCCGCTGCCGCTTCCGGGAATGGAAGGCACAGCTTGCCTGATTATCGCTTTAATACTTCTGCTTAAAGGTTATGACATACGCGGCTTTGCCGGAATGGATATGCCCACAAACTGGCTTGCAGTGCACTGGGGCATGACGGAAAAACACGCGCAGTATTTTTATGACAAGACAAAACGGGAAATTACCGCGTTTATTGATACGGTTGCATCAGGCAGGCGGATATTTAAAGGCATTCCGTCTTGGATAATGGGATTAGCCCTTATTCAGATAAGTTTTATGTATGTAATTTTCGCGCGTTTTATGCTTGCCAAAATAATGTTTGCGGATGAAAAGTGCACAAGCTGCGGAATCTGCGCTGCCAACTGCCCTTACGGAGCTATTATAATGAAAGGCAATAAATCAAAGAAACCCTACTGGACGTTTAAATGCGAAAGTTGCGAAAGGTGCATCGCCTATTGCCCGGAAAAATCCATTCAGGCGGCGCATTCGTACATTATTATTTTATGCTGGATTGTTTTCGGATTGGCCGGGGCCGTAACCTCGCAGGTAGTGCTGCCCCTGCACATGTCGGATAACTATATTACCGCTACGCTCTTTCAGATTGCGTACACGCTGGGGTTCTTTTATATCGGCTATCACATACTGTTTTTTCTTACCCGTTTTAAACCTTTCGCGTGGCTGTTCTCCCACACCACATTTACAAAGATATACCGGCGCTACCATCAGAGCGACGTGACCCTTCGGGATTTGAAGGACGGGAAATAGGAACCGAGGGACGGATGCACGGAGGGACAGAGGGACAGAAGATTACCGGCAGATCGTACAATCGGCTTGCCCTGGTAGCCGCGGGCTTTAGCCCGGGGCAGTTGCAGTTGCTCTAAATTGTTTTTAGATTTGGCAGGCGCGCCTTTTTAATACCTATCCCATAATAGTATTGCCCGGTATTATGTGCGGCAGTTGGTTTAAAACAACGCACCCTGAAGGGTGCGGCTGCCAATACCACACCATGTTGCCAAGTTGCTAACCATCCAAGCCTCCAAACATAAAATCCCTTTTATTCTCCCCCCATATAAGGTATATTTATCATTATGACAGCAGAAAATATTTCACGCGAATATGACAGCGAAACAAAAAACTCGGCGCTTGTATCGACAATGATAGCGGCTTTTTCAATGTCATTTATGGGTTCTTCGCTTAACGTGGCGCTGCCTGCAATAGGCAAAGAATTCAGCGTAAGCGCCCTTTTTCTTGGCTGGATTGCCACATCTTACCTTTTAAGTTCGGCAATTTTCCAGGTGCCATTCGGACGGCTTGCCGACATTTACGGAAGGCGCGGATATTTTACCTTAGGCATGATAATTTTTACCCTGTCATCTCTGGCCACAGTGTTTGTTACAAACGTTGTTTTATTTATTACGCTGCGCGTGGTTCAGGGCATAGGCGGGTCAATGGTGTTCGGCACAGGGGTCGCGATTTTAACATCTGTCTTTCACGCCAAAGAAAGGGGCAAGGTGCTTGGCCTTAACGTTGCCGCGGTCTATACAGGGCTGTCGGCAGGGCCTTTTCTGGGCGGAATGCTTACGCAAAATTTTGGCTGGAGGTCAATATTTCTTGTAAATACCGCGATGTGCGCGGCAGCTGTTTTCTTTGCTGCTTTTAAGATGAAAGGCGAATGGGCGGAATCTAAGGGCGAATCTTTTGACCTTGCGGGTTCTTTAATATTTGCCTTTGGTATGTTCTTTTTAATCTTCGGATTATCTTCATTGCCGTCAATAACAGGCGCAGCTTCGCTTGCTTTTGGATTGCTGATGCTTGTGCTGTTTATTTCCGCGGAGTTTAAGGTGAAACATCCGGTTATGAACATGAAACTGTTTTTTCACAATGCCGTATTTGCCTTTTCAAACCTCTCCGCGCTTATACATTACGCCTCTTCTTTCGCGGTCTCTTTCCTTTTAAGTCTATACCTGCAATACGCAAAAGGGCTTACGCCGCAGGCAGCCGGCCTTGTGCTTATGATACAGCCGGTGATTATGATGCTTTTTGCGCCCGCGGCCGGAAAATTATCTGACCGGTTTAACCCTGGAAAAATAGCGTCTTCAGGAATGGCAATGACGGCGGCCGGCCTTGTAATGCTTATATTTATAAACGCGGACACGCCCGTTTATTACACCGCCCTTTCGCTTATATTAATAGGTTTCGGGTTCGCGTTTTTTTCATCCCCCAACACCAACGCGGTTATGAGCAGTGTGGAAAGAAAGGACTATTCAGTCGCCTCTGCCGCGCTTGGGACAATGAGGGTGACCGGCCAGATGACAGGCCTTGCAATAGGGATGATGGCGCTTTCAATATTTATAGGGACCGCAAAGATAGAACCGTCAAATATGGAAATGTTTATAAAAGCGGTGCAGGCGGCTTTTACGCTGTCGGCAGCGCTTTGTATTTTTGGGATTTTCGCGTCGCTTAAAAGAAATAAAAAATAAAACTATTTTTGTAAAAGCGGGTCGGTAATTCCGGCTTCCTTAAAACCTTTCGCGCGCAGAACACAAGCGGGGCATTTACCGCACGGCAATTCATTACCTTCATAACATGTATGCGTGTATTTCATCATATCAAGCACGCCTAATTTTTTTGCCAGAAGCACTGTCTGTATCTTGTTTTTATTTAATAAGGGAGTGTGAATTTTCACAGGATATTCCATCCCCAAAGACAGGCTTTTTTCCATTGAACGGATGAATTCCCCCCTGCAGTCGGGATAGCCGGAATAATCCGCCTGCGACACGCCTATTACAATATTTTCAGCTTTGTTAACGTAACCATAAGCCGCGGCAGCGGTTAAAAACAGGATATTCCTTCCCGGCACAAAAGACGCCGGCAGTTTTTTATTTATTTTATCGTGCTTGTTGACGGACGATGTTTTATCAAGCAAAGCGGAGTTTTGGATGGCTTCATACTCTTTTACTGTAATTATTGTATGCTTAACCCTGGCAAGTTTGGCGATTTTTGCCGCGCTTTTAAGCTCTATTTTATGTCGCTGGCCGTAGTTAAAACTTACAGCCATGACTGTTTTGAATTTCTTCTTTGCCCAAAAAAGCGCGGTGGTTGAATCCTGCCCGCCGGACAACAGCACAACGCATTTGGAATTTGTTTTCATATTTACCGCCTTAACGTTTTTATGAAGTTTACTATTTAAAATCCCGCCAGTCAATAAGCATGAATATTTTTAGACGTTTTTTCAGTGGTAGCCGCGCCCTTTCCCGGGCGTCGCAGCAATAAAGCCGATATGGCGGAGATGGCAGGGCGCGTGGTTTTAACTCTATACTGTCCCTGCTTCTTTCTATCGTAAACTCGCTTCATCGTAGTGATTTCTGCTGCGCATGCTCGCTCCAACCGCACCTTAAAAGGTGCGCCTACCAGGAAAAATCCAACTGCCGCGGGCTGAAGACCCGCGTCTACCATGGCAAATACAAAACCGAGACGCAATATATTGCGCCTCTACGTTAACGAATTTCTAAAACAGGCATTTAAAGTCTGCAATGACAATTTTTCCGTCTTTTAAAACAGCAAAGGCAATTTCAAAATGAATTTTATCATTATAATGTACTTTCTTTATCCCCAGTTTGCTGTCATAAACCACATTTATTACACCCGGAGCATTATTAAAGGTTTTAAGCCTGGATATCGCAAGGATAATTCTGCAGAATATTTTTTTCTTCTGCCCTGTCAGCAGATTATATTTTAATAACGCCTGTTCCAGAAAAGATATTAACTCCATCTATTTTTTTGCCGTTGTTTTGGGTTTGGATGGTATTTTTTTACCTGTTACTTCAGAAAACCCTTTGGCTGATTTTAATTTTTCCTCAAAATTATCAAACGCGGATTCAAAGTTAAACGAATCTTCTTTCAGTTCAACAATCCTCATCTCGTCCAGCATGGCGCGTTCAAGTAATTTATGTATTTTATACCCTTTTTCATCGCAAAAGTTCCTGAATTTATCCCTGACATCCTTATCTATCTTGTTTGTAAAAGTCGCAAGTTTCGCCATGCCATTCACCCCATATGCTGTAAGTTTTTATTTCCATATAAAGTATACACGCGCCATAATCCGAATTCAAGTACAAAATAATTATTTCTTACGTGATTTTTATTTATGAAAATTTATTGTTTAAATCAACTGCCGCGGGCTGAAGACCCGCGTCTACCATGGCAAATACAAAACCGAGACGCAATATATTGCGTCTCTACGTTATAAAGTGCACCATAAACAACGCACCTTAAAAGGTGCGGAAATCCCGCCTGCTTCAGCTCGCAGGCTCGCTCCAACCAGATCTAAACCGTCCCTCTGTCCCTCCGTGCATCCGTCCCTCAATTTACAACGTCCTTGCCGCGGTTAAACATATCACCTTGCCTGCGCCGGATTTTTTTAGCACGCGTGCGGCTTCGTTTAATGTCGCGCAGGTGGTGGCAACGTCATCAACCAGCGCGATTGGCATACCCGTAACATCGCAAGAAACTTTAAACGCGCCTTTTACGTTTTTTGCCCTGTCTTCCCTTTCAAGAAACCTCTGCTGCTGCGTCTCTTTGACTTTTATCAGCGCGTTGATTACCTTATTACCGCTTATTTTTGCCACTTCTTTTGCCAGCACTTCGCTTTGATTATACCCGCGCTCTGCGCCGGTTAACCTGCTTACAGGCACGGGAACAAAAACAAACCCGTTTAAATCCACATCCGCGTTATTTATGAAATATTGCGCAATCACTTTACCGGCTTTTGTCTTCTGATGAAATTTCAAGGAGTGGATAAGCGCCCTAAGCGCGCCTTCATACGCGCCGGCGGAACGGGCGTAATCAAAGTGCCTTTTGTTAACCCTGCACGCCGTGCAGGTATCAACATGCGCCGAAGGTAATGATATGCCGCAAATTTTACAGTAATTTTTACCTATTGGTTTTATGGATTTATAGCAGGAAGGGCAGACATACCCGTATTGAAAATCCTTCATGTACCTGCCGCAGTTGGCGCATTCAGTCGGATAAAAAAGGCTTAAAATCCCGTTTAAAAACTTCATCTCTACCCTCTATGTTTTAATAACTTAAAGCAGCGCTTTACACAGCGCTATTATCTTCCCCGCAATTATTTCATTTGTATAATTTTCACTTACGCGTTTGTATCCTTTTTCAATAAGGCCGTTATATAACTTTTTATTATTCATTTTTTCAATTGCCTCGGCAAGGCCAAAAGGGTTGCCTTCCCTGAATACAAGCCCGGCGTCACCTATGACATTTGGTATTTCTCCCGAATCAGAACCGATTACCGCTATCCTTGAAGCGAACGCCTCTATTAATACCCTGCCAAACTGTTCTTTCCACCCTTGTGTTGTCACCGACGGCAAAACAAGCACCTGCATATTTTTCATAAATTCATTAAGCCGCGCCCTGTCCATGTACCCGTGAAAAATAACCCGCTCTGTTATATTAAGTTTTGCCGCGGAATTTTTAAGCGCGTTTACGTATTCTTCGCAGCCTGTTCCTATAAGATTCAAATTGATATATTTTACTTTTGACGCCGCTTCAATAAGCGTGTCTATGCCTTTTTCCTCTGTCAGCCTTCCTATATATACAACTTCTTTAATGCCGTTTCCAAAACCGCAAGCCGGCGAAAAGTCATTTATGTTTAAACCGTACTGAGGAATTACTTCAACAGGATTCGCAAAACCCTTTACCCTAAGGATGTCAGCGGCTTCCTTATTGCCGGCCACTGCCGCGTCCGCGTTTTTAAGGCAGTATTTTTCAATTTTGTTATAAATAAAGTTGTAGCTTCGGTGAATATTTTCCCAGGTAAAAAACACGGTTTTTTTGCCGGCTTTTTTGGCGGCTTTTATAAACTGCCATGTAACCCCTACAAAAGGCTCTTCTTCAAGGTAAACAATATCAGGGTTATGCTTTCTGATGATTTCAGGGGCGTTAAGATATATGTGGAAAAAACGCTTCTTTAACATAAACGTTTTCCCGGTTTCGTAAGTTATGGATGTATTGCCCGTATAAACAGGCGCGTCAATTCCGCCTTCGGGCCAGTAAGGCGGGGTTACAAGCACAATTTCAGCTCCGGATTTTTCCGCCATTACGCGCAGCTTCTGCTGGTGGTATTCAAGCACCGAACTGTGCGATACAAAAAGTATTTTCAAAGCGCGCTACCCGATATCAGTAAACAGGTTCTTGTGCTCTTTTACCCAGCCGTAAAGTTTTTCCACGCCCTGCTCGGGGGATGTTTTAGGCTGCCACTTTAGCATCTTTTTTGCCTTGGCAATATCGCAGACAAATACAGGCTGGTCGCCCGGGCGCCACGGCCCGAATTTTGTCGGAATCTTTCTGCCAAAGAACTTTTCCAGAAACGCCAGAAGTTCCAGAAGCGACATCGTGTTCTTTGCGCCGCCGCCTATGTTAAAGGCCTGGCCTTTTACTTTATCTATGTTTTTTATTGCCGCTTCATACGCGTCAATTAAATCCTCTATAAACAATACGTCGCGCACCTGCTTGCCGTCGCCGTAAATTGAAATTGTCTTTCCAAGCATCGCGGCAATGGTAAACCACGCCACCCAGCCCTGGTCTTCTATGCCAAACTGGCGGTAGCCGTAAATACAGCTCTGCCTGAACACAACAGTCCTTATGCCGTATATCCTGCTGTAATCAATCATGTACTGATCTGCCGTGCCCTTGCTGCACCCGTAGGGTGAATGAAAATCAAGCAGCCTGTCTTCGCTTATGCCTTTGGGGTAATCCCTGTACGCGTATTTGCCGTTTTTTTCAACTATCTTTATATCCGTCATTCCGCCGTAGACTTTATTGGTGGAAGAATAAATAACCACAGGGTCTGCTTTCGTATTTCTTATTGCTTCCAGCAGATTAAATGTTCCAAGCGCGTTAATTTCAAAATCCTCGCGCGGGTCGGTAACAGAAGTGGTTACCGCCACCTGCGCCGCGTAGTGCAGGACAACGTCAAAATCTTTGTTCTTCTTAAAGACTTTTAAAAGGTCATCGTATACGCGGGTATCGCCTTTTATGAATGTAAGGTTTTTGTGTTTTTTTAACATTGAAAGGTTCCAGTCAGTGCCCCTGCGCGACAGGTTGTCAAACACATACACTTTATGCCCTTTTTTTAAAAACCGCTCCGCGGCATTCGCGCCTATAAATCCCGCCCCGCCTGTGATTAATATCTTCACTTTTCACCTCATGTTTTATAGTTTAACCCATAGATTATAAGCCATAGCCCATAAAAACAGCCCAAAGAACATAGCCCATAACCCATAAATAATACTTAAAAACTTCATTTACTTCGTTTCTCTTTATGCCTTATTGGCTATTCGCTTTAGCTTAATCTCTATTTATGCCCTATGGGCTATTCGCTTTGGGCTTTTCTTATTTATGGCCTATTGACTATTCGCTTTAGCTTAATCTTTATTTATGCCCTATTGGCTATTCGCTTTGGGCTTTTCTTATTTATGGCCTATTGGCTATTCGCTTTGGGCTAAAAATTATTCCCCAAACTTCGCCCTTATATACCTTTTTAACGCGTCGCGCCATCCCGGCATTATGTCCTTGTCAATTAATCCAAGGTGGTAATTCCTTAAAGCGGAAAAAGCCGGCCTTTTTGCGTCCCTTTTCCACTGGCTTTGATTGACCACTTTTACCTTGCCCGGTTTGTGCATTATTTTTATTATCTCTTCCACCATTTCCACGCGCGAGCAGTACCCCTTATTTGAAGCGTGAAAAACGCCGCATTCTTTTGACGGAATCAGCAGTTTTATCAGTTCCGCAAGGTCCAGCGAATATGTAGGGGAGCTTACCATGTCTTTTACCGCTATTATTTCATCGCCTTTATTAACTCCGTTTACGACGTAATCCACAAAATGATTGCGCCTTTCGCCAAACACCCACGCTGTCCTTAATATCACGCCGTTTCCAAGTATTTCCCTTACAAACCTTTCGCCTTCAAGCTTTGTCCTTCCGTAAAAATTACACGGGTTTGGCGCGTCAAATTCGGTATATGGCTCGTTTTTTGTGCCGTCAAAAACATAGTCAGTGCTTATGTGTATCATGCGCGCGCTGTGTTCTTTGCAGGCAATGGCGATATTTTTTGGGCCGATCGCGTTAACTCTCATCGCGTGGTCATTGTCTTTTTCACACGCGTCAACATCGGTAATAGCCGCGCAGTTTATGACAACCTGAGGCTGCCTTTTTTCCATAAACTCAAGAACTTCGCCAAGGTCTGTAATATCAACATCCTTGCTTGAAAGCGCGCTTACCGCGTATGTTTCATCGCAGAGTTTTTTTACATCAGAACCCAAAAGGCCGGTACCGCCAAAAATAGCTACTTTCATCTTTCCTCCGTTTTACTTATATGCTTTCTTAAAATAATCCTTAAATGCCTTGCCTTTTAACGCAGACCACCAGTTCTTATTTATTACATACCAGTTGATCGTAAGTTTTAAGGCTTCGGTGAATGTGTATTTGGGCTTCCAGCCAAGCTTTTTGATTTTGGCTGATGACAGCGCGTAGCGCCTGTCGTGCGCAAGCCTGTCTTTAACAAACTTCATGATAGACGCGGGCTTCTTAAGTTGTTTGATTATTGTCCCGGCGACAAGTATATTGGGTTCTTCAACATTTCCACCCACGTTATAAACTTCGCCGGGTTTCCCTTTTCTAAAAACAGTTTCAATGGCCGCGCAGTTGTCTTCCACGTAAATCCAGTTGCGCACCTGCTTGCCGTCGCCGTATAAAGGCAGGTCTTTTCCTTCTATCGCGTTTGTTATAAAAAGCGGGATGAATTTTTCCGGGTGCTGATAAGGGCCAAAGTTATTGGAGCTTCTGGTAACAATTACCGGCAGGTTGAATGTTTTAAAGTAAGCAAGGGCTATTAAGTCAGACGAGGTTTTGGAAGCCGCATAAGGGCTTGTGGGTTCAAGCATGTCTGTTTCAACAGATTTGCCTTTTTTCACGCTGCCGTAAACTTCATCTGTGGAGATATGAATAAATTTTTTAATGCTGTGATTTTTTGCGGCTTCAAGCATGTTCATTGTGCCGCGCACGTTTGTGTCCACAAAAATACCCGGGTCAAGGATAGACCGGTCCACATGGGATTCCGCCGCAAAATGGACCACGGCGTCCTTTCCGGATACCGCTTTGTCAACAGCGGCAATGTCGCGGATATCGCCTTTGATGAATGAGAAGTTGGGGTATTTTTTGAATTCAATTATAGTGTCGGGGTTTGAAGCATAAGTCAGCGCGTCAAAGACCGTGATTTTATATTTCGGATATTTCTTAAGCATAAGCCCGGTGAAATTACTGCCAATAAATCCCGCCCCGCCTGTGATTAATATTTTCAAGTTATCCATTCTCCTTATTCGCATTTGTTCCGTTCTTTCACCTTTCTCCTATCACCTATCTCGTCTTATGTCTTGTTCTACCAATCTTCCAATTTCGAATCTTCAAAGTTTCGTTTTTGTCTTTTCCGACCTTCTGACCCTCTGACCTTCCGACCTTCTATTTCTTCCGTCCCTCTTCCTTACCGAGCTGCCGATCCGCCGAGCTGCCGCCTTATCTGTCCTTCCTGCTCCAGTCATACGGAATTTCGCTTCCATGCGCAGGCAGCCGGAATTCATCCGGTTCCTTCGGGTTATATGTTTCCGTAGGCGTGTTTATGATTATTGATTCATATTCAGATACGCCCTTAAAACCGTGGTAAACATTGTTGGGTATCTGAACCATCTGCATATTGTGTTCGCCTATGAAAAATTCATTTATTTCGCCCTTTGTCTTTGAACCTTCGCGCGAATCATAAAGCACAAGCTTTATCATGCCGCGCACGCATACAAAACTGTCAAACTGTTTTTTATGATAATGCCACGCTTTGGTAACGCCCGGCATTACGGTAGTCATGTAAACCTGCCCGAATTTTATAAACATTTCATCGTCATGGCGCATCATTTCGGCAAGGCGGCCGCGTTCATCACACATAACCTTAAGCTGTTTTATCTTTACTCCGTCTATCATTTTTT
Source organism: bacterium (assembly GCA_029565735.1). Lineage (GTDB taxonomy): Bacteria > Oederibacteriota > PGYV01 > PGYV01 > PGYV01 > PGYV01. Next base: position 28,787 of record JAKQNO010000071.1, read on the forward strand.
CCTCCGGAAAATTTATATTTTATTCGCGCCGCTCTTTTTTACAAGTATGTTAGCGTCCAAAAGCGCGTCTTTGGATTCACCGCTGTCCATCCACCAGCCGTCAAGAATTTCATGCGTCATCATGTTCCTTTTTATGTAGGCGTTGTTCACATCGGTTATTTCAAGCTCTCCCCTTTTGCTGGGTTTTAATTTTCCTATTATGTTAAAGACTTCCGGCGGGTAGAAATATATGCCTATTACCGCAAGGTTAGAAACCGGATTTTTGGGTTTTTCTATGATTCTTTTTACCCTGCCGTTAACCACTTCGGCCACGCCGTATTCTTTAGGGTTGGCAACTTCTTTTAGGATTACCTTGGCGCCTTTTTTCTGCTTCTTAAAATCCGCGGCAGCCTTTTTTATGTTCTTTTCTATTATATTATCCCCAAGCACAACCACCATTTTGTCGTCGCCCACAAATTCCCGGGCGGTATTTAAAGCATCCGCTATTCCGCCTTCGCCTTCCTGATAACCGTAATGAATACGCTTTAATCCAAACTCTTTACCATTGCCCAAAAGCCGTAAAAAATCCCCTGAATTGCTTCCGCCGGTTACCACCATGATATCTTCTATCCCCGCGTTTACAAGCATCTGGATGGGGTAATAAATCATGGGTTTATCATAAACCGGCAATAAATGTTTATTTGTTATCCTTGTAAGGGGGTGAAGCCTTGTTCCAAGCCCTCCGGCCAGTATTATACCTTTCACACATACCTCCATAACCGCTTTATTTGGTGTATTTTCTTGATTATATCAGATAGGCAATATTTTGCAAATGGTTAAAACAATGGGTTCAATTCCAAAACAGGATTAGAGTTTTGTAAGTTTTTATAAATATTTTCATAAAAACAACAATAACTGTTAGCATTTAACAAACACATTCACTGCAACCCCGTTATCAAAAGTAATAAATAAAATAGCCCCATCTATGTCCGCGCCAAAGCATGGCATGTTTCCCAGATAGTATATCCACTGACTTTTCCCGCTGTCTTTAGGATAATTTTCTATCCACTCACCAAGCATATCATAAATTTCTTTTTTTGTTTTACCTATTAACATGTTATTATCTACCAGGTCATCAACCATCAGATATCGTTCATGTGACACTTCCCATTTAGCTCTGTCAAATCTCTCCGGCACATAACTGTCGGATTTAAACATAAAAAATAATACAGTTATTACCGCTATTAAAACAATCATAGTGACAACTATTATCATCACAATAATCTTTATTAACTTTTTATTTCCCATATTTCACGGACATAATATATCCATCCCTTTTCCTTATGATAACCGCTGTCAAACCTTGAAGTATCAAGTTATACCGTTTCCGCTTTTTTGAATAATTTCCTATAACAAAATCAGCCGTGCCGGACCTTAAAAGCAAAAAGTAAAACATTGTTAACTTACTATACCTTTATTCTTGCTGTTGTTACAGTAAAACCTGATATGTTTTATCCTTCCGCGCCTGTAGGAGCAGCAGTACAATTAAGGCTTTGTAATTATATTGCCTTCCTGTTCGTAATAATAAGAATAATCTATCCCCTTCATAAACATTTCCCTGTCATTTATTTTATTCGTCAGTACAGGCTTTAGCAATGCTTTTAAAGGCCCCGGATTTGACACCCCTTTTTCCATGGCAGACAGATATGCTTTTTTACCGATTAAGCTCCAATCTACGCACATTTTCAGATTCTTTATAAGAATTAAGTCTAACCAAATACGTGTGCTTCTTCCATTGCCTTCCATAAAAGGGTGGGCTATATTCATTTCAATATATTTATCAATGATTTCATCAAAAGTGTTTTCAGGCATTTTTTCTATTTTTTTCAGCGTTTTAGGCAGAAAACGCGCCTGTGCGAATTTAAAACCTCCCTTTGCTATGTTGCGCGTCCTGATTTGCCCGGCAAATTCATACAAACCGCCGAATAAATATCCGTGGATCTGCTGTAACCCTTTGACTGTGCCTGTTTCTATCGTTTTAAGCAAAAAACTGTCAAACAGGGCGTATGCTTTTGATTTGCTCTTTTCATCAACGCTTTCTTCACTGAATGTAAACCATTCAATAAAACGGTTCGCCCGTTTACTTGGAAAGTTTTTTGCAAGTTCAATAATCCCGTCATAATTAAAAACATTTGCCATCCTGTTTTTCCCGTCAGGCGCAGCAAACTTGAACTGGGTAGTGCTGCTACCCAGTTGGTTTTTTTCACGTTTTAATTTCGCTTTAAGATACTTCCAGTAATTTCTGTTTTTTTCATAATCATCATCACCCCGCAAAACACCGACTATATCCAAAACAGAAAACCACCATTTGGATGTCTTGTCATCCCATACAGCGCGCACTTTTTTATCCTCAAAAAAACGAATGGAAATTTTGTTCATTTATGCCATCCTCACATCCGCCCTTCGGCGCAATCTTTTAACACTTTCATATTCTGCCATATTAAGTCCAACTATGGCAAGTCCGGCCCGCGCGAAAATTCTTTTAAACTGCCTTTTGCTGTTAATTATATTAAACAACTGTTTAATTTATTATAATCATACACGCCTAACCTTTCTCATTCATTATACTACGGCGGATGGGTGAAAATAAAAAAAGATTAAGTATTGTCCCGTAAAAATCGTATTCTGCCGTCAACTACCTTACCGGTTCTTTATTTTACTGCCATTCCTTCCCGCAGGATTTGCATATCATCCTTGAAAAGGCAAGGTTCTTTGACTTTACTTTGCCGGAGCCGCACACAGGGCAGCAAAAACCGGCGTACTGCAACGCTGATTTTTTAAAAATCGCAGTTAACGCGGTTATTAAAGGCGCAATTATTGCCAATACAATTATCAGGAGATTTATTGTGACTTCCTTATTAGCTGCAGAAGGTATAATTACCAGTGCCAATATGCCAAGAATATTTATTGTGATATAAAAAATAAGTATCAGCCTGCTTATTCTTCCGCCTTTTGCAAAAAAGAACAGAAGCGAACCCCAGATTATTAACTGCAGGATAGCCGAGACGTAAGTGCCTATCACAGCCGACAGCGCAAACAACATAAGCACAAAAATCCCGCAGCTTACAATAACGGTTATTACGCTTTTAGGCATTTGTTTGCAGGCTGCTTTACCCTCATTCTGATTTTCCATACCGCCTCCCGAATATTATCAGCATCGCAATTCCGTGATATTACTCTATCAGTATACTGCCGTGCTTATATATGTTTGATTAATAAATTCTATCTCTGTTTCTGTTAATTCAGCGTGACCCGGTTCATAATAGCATTTGGCCTTAAATTTCAAAGTTGCTATCGGCTCGTATCTGTATAACGTTTCTCTTTTATTGTTTTCCCCGATCGAAACTTCAAAATGCATCTGATGATTTCCAAGATGGTCATATTGATCCCTGAAAATTAATATATTATCAGAATTATATATATTTACTATCTTGGCTAAAAACGTACCATCTGTCGAATAAAAATCCTGTTGAATAACCTTCCCCGCCGTATTGTATCCATATAACACCTTCATGGATAATGAAGGTGTTATATTTTCTTCTACTCTCTGAACCATCAAATTTGCAGCATTATAACTATAATAATTAACAGCAAAAATCGCCCCACTACTATCAGTCTGAACCGAGCGTGTCACACGCCCGTAAGAATCATAAACAAGTTCTGCCATTACCGAAAGAACCCCGTCTTTATAATATTCTATTCTTTCCATTTTCCCTGCATTGTCATAATAATATTCAAATGACAACTCACCAGGGTAAAAAAAAGAGCCTTTCGCGGTGTATGATACAAGTTTTCCTGCACCGTCATAATAATAACGCTCCGGCATGTCAATGTTGTCCAAATAATTAAAACCTTCCTCGTAATAAATTCTTTCCTCTACTGGTATTTCTGTTGACGTGGGGCATTTATGCTTTGTGCAGGAAGCAATAACCAATAATGCAAAAACAAACACAATTAGCGTTATTAATTTTTTCATTTCCCCTCCTGTAAAAATCATCAGATTCCCGTACTGTTTTTAATAAATTAGAATTATTATACGCCCGGCAAACAGAATTTGGAATATAAAAACGGTATAAGCGGATAAATTTATATCGCGGGATTTTAACGGAACTTTAAACCCAGATAACCTTTATCTCCCCTTCCACTTCCTTAAATTCCTTATCCCCCGTCAAAACCGGAGCTTTATGTATCTTAGCAAGCGCCGCCGCGAAGCAATCCGCGTATGACATTTTTTTATGCGCTTTTATTCCGGCTGCGGCTATTGCCGTTTCGATTCCTATATCCTCTATTTCAATCGGAGCGGACGCCATAATACCGCGCAGCGCTTCTGCCGCTTCAATGCCTTTTTGCCTTAGTATTATGTAATATAACTCCCCAAAATTGACAGAACTGATTATTAACCTTGTTTTTTTTGCCTGCCATTCCTTTATATACGCCGCAATCTTTGTGCTGTTTGGCTCCCCAAACATAAGCGATGTCATTGCATACGTATCAATAATTACTTTTTCCATTTTCCGGCCTTTCTTTCCATTTTGCCATACTCTGCGGCACGTTCTTCAAGCAGTATCTTAGTCAGGCTCTCCCCGCCGGAAAATATGCCAATCAGGGAATCAACATACTCGGGAGTTTCAGGCCTAAGCGTAATTGTGCCGCCCTGTAAATCCACGTGTATTTTTGTCCCCTTTTTTATCTTCATTTTTTTGCGTATTTCAGCGGGTATTACTATCTGCCCTTTTTCAGTTGCTGTTATAGTATACATTTTTATCCTCCGTCTTACTTTATATAATTAAGTATACATAATAATCATATGTAACACAAGTCTAAATTTTTCTTAGATCTTTATAAACACCGCTTTTAAACTTTTTAACCGAATCTGTTATCATAAACGTAAGAGTCTTAATATCTATCTCCGACAGCCTGCGGATATAAAGGCACGACCTTCCCCTTGAATGTTTCCCAAGTTTTCCCAATTCAACCGGATAATTATCAACATTAGGGAAAATATACACTGATATATTACCTTTCCTTGCCGCAAAGGCGGTTTTCATCCAGCCGCCCTGCCTGCCTGATTTATAAACGTAATGTACTTTTCCGAATCCCACAACAGACGGCCCCCACATAACCGGCTTCTCGCCTGACGCCTTTTCCATTATAGACGCCAGCTTAAGGCAGTCCTCTTTAAGCTGCTTGTCCTTAATGGAGTTTATATATTTCATTGCGTCTTTGTTTGTGGGATGTGTCTTATTTTCCGCCATTATCCCCTCCCATTAATATCATTCGTCTTATATTTAATTTATTCCGGCAGTTTGCTTTTTATAAACTCAAATAATACTTTGGCATTTTCAAGAAGGTTTTCAGCTTCTTTTTGTTTTATAAGCCGTTCTTCGTATTCCGCCACGTTTTTCATACTTATTATTTTTTTCAGCCTTTTCCCGGCTTCTTTAATTTCTACATTTGGTATGTCCTTAATACTTTCCAGCAGCCTTACCGCATCATCATGACGCAGGCCGGTATGCCTTTTTTGCAGGTAATACACACACAAGGCATCCGCCGCCGAAATCGCGCTGTGCACCGAACATATTGCACCGGCATTATAATCTTTTTTCTGATACGCATCCGCAGCTGTATTAATGCATTCTTTTGAACGCCTGATAAAATTTATATACAAATGCCTGTCAATACGGCTTGTCCTTATATTCTCCATCTCTGTCCCCTCTATGTTTATACTATTTTAACCCCATCTTTTTCTATGTTGCCGATTAGTGCCAGATTTTTTCTGTCTTTATACTCTTTTTCGGTAAGTATATACCCATTCAAAACATTCCCGTACAGCTCAAGAAAATCCGCAGAAAGCCTGTCTATTATCTCCATAGCTTCCTTCTTTTTATTATTATCTTTAACAAGCACAAACACGTCAATATCGCTTGTATCTGTTTCTTTTTTTACCGCAACTGAACCAAAAATTTTTATTTCTTTTACATCTGTGTTTTTAAAAGCCTTTTTCAGCCTTGATGCCATATCGCCAAACGGTACATCTTTTTGTGCAGCCGAATCAATTATGGGCTTCAAGACAGAATAAGCATAACTTTTCTCGTTTACTGCCCATACATTTGAATTGCCAACGCCTTTTACTGTGGTAAGGTTAATTTCCTTAAATTCAGCAAGCGCCCTGTTTAGTTTTACATTTGAAACCCCAATTACACGGCTTAATTCCCTTTCACTCATGTCCGGAAACTTTTTTTGTCCCAGCATGAATTTAAGGATTTTTATCTTATCTTCTGAGCTTAATACCTTTAAAACTCCGGAATTTATTTTCATAACTCTCCTGTGTTACATATTCGTAACAATTGTAACATAAAAGCAATTTTCATTCAATACCCGCCATACCTCTTATATTACATTTAATAATTATTAAACCCCCGGAAGTTTTTACACAGTTCATCTTTGTTAAATATAATTAACAACTGTTAAATAAATTAAACAGGGGGATGCAGCTGCATCCCCCTGTTTATAACAGATTTAATTTTATATTTTTAATATGTGAACTTTTGAACCCTATGATTATAACCATCCACTATATAGAAAACATTGCCGGTTATGTAGATGGCTCCCGGGAAATCAAACTGCCCGTTTCCCGTACCGCCGCTTCCCCACTTTGAAAGATAATTGCCTGAAGAATCAAACTTTTGTATTCTGTTATTCATTGTATCAGATACATACACAAAACCCATTGAATCCACCGCAATTCCATAAGGAGTATTAAATTTACCGTTCGTGCTGCCCAAACTTCCCCAGGTTAAAACATGCGTCCCGCCGGCTGTAAATTTGTGCACCCTGTGGTTAAAGGTGTCTGCCACGTAAAAATATTGCGTGGTTGTTTTATTGTCCGGCGCAATAGCGCACGGATAATTTAACTGCCCCGTGCCTGTGCCCGCCGTTCCAAACTGACTCTGTTTGACATTGGATAGATCCATTTTTTTAATCAAATTATTGTCGGTATCAGGCACAAAATAAAAACTATCCGATGTCACGGTTGCCATTGTGCCGCCCCAGGCGCCGTTTGATCCGCCGCCAAAACTTTCAGCGCTTGCGCCGTAATATGTAGGAGTTGTGCCGCTGATTCCAAACTTTTTTATTTTTGTAGAATCAGTTATAAACACAACATCTTCCCCGGTTCCGGCATAACCGTCTATTCCCTGCGGATTAACAAATGTAGTTGAATTTCCCCACTGCCTTACATAGTTGCCGGCAGTTGTAAACTGTTGAATCCTTTTATTATTTCTGTCGCATACGTAAACATTTGAACCTATAACCGTAATACCCGCGGGCAGGTTAAACTGCCCGTTTCCTGTGCCAGAAGCCCCAAACTGCGAGCTGTACACAGGCACCGCAACAGCGGTCTGGGTTGCAGCAGCGGCAACATATGTTTGTGTCGCATTTGGTGTATTGCTTGAGGTATGTGTCAGCGTTACGGTATTTGTTATCGTCCTTGTAATTGTCCGGGTGGCTGTGCGTGTTGAAGTTGCAGTGGCAGCCGGAGTCCTTGTACGGGTTGCCGTGCGTGTAGCTGTACGGGTAGCGGTGCATGTTGACGACGGCGATAAAACCGGCGACGCGGTCTGGGTAATTGTAGCACAATCTCCCGGTGTTATTGTGGCAGTTGCCGTAAGTGTGTCTTCTGCCGCCGGAATCTGCGTAGGTTCAGCCGCCGGCGCTGTAGGATTGTTCTTTTTACATCCAAAAATAAAAACAGTAAATACAATAAATACCCAAATAAATAGTACGCCTTTTTTCATGTTTTCTTCTCCCCTTAATTTTTTATGCAGCCGCTTTGCCGGCGTTTAATTAAACATAACAGGCAAAACACAGGCAAATTATCCGGTTTATCCCCGATTACATCCCAATATTACGCAGCCGCACGGATAAATATACCATAATAATACTTTTAATTACCACATAAACCTGCCTAAAAATTCCCGTTCAGCAAAACACATTAAACATAAATTCCGCTGATTATTTTTTCTTTTTACTTTTCGGCTTAACTTCCCCAAGTTCGTTTTTTGTCAGCGTAATAAGCGTGCTTATCCATTCCCTGTCTTCAAACCTGTCCTTAATGTGAAAGTACATCTTTGCGCCGGGATACGGCGCGCCAAGTGTTATTTTATCATCCTTAAGTATGAATTCTTCCCCGGCTTTGGTGGGTTTTATAAAAAGTTTATCATCGCAGATAAGAGCTGTAATTACACCGTCTTTATAAAGGCCGTATTCCCCAAACATCTTTTTTACGGTAATACCGCCCGCTGCCCGCATCTGATCCGCTAAAAAATCCGCAAAACTTTTGTCAGTGGCCATGTTTTACTGCACCGTATTTGCCGTCTTCTTATAAAGATAAACCTGCACAGCCTTTGAATCAGAATTTATCGCGTCCCCGTCCACTCCCATCATAAGCAGATGTTCCTCAAGCATTTTTGCCTCCCTGTTATCCGTGGCAATATCCCAAAGCCATAAATCTTTCTTTTTATCCACATTGTGTTTTTTATACAGGGCATCCTCTGCCTTTTTTGCAATTCCCATATACCAGTTGCCGTATCTGGGGCTGTGGTCGGCAATAAATTTTAAAAATTCCTCACGCAGCTGTTTTTCATATTTTGCCATTTTCCCTCCGTTTTTTTAACCTTTTTCTTTATCCCTATTTTACATTAAAAAAAATCTACATTCCACAAAAACACATCACCTGCATTGGTGTCAATACAGGATTAGGCACCGCAGTTGACAGCGCGTTTTTTTTTAAGTTTTTGCAATCGTCCATAAAACCCTTACAGTACAGAATGGTTTCGTTTCAATCACAAACCAACACCCTTCCCCACGAGCCCCACAGTTTATCAATTTCCAGCACCCTTCCCTTTAGCTGAAATACCTCCCCATTATTCAGCACATCATAAAATTTCTTATCCGCGCATTTTTGCGGCAGGTTAAGGTGAAGCTTTACCGGATTCGTATCTGAATTGACTGCCACTACAGCGCTTTGATTTTCAATGGTTCTCATAAATGCAAATTGCTTGTGGTTAACATGCAGCTGGGTATAGCCCCCTTCCTGCAAAGCCCTTACTTTTTTCCTGACCTCCGCCAGTTTTTTTACTTCTCTTGAAAGGTCTCCTTTTATCTGCCGCGGATTAATCTGCTGCCTGATACCGTAATCATCTGCCGGGCCTTTTTTACCCGGCACTCCGGATTCGCTTCCATAATAAACAGAGGGCATCCCCGGCACTGTAAATAGCAATAAATACAGCGGATAAATGTCATGAAAACAGTCAAGCATTGAACCAATCCTGTTTACATCGTGATTATCCGCAAAATTATAAAGCTGCAGATTTTTATATATTCCGCTTTCACCAAACTGCCTGTTCAACGAATAAGCGATTTCAAAATAATTTATATCATTATGTGAAGAATATAACCCCTTGTACACTTCATAATTTGTAACCGAATCCAGTTTCTCATCACATGCCCATTTCCTGTAGTCTCCATGTATAACTTCTCCAAGCAGCCATGCGTCAGGTATTCTTTTCCGTAGTTTTGCCATAAAATCCTGGCTAAGCACATCCGCTGTATCAAGCCTTAAACCCGCGGGTTTAAATTCATTCATCCAGAATTCCGCGGCTTTCAGCAGATACTCCGTCACTTTAGGGTTATCATGATTGAATGCAGCAAGGTCATAACACCCGTTCCAGGCGCTGTAGGTAAACCGGTCATTTAACGGGGAGCGGCGCGAAAAATCAACTCCCTTTATCCAGTCTTTATATTCCGACGCCTCCCCTTTTTCCAGAATATTTTTAAAGATAAAACAATCCCTTCCGCAGTGATTAAACACAGCATCAAGCACCACGCTTATTCCTTTTTGCCTCAGATTCTCTATTTCCCTTTTAAGGCTTTCGTTATTGCCAAGCCTTCTGTCCACATTATAATAATCTGCGGTATCATAACCGTGTGCCGTTGATTCAAACACAGGCCCCAGATAAAGCGCGTCTGCTCCTATATCTGCCATATGTCCCCCCCATTCAGACAGCATTTTCAGCCTGTCTTCAGGGCTGCTTTTAAAATCGTTTTTCTTTGGAGCTCCAAAAGCGCCCAAAGGATAAATGTGGTAAAAAAATGTATCCGGTTTTAGCCTGTTCATAAATTCCTCCTTCGTATACCGTTCGGTATATAGCGGGCAGTATTATATTCCTATTATTAATATATTATTATTTAAGAGAAAATACCGTGCATGAACTGTCCGGAAAGCCTGTGTATTTCCTGTTCATTAAGCGTTATTGAACCGCCATAATAAACGCCTATATATGAATTTATTGTCCCAATAAGAGAAAAGGCATATGCTTCATGCCTGCCGCGCATATTACCGTGCTCCGGAACCGCGCGCAGGAACATTTCCTTTACAAGTTCATACTGCGCGTTGTTCGCGTTTTTTACAATTCCAAATATTTCGCTGTCAGCCGGATAAAACCACGAAGACAGCATCATTCTGTAATAATCTTTATACGCAGATGCAAATTTAAAATATGCCCCAATAACCTGATTTATATTTTTTATTATATCCCTTTCATACCTGCAGGCTTCTTCCAGCCTTTTAAGCAGCTCCGTGTTATTTATAGAAACAATTTCCTCAAACAGCCCTTTTTTGCTTCCAAAGTAATGATACATTGTTGGCTTAGTAATACCGGCCGCGTCCACAATCTGCTGAATGCCCGCGCCTTCATACCCAAGCTTTGCGAATATCTCTGTTGCCTTTTTAATTATGTTTTCTTTGTTATCCATATATTTTATATACCATTCGGTATATAAAAAGTCAATATCTATTTTATACTTATACAGAATTAGTTACAATGTATTAAATACTGCTTTTTCAGAGCCTTACAATTCCCCTGAAACCCCTGGAATTGTAATATGATTCCGCACCGTTATGATAGACAAAAACCCTTCCAAACCGCCTGTCCCCAAAAAGCGCGCCGCCCTGTTTTCTTACTTCACCAGGCGTCTTAATCCAGCTTGATGTTTTTATGTCAAACTCCCCAAGTTTCTGCAGCGCCATATACTCTTCTTCGGATAACAGTTCAACGCCCATGTCAGCAGCCATTTTTACGGCGCTGTTTTTTGGCTTAAATTCTTTTCTTGAATTAAGCGCTTTTTGGTCATAACACAGGCTTCTGCGGCCGGCAGGCGTCTCCGGGCTGCAGTCACATACAATAAACGACCCGGTTTTTTTATCATATCCGGTTACATCAGGCTCGCCGCCTGTTTTTTCCATATCCTCTATAACCTTCAGTTTCGCCTTATTGGATGTAAGTTTATTTTTCACCGCTTCCCATTTAATACCTTTATGCCTGCCGGGATTTTTTTCAAAACGTGACTGAAGAATTTCAACAATCTTATCCGGCAGCTGACTGCCTTTATCTTTTTTCATTATTTTCCCTCCTTTTTTTATTAATTATATAACCATATGCCGTATTATCCAAATATAAATTTATAAAAACGCGTCATTTTACCTCAAAAGCCCCCTTTTCACCGACGTCATACCCTCCGGGCAGCTCGGGTTTTCTGCCAAAAGCGGATACATTACCCGCGTTATACACGCATTTATTGTCTTTGGCTATTCTGCTTACGCTGTCTTTATCAGGATAGCACATGTAAATTACCCCGCCTTTGCTTTTGGCCGCTATAGGAGTTAATACTTTCAAAAAACGGTGTTCCTCCGCACCCGTAATTGTGACACCCGCGGGATTAATCCCCACAAGGTTCTTACCCGCGTAAAAATTGTGCGTGCCAGCGCCTATTTCAAGCGCGCTGTCCGGCCTATGAATGGTTTCACTGTCAGCGTATATCATTCCTATGGAAAAATTTTCGGTAATTGCCCTTATATTTGCCTGTTCTTTAACCGAATAAAACACGGCATAATCTATTTTATTAATGCCGTTCGCGCGCAGGTATGAAAGCACGGTATTTTTAAGCCCCTGCGATTCTTTGCCTTCATCGCACGCCAGCACAAGCATGCACGACCCGTCTTCAAGCCTGTAAAAAACCGAATTTATACCCTGCGCCGGAATGTAAGACGCGGCAAAACCTTTTTTGGGAAATGCCGAAACCGCGTAAACCAAAATCACCATTGCTATCATGGAATGTTTCAGCCGTATTTTTTTAAAATTAACCTCCACATCAGCATGCGGCAGGGCAAGAAAATATATATAGTAAAGTATCACTGCCGCGGCGGGAATAGACTTTAACGACACTGACGCCAGCGGCATCTGCCCCATAACAGCGGATGATTTTGTCATAATTTCTATTATCAGCCACTGCGCCGCTCCAAAGGGCGCGGCAAGCACGGGCGCTATTGACCCAAAAAGCCACATGGCAAACCCTAAAATGGTGGCAAAGCCTGAAAGCGGCACAATTATAAGATTTGCAAATACGGAAATAATTGACACCTGATTAAAGGTATTTATCATAACCGGCAATACAAACACCTGCGCTGTTAAAGTGGCTGACAGCGTTTCAGAGACCCATTTTGGAAGAAATGACAGATACCCCGATACTTTTTCATTAAGATAAATTATTCCGAAAGCCGCAAGAAAAGAGAGCTGAAATCCCGCTTCAAACAATGACTGCGGGTCAAATAACAGAATAAAAAATCCCGCGGCGCACAGCGAATTTAACGCATCCCCGTCGCGCTGTATTACATACCCGAACAGTATAAATGACGCCATTATGGCCGCCCTTACTATTGAAGCTTCCCCGCCGGTAATAAGGGCAAAACACCAGATGCAGAAAATAGCGATAAACGCGGAAAGCTCTTTTTTTACCCTTAACAGTTTTAAAAATACAAATACAAAAACAGTTATAAGCCCGGCGTTCATTCCGGAAACCGCAAGTATATGCGCCGTGCCTGTCTTTTTAAAATCATCGTACACATTTGCGGGAATGGATTTTCTGCTGCCAAGCATTACGCCTTCCAGAATTCCGGCCTGCGGCTGCGGCACGTACGCGTAAATAAGCGCTATCAGTTTTTCTCTTGCCCCATAAGAAATTCTTCCTATAAAACCGGCTTTTTCGCCTGTTTTTATTACCTTAAAATCAGACGCATACGCGGTGTACAGTATGCCGTTTCTTTTAAGGAATAAAGAATAATCAAAACCGCCTTTATAAGGAGCTTTCTGCGGCTTTTTAAGTTTGGCTTCAATTTCAAGAATGTCCCCGTAGCCTATTTTTAAATTTGACCTGCCTTCAATTGTCACCCTTGCTTTTGCGGCGCGCAGTTTTATTTTTTCCGCGGTGCTGCCGGCTGTTTTTACTTTTATAATTTCTCCGTCAAAATACGTCCTGCCGCCGGAATGCTCGGGCATGCCGTACACCCTTACCGTAAAGGAACTTATGTTTTGCAGATATTTATCCATGGAAGATTTTTCTGTAATATATATGTTTAAACTGACACTAATGAATCCGCATGCCGCTGCAGCCAAAAGGGCGGATAAAAAACTTTTTCTTGAAACTATCATGGCAGCCGCAAACAGGCAGATTATAAAGGCAAAAAACAATACATTAAGTTTTATAACCCCGCCGGCTGCTATACCAAGCGCCAAAAAAACCGTTAACGCCGTAAACGGCCTGTTCATTGGACGGTTATAAACCTTTTTATTTTAATGAATTTCTTATTTCCTATCCCTTTTACTTTCTGCAGTTCTTCAGCAGACTTAAACCCCCCGTTTTCCTGCCTGTATTTTATTATTTTTTCTGCGTAAGAAGGGCCTATGCCGGGGAGTTTGACAAGTTCTTCCGCTGACGCCTGATTTATGTTTACTGAAAGTGGTTTTGACGCGGATTGCGCTTCAATATCCGCGGTTTTTGGATTGATAAAAGCAAGGATAAAAATTCCGGCTATGGCACCGGTTAGAATGGTAAAAATGACAGACTTTTCTTCTTTGGTGAATGTTCCCATCTCTGGCCCCTCTGTTTTCCGGTTACCCGTTTTGTATATTAAATCAGGATTTTATCCCATAAACATCTATCCCATATCCCATAAATAAACCTTAAATCTAAACAACGCGCCCTAAAGGGACGCGGCTACCAATATAAAACATAACACTTTAGCAGATTAAGCATTTAAGCTATAACGAAGAAATAAGCATAAACGGCTTAAGCATTTAAGCTATAGCGGAAGAATTGTTCTAAATCTTTCGCTTATGCTTAACTGCCTATAACTTAAACCGCTATGTTTAAGTCTTCTGCTTGACTGCCTATAGCTTAAACCGTTGCTTTATAAGTCCTTAAACCTACCGGCGGATTTTTCATACCCAAGCGACGCGTAGTTATGGATAAAATCCTGAAGGTTGTCAAACTTTTTTTCAAATTCCTTTTTTTCCTCATCCGTAAAAGGCCCAAGCACATAGTCAACTGTTTTGCTTTTGTGTTCCGGCCTGCCTACGCCGAACCTTATTCTTGGATATTTATCGGTTCCAAGCTTTTCTGTAATTGATTTTATACCGTTATGGCCGCCGTCACCGCCGCCGTTTTTCAGCCTTACGGAATAAAGCGGAAGGTCCATATCGTCATGGCATATCAGGATATCTTCAGGTGAGATTTTATGTTTCTCCGCGAAAAATTTTACCGCTTCGCCGGACAGGTTCATATACGTCAAAGGCTTGATAAATAAAACAGAAACGCCGCGGATGCTTTTTGTCGCATACGCGGCGTACTTGTTTTTTTCTGTAAAGGAAAATCCCAGTTTTGACGCCAGGAAGTCCGTAAACATAAAGCCTATATTGTGCCTTGTGCCCCTGTACTCTTCGCCTTTGTTTCCCAGGCCGGCTATAAGCTTCATGTCTTATTTTTTTGCTATTTTTTCTTTGCCGCAGGAGCTGCTTTTGCCGCGGGCGCCGCTTTGGCTCCGCCTTTTGCACCTGCCGCAGGCGCTGCTTCTTCAGCCTTTGGCGCTCCTTTAATAACTTCAGGTTCTTTTGCAGCATCAGCCGCAGGAGCAGCTTCAGCTCCCGGTGCCGCCACAACTTCCTGCTTAATGCCCTTTACAACAACCACGGGATATTTGGGATTGTCAAGAATCTCCACGCCTTCTTTAAGCTTAATATCCGAAACGCGTATTTCGTCGTTAATCATAAGCGCGGATACGTCAAGGTCTATCCTGCTTGGAAGGTCTTTAGGAAAGCATTTTACGGTGATGTGCCTTGCTATGTGTTCAAGCACGCCGCCCGCTTTTACGCCTTCAGGTAATCCTGAGGTAAACACAGGCACTTCAAACCTTCCTTTTTTATTGTCGCTTACCGCGTGAAGGTCCGCGTGCACTATTTCGTCGGTAATAGGATGCCTTGAAACTTCTTTTATAATTACGGTTTTTTCCTCTTTCTTGTCATGGTCCGTAAGTTTTAACGTGATAAGGATTGTCCCTTCCTGAAGGGTCTTAACCGTTTTTTCGATATCCTTTATCCTTATCTCTATCGGCATTGTCTTTGTTTCCTTGCCGTAGATTACAGCCGGAATCTTTCCTTCTTTTTTCAGTTTCTTTGCTGACGCGTTCTGCTGCCTTACTTCCGCTTCCATAGTTACCTTCTCCATTTTTAAAACTCCTCCTATCGGAATGTTACGCTGTATTCAAGGTTGTGTATTACCTGAACAGCTCACTTATGGTCTGTTCGTCGTGTATCCGCTTTATGGCTTCGCCGAATAACTTTCCGACTGACAGTACCTTTATTTTTTTCACTTTTTCGCGTTCCGCCTGCGGTATCGTGTTTGACACCACAACTTCAAGTATTTCCGAATCATTTATCTTTTCAACGGCCTGGCCCGAGAATATCCCGTGCGTCATGCACGCGTATATTTTCTTTGCGCCTTTTGCCTTTAAAAATTTTGCCGCCTGCACAAGCGTGCCGCCCGTGGCAAGCATGTCGTCGGGTATTATAACATTCTTTCCTTTTACATCGCCGATTATGTGCATGGCCTCCACAGATTCAGGGCCGCTTCTTTTTTTGTCAACAATGGCAATTGGCGTGTTAAGTTTTTCCGCGAAATACCACGCGCGTTTTACGCCGCCGATATCTGACGCGGCAATTACAAAATCATCCTGTTCAACCATTTTTCTGAAATAATCTATAAACACCGGGGCCGCCAGAAGGTGGTCAACCGGTATGTCAAAGAAACCCTGTATCTGATCGGCGTGCAGGTCCATTGTAAGAATCCTGTCGGCGCCGGCCGTGGTAAGTATGTTTGCCACAAGTTTTGCCGTGATAGGAACCCTTGGCTGGTCTTTCCTGTCCTGCCTTGCGTATCCGTAAAAAGGAACAACCGCAGTTATCCTTCCGGCGGACGCGCGTTTTAACGCGTCTATCATTACAAGAAGTTCCATCAAATTGTCATTTGTCGGCATGCACGTTGACTGAATTACAAAAACATCCGCGCCGCGGACATTATCATTAATCTTTACCCTTATTTCGCCTTCGGGAAATTTTCCTACAAAGGCGTCAGCAAGCTCCACGCCCGCGTGTTTAACTATTTCTTTTGCAAGGTTAAGGTTGCTTGTGCCAGAGAAAACAAGCAGCCTGTCTGTCCTGTGCCCTTTTTTAGCTTTTTTCATAATTATTTCTTTCTCCTCTTTTTTACCCAGCCGGTTTTTGTTTCCTGCCTCGGCCTTGCTATTGCCAGGGAATCGTCCGGCACGCTGTCGGTTATTACCGAACCCGCGCCTATTACGGCGTTTTTTCCTATTTTAACCGGCGCCACAAATACCGCGTTGCTTCCGACGTACGCGCCGTCGCCTATCACCGTTTTATTCTTTTTTAATCCGTCATAATTTGCCGTTATTGTGCCGGCGCCTATGTTTACATTACTGCCTATTTCGGAATCGCCTATGTAGCTTAAATGCGCGACGTTTGTGTTATTGCCTATGGTGGAATTTTTAATTTCCACGTAATTGCCTATCTTGCAGTTGTTGCCGATAACAGCGCCCTGCCTTAAATGCGCGCTTGGCCCTATGGTGCAGCCTTTGCCTATTTTTACTCCGGCTTTAATAACCGAAAAAGGCTGTATAACTGTATCACTGCCTATTTCGACGCCTTCTTCAATATATACCGTGTCAAAATCAACAATAGTTATACCATTTTCAGAAAGCATTTCAAGAACTTTTTTGTTCCTGATTTTACCCGCCTCCGCAAGCTGAGCCCTGCTGTTTACACCCGCAAGCTCCCTGTAAGGGACGTCAACGGGGCTAAGCGGCCTGTCTTCAGCGTACATTAAAGCCGCAATATCAGTCAGGTAATACTCGCCTTTTGCCTTGTTAACCTTTATTTTTCCAAGGTTTCTTACAAGGCTGTCTTTCCTTATTATATATACACCGCCGTTTATGACCTTAATTGCCTTTTCACGGTCATTGGCGTCTTTATCCTCAACTATCCTTATCACATAATCTTCGCTGTTTCTTACAATCCTGCCGTATCCTGACGGATTTTCAGCAAAAGAGACACCAATTATACCACCCTGACTTTTCTTTGTAAACATTTTAATTAGAAAGCCGACTGTATCGGAAGTTATAAGCGGTGTGTCCCCGCTTAATATCAATATGCCGTCTTTCAGGGGGATTTTCGCCTTAATTACCGAACTTACCGCGTCTGCCGTGCCAAGCTGTTCTTTCTGCAGTACAAATCTTATGTTATTCCCGTTATACCGCGCCGCGGCAAAACTTTTAAGCTGCTGCATATTGGCGCCGGCCACCACTGTTATGTCCGAAACCCGCGCTTTAAGGCACGCGTCAATAACGTGCGCCAGCATGGGCTTGCCGCTTACTTCGTGCAGGACCTTTGTTTTTTCGGATTTCATCCTTGTGCCCTTGCCCGCGGCAAGTATAACGGCTGATATCCCGTTTACGGGTTTTTGCTTTTCTTCAAATTCCGCGTCCACGCGCAAATCTGGATTTTTCATCCGGTTTTCACCGGAAAAAAAATCCACGTTAAAATCCATTTCGCTGTTTTTTACTTTTACGCTTTTTTTCAAGTTATTCTTTCCCGCATGTCCCGTTTTTTGAATGCTCGCAGCAGGAGCAGCCTTCTTTTGCCCCTTCTTTGACATTGTTTTCTTTTCTTTTATAATCGGTTTCATAGAAACCGCTGCCCTTGAAAATTATTCCGCTTCCGCGGCTTACAAGCCTTTTTATGCCGCTTCCGCCGCATTTGGGGCATTTTTCAAAAGCGTCATCTTTTATCGACTGTTTGTGTTCAAACACGCCGCATTTTTCGCATTCATAATCGTAAGTCGGCATTTTTCCTCCGTTACCTTAAACTTTTGTGTTCAAAATCATTGCATTTTTTTGAATTGGGGCGTTCCGGATGCGCGCATGTTGAAGGGTGGTTAAGCCTGCATACATCGCACAAAAAACCGTTGTCAATTTTTATTAACAGCTTTAAAAACGCGTTCTTAACCTTTTTTATCATTTATCCGCCTTACGCCTGTTTGAAGGATTATATTACATAACGCCCAAAAGTCAAGCACGGCCGGCCCGCGCGGCGAATCAGCCCTTTTACGGATGTTTTTGCATAACGCTGTTTATCTGCTTTACAAGTTCTTCCGCCATTTTTCTGTTTGCCTCGGCGTTTGGATGCCAGTCGCATCCCATTAATTCCTGAGGCACGGGGGATAATGACGCAAAATGCGTTTTTTTGTCCTTAAATGTTTTTAAAGTATTTTTCACATAGCCGGACAGCGGAGCGTCAGTAACAGGCCCTGTGACGCAGAAAATTTCGGCCTGCGGGTAATATCCCCTTACTGTTTTTAACAGCGACAGGTATGCTTTTTCAAAAAGTTCTTTTGAAGGCACGGGCTGCGTGCTGAAATCATTTGTCCCTATATTTATTACAACAATATCCGGAATCCAGGATTTAAAATCCCATGCCGTTAAAGGGTCGTTCATTATTGTGTTTTTATAATAATACCCCAGCGGCTTTTCCGCGGGTATGGCGTTGTCGCCGTAGTTTTTTACCAGGCCGCGACCTGATATTGCAATTATATGCGCCTGAGCGCCAAGGACGCGGGAGGTAACTGACGCAAAGGACAGGAAATTGTTCTTATATTTCTTTTCTGTACCTTCCCCGCAGGTGACTGAAGGCCCTTCTATTCCATAGCCGACAGTAAGCGAATCGCCTATGAATTCAATTTTCTTTGAAGGTTTAACCGGCGGTGCAAGCACTTTTGCCTTCTTATCAAGAATAAAACCTTTAAAAATACCTGTGCCGTCGTATGTTTCCGTCCTTTTGGTGATTATTACGGAATGCGGCCCGCGGCTGAGGTTTTTGGCAACAATATATTTTTTCACTTTCGGCTGTGTCACAAGCACCGGCATACGGGCGCCGTCAACAAATACATTGTAATGGTTTGTCCCGTCATCCAGAAGCACGGCGCAGTAAGCGCCTTCAAAATTTATGGCGATTTCAATGCCCGGCCAGTCAAAACGCGGCGCGTTTTTATCCGAAAAATCAATTCGCCCTATATATGATATGCCGGGATCCGAAGGAATAACTTTTTTATAAGCGCTTGTAAATCCGTAAACGATTCCGCCCGTAAAAGCCACCACACCTATTGCCGCCAGCAGCCATATCCTTTCCATTTTATTCTCCTTTTTTCTTCTTTTCTGTTTTGATTTTTTCAGCGTAAACTTCTATCAGTTTATGTACAACTTTTCTGCCAAGGTATTTTTCAAGCTGTTCGGCAAGCGAAAAAGCTGCCACCACATCCATTTTACCCGATACGCACCCAAGGGCGCAGGTCTGCTGTGAAAGGTAGTAGCCGTTATGCCCGCAGATGGTGGTCACAAATATTTTTTTATCCACTTTTATTGTTTCCAGCGGCCAGGAATAACAGACTGCAGGCTTGTATTCCGTGCGTTTTAACCCGTTTTTTATTGAAATTAAATCTATAAGGCAAAGCAGGGCTTTCCCTTTTACCACAGACAGCATGCAGCTGCCGTCTTTTCTGTGGTTAAGGTAAATGCCGCTTTTATCCTTTTTAAAAACCTTTTCATTCAGCACCCAGGGATATTTCGCGGCAAACTCGGCTTTATTGTCCTTTATGAATTTTTCAAGTTTTTTTCTTTCTTTCGGTTCTATGTCCACAGTGTAATCGGTGCAGCAGGAACCGTGGTATTTTTTTCCTTTCAGTTTAAGGCATTTGGAAGAGTCGCATTTATATGTGGTGTGAAAAAGGCTGTATGTGTCAAAAATAAAATTGTCAAATTCCACCAGCCCGCCGTTTTTTCGGAGGATGCTTATATATTGTTTCAATTTTGACTTATTGTTTGGTATGTGCAGAATTGTTTTCATAAAACCGCCGTTTATATTATTTGATGAATTAAAACAGCCATATTATAACAAAAAAACGGGCGGAGCGCACGTAAGCGCACCGCCCGTTTTTAAACAGAAGCTTTATTAATCAAAAAGCATTTTTTTCTTTGTAAGAAGAAGAATAAGGTCTATAAGCGTGCCTATACCGGCGAATCCAAATGTAAAGAGCCAGATTTAACCGGAAATTATCTTGCGATTATAAAACCTGTGAAGCCCCGCCAATCCCAAAAAACCAACGCAGCAAAGCACAATCGTAATTGTTTTCTTGTCCGCAGCCATTTAAAAACCTCCTTATTTTTTGTTAACCTATTATAACACCTGTTTTTTTATTTTCAACCCTGTTATTTTATGTACGGCGCCGATATCCGCCGGCGCAAAGTCATATTCCGCAAGCCCGGATATGGCCGCCCACTTATACTCTTCGTGAACATTCAGTTTTATATCCCCTGACACAATTTCACATAAAAATGATGTCAGTTCTATTGTTTCAGATTTTGTTGTTTCAAATTTTTTCCCGACTTTTATGTCAAGGTCAAGTTCTTCCTTTATCTCGCGTTTAAGGCAGGCTTTAAGGGATTCGCCTTTTTCCGCTTTGCCGCCGGGGAATTCCCATTTTGACCCGTGGCTGTCGCCTTTGGCGCGTTTAGCTATAAGGACTTTATTGCCTTTAATTATAACCGCGGCCGCCACTTTTATCATTTGATATAACCTTTTGTAGCGCACTCTTTTATAAGGCTTTCCGCGTATTCCCACAATTCAGCGGAGCCGTTGCCTATGTGGCTATTTACTTCAACCACCCGCTGTGCGCTTATGTTGTGCTGAACCCACGCGCCGCCGTTATGGGCATGGTTCTGCATTATGGGTTCCAGCCTGTCTATGGCCGCGGCAAATTTTGCTTCGGGCGTTTTCTTTTCCTCAAACTCGCGCCACAGCGCTTTTAATTCATCCCCCTGCGGCTGCGGCAGCATGCCAAATATCTTATCCGCAGCTTTAATATCTTCTTTGCTTATTTCGCCCTGTTTTTTGTTATACACCATTATATCTCCGGAATAAATCTCAGGAAGGTCGTGGACAAGAACCATTTTAACAACTTTATCCACGTCAATTTTTTCTTTGGAATATCCGGATAAGATGACAGCCATCATAGCAAGGTGGTATGAATGTTCCGCGTCGTTTTCATGGCGGGAGTTATCAAAAATGCGGGTCTTTCTGAATATTAATTTTAATTTGTCTATCTCTTTAATAAATTCAAGCTGTTTAAACAGTTCGGAATTTATCAAATTTTTATTCCAGCGCTGCAAGGTAATCTTTTGCTTTTTCCGCGTCATTAAAAACCACAAGGTTTTTTCTGCCGGTAAAAGCCACAACGCCCTTAAAAACCACTTCGGTTATGCCTTCCATCCCTATTATGGCTGAAGCTTTTATGTACGGAGTGTTGTCTTTTATGAATTCTTTCATGGCTGCCACGGAAGCCCTGTCGTATTTTGTCCTGCTTATATTCACAAGCGCAAGCACGGAATTTTTAGGCTGGCCTGTAATTATTTTTTTTGCTTCGGCAAGAAGTACTGCCAGTTCAGCGGGATTGCTTTCGGAATAGTCTTCATACAGGATTTTTTTGCCTTTATGTTCAAAAAAACTCACGCCTGCCATAATCGCCTCCTGTTATCGGTTTAATTAATCCATATTAACACCGGGATTCTTTGATGGCAAACGTTTTTCAGTTGTTTTTCCATTCGTTATACCAGCCGTTTAACAGCGGCACAAATTCAGACACGGCTTTTTGCTGTCCGGCAGCGCTTGGGTGGTCGTCTGTGGACGGATAGTAAAGGGTATTCTGGCTGTTGGCAACAGTATGGCTTTCCGCCCCGTTTATCACCATATGGTGGTTGTCAGGGTGAGTCAGCACGTTATAATAATCATACGCGTAAACATTGCCGTGTGTGTAATTTTTCAGCCAGCCGTTTTGCCTGTCTGCCAGCCAGTTGGATATTTCCCTTGTTAATAGCGGGTCTCCAAGAACCTGCTCCGGCGGAGGGATGATAAGGATAAAAAGTTTATCGGTATGCAGAGCGGTATAAGTAAGGATATTATTATAAATTACTTTTTCGTCATCAATTGAACCTTCAACTTCGCTGTTTGGAAAACACGACTTGAACATTATGATTTCATTTTCACCTGTTGGTTCGGTTATGGTGTTTGTATAGCATGTATTTCCGTATTCAGCGTATACATAAGGCATAACTTCATTCCTGAACCAGTCGGGCCAGTCTTCGGTATCAGTATAAGAACCCTGGTCATAACCGGGGTCATTCCAGTTATAATTTGTATCACTGACAAAGTAATTATTCGCGTTAAGCGCTGTTCCAAGCCCGCCGTAAGACGCCTGCAGCCAGTTTTCCCCTGTGCTGTGGTGGATGAAGATAAGCTTTACCGTGGATGACGGCGCTACGGTGTTTAATGTGCCTGATTCACCGGCAGGATCGGTAACTGACGCGGGATTCTTTCTGTCAGAACACGAAAATAAAAAAAACGCGCAAAGCACAGCCATTAAAATTTTAAACTTCATAATAACCCCCTGTTTTTTTACCGCCCCCGGTAAAACAACCTATCAATTATGACAATAAATAAAGGCATAAGTTGCGTTTATATTTGTTTTATACCCGGTATAAATTTATTTTTACTCTGCTTGATTTGACTTTTTACTTTTTTAAGCGAGACGCCGCCGGTGCAGCCGGTTTGCGTCACGGCAAGCGCGCCGCAGGCAGAGGCAAACATAATTGTGTCAAAGAGTGCTTTTTCATCTTTTAACTTTTCTTTAACATTATTACCTTTAAGCATTGATAGTTTTGCTATTATACCCGCGGTAAACGCGTCGCCCGCGCCTGTTGAATCAACGCATTTTACAGGCAGCACGCCCGTTTTATACATTTTACCGTTGTACGAGAAGACCGTTTCATCGCCTCCGCATGTAATAATGCAAAACTTAAAACCTGCCTTTACCAGAAATTTTAGCGCCTGTTTCGGGTCTTTATTACCTGTTATAAGCCGCGCCTCGTAATCATTTATATGCAATACATCCGTAAATTGTCCGCATTTAAGCAGGTTGCCGTTAAACTTATCGGAAGAAATAATGTAATCCAGAACAGTTATAGCACCGGATACTTTTGCTGTTTTCAAAATACGCATAAGCCCGCTTTCCACCTTTGGCAGCGACGGAGTTTCACCCGCGTAAAAAACACCGGGTTTTGTTGTTTTTATAAGTTTAATCACTTCAGCAGCGGTATAACAGACGTTTGAACCCCTGTCCCCGATAAACGCCCTGCTTTTATCCTTAAATCCAAGTATAAGGCATTTTGCCGTCTGCCCGTTTTTTACTGTTTTAATCCTGCTTTTAATTTTATGTTTTTCAAGATACTCCGCAAGCATATTCCCGAACATGTCATCACCGGCTATGCTGCCGCAGAAAATATTTTTCACGCCAAGTTTTGACAGGTCCACCGCCACGTTTAACACATTTCCTCCCGGGTGGTGCGAAACAGGCGATTTAAATCCTGTATTGGGAGCAACCGCGGAATCCAGCCCTTCCGCGAATATATCAACCACAAGAGTCCCGACACACAGCACTTTCGTCATAAACGCCCCCTTATTTTCTTAAGTTCTTTTATCCCTGTTTTTTTAAGCTCGCCTGCCATTTTCTTAAGCGCTTTTTTTATCTGCCCCGGTTTAATTTTCGGGTAATCCCTTGCCGCGCGCAGCAGGAATTCCTTATAATCGCGCTTAATTGCCATTGCCGCAATCTCTTTTAAAGTGAAGGTTTTAAATATCGCGATAAGCGCCTGCGCCGCGAATATCAGGCTTAAGTCATCGCCTTTCAAAAAACTTTTTATGAACTTAACGCTGTTATCCTTCATTCCGCTGACTGCTTTATTGAAAATCACTTCGTCCATGTTTTTTAATATGTCCGCCACAAGATAATGAAGTTCATACCCAGGATACCTTAATGCGATAATTTTCTCTTCGTAATCGGCGCTTTTGCCCTTAAACCCGCGCTTTAAACAGCGGGCAAGAAGGCGCGCCTCTTCTATCGCGCGGAGAAGCCCAAATCCGCTTGAAGGCAAAGGGGATGAAACAACATCGCCGCAGAAAAATATTCTTCCGCGCCTGAAATACTTTTTTTCCATAAGCGGAATATTACCCTGTATTTCCTTTAACCGCCTGCCGTGCGCCCCGATATATTTTATGTACCTGTTAAGCGATTTGTTCATCCTTGGGCCGCTTTTCGCGTCAAGTTTTTCAAAAGAAAAACAGCCGGCAAGTACCTCGTGTTTATTATATGGCAGCAGCCAGAAATAGTCTTTGCCCGGGAAAGGCGCGTGAAAAATATGCGCTTTTGAAATATCTTTTAACGGTTTTTCAAGCTTTATCTCCGCGGCGCGGCATCCCATATAATCGCCGCGCGGCTCGTTTGCGCCAAGAGAGTGCTGGTTTTTTGAACTCCACCCCATAGCGTCAACAACGTAACGGGTTTTGTAAGAACCCTTTGCGGTTTTAACAGCGGCAAAGCCGCCGCTTTGGGAACACTTTAAAATATTCTCATTTTCCTTTATTTCCACCCCGGCTTTTAAAGCCCTTTCTTTAAGCAAAAGCAGAAGTTTTTTTGTATCCACAACCGCTGAATCTGATTTTTTCAGTTCATACGCGCCGCCCAGATAACCAGAAAAAACAAGCGTATCTATTTTATGTTTTACCGCGGACGCGCACCCGGCTTTTTTAAGCCCGCTGTACCATGTTATCCAGCTTCTGGGCGCTCCGCCTATATTGTTTTTTTCTATCAGGAGTGTTTTTAATCCTGTTTTGGATATTTCAACCGCGGCAGTTAAACCCGCGGGCCCGCCGCCGGCTACAATGACATCATATTGCGCCTTTTTTACCAATTTGATTTTTCCCATACACATATTTTAACAGATATAAAACATACCGCCATTACTTTCTTGCCTTTATAAAATAAAAACCGCCTTGATAAAAGGCGGTTTTTATTTTTATGAGATTAATTTTTTATTTAAGTTCAAATTTTACCATTACACCAGCTGATATTTTTACCGTGCCTGCGGACAAAGTACCGCCGCTTTCGGATTCCGCGCTTACGCTGTCCATCATCACGTTTGCCGCCATCTTCCCTGCCGCGCGGTACAGCTGCTGCTCTGTCTGCAGTTCTTCAATTGCAAGGGGCTTTCCCGTCCTTCTGCCAAGCGCTGCCGCCATTGCTTTTGCTTTTTCCTGAGCGGCTTTTAAAGCAAGCACCCTTGCTTCGTCCGCGTATTTACGCTTATCAGATACCACAAATTCAACACCATTAAGATAATTTGACCCGGCTTCAAGTATGCTTTCCGCCACTGTTTCGTATTTTTCAAGTGTGCGCAGAAGCACCGTGATATTTTTTGTCACTGTATATCCAATAAGCACCTGTTTGCCGCTGTAGTCATATCTGGGCTGAATTGATATCCTGTCTGTCTGTATGTCCCTTTCATCAATGCCGTTCTGTTTAAGGGCTTCAAGTATTTTTTTTGTCTTAACGTCATTATCTTTCTTTGCTGCCGCTATTTCCCTGCTTTCGGAATTCACCCCAAAATTTATTATTACCTGATCAGGCACAGCTTTTACGTCCGCCATTCCGGTCACCGTAATATACCGCTTTCCGTTTGAATCATCCGCGCCTGCCGCCGCGGCAAACGCCAGCAGAACCAAAACCCCAAAACATAAACTTTTTATACGCATGTTTTTCCCCTTTAATTTATTATATTAAAATACTTTTCATTCTGTTTTTGATATTCACTTAAGCACAGGGTTTGGAAATATTTTTCTGAAACGTATCGAAAGCAGTCTGCATCTCCCGCAATGCGAATATAATACTCTTATTTCAAACTAAAATCAACTGCCGCGGGCTAAAGACCCGCGTCTACCAAACCTAAACCTTATCACTGCTTATAATAAAAAAAGCCCCCATTTTCAGGGGGCTTTTAAAAACTATTTACTTTTGTGAAAGTTTCAATGCTTCATCAAGCGCTTCTTTTATGTCGTCAATGTGCTCTATGCCGATTGAAAGCCTGATTAAATCCGGGGTAATTCCGCCGGCTTTCTGCTGTTCTTCGGTCAGCTGAGAATGCGTCGTGCTTGCGCTGTGGATTATAAGGCTTTTCGCGTCGCCCACGTTTGCCACGTGCGAAAACAGCCCTATATTGTTGATAAGTTTTACCGCGGCATCGTATCCGCCTTTAATCCCGAATACCACCATTCCTCCAAAACCGTTTTTCAGATATTTCTTTGCAACACTATTATCCTCATGCGACGCAAGCCCGGGATACTTTACCCACGCGACAGCAGGATGCTTTTCAAGGAACTTTGCTGTTTCAATCCCGTTATAACTGTGGCGCTCCATCCTTAATGCCAGTGTTTCCACACCCTGCAGAATCTGCCACGCGTTATCCGGCGAAATTGCCGCGCCAAGGTTGCGCAGAGGAGTTAAGCGGAATTTCAGCGCGTAACACAGCGGTGACAACTCCCCTAAATCGTGTGCCCATCTTAAACCGTGATAGCTTTCATCCGGTTTGTTGAAAAGGTCAAACTTTTCATCTTTCCAGTTGAACTTTCCCGCGTCAACCACAATGCCGCCCATTACCGTGCCGTGGCCGCCTATCCATTTTGTCAGCGAGTGCACCACAATATCCGCGCCGTGCTCTATAGGCTTTAAAAGCGTCGGCGGCGTGAACGTGGAATCCACTATCAGCGGCAGGTTATGCTTTTTTGCAATCTTTGAAACTTCCGCGATATCCGTAAACCCAAGCGCCGGATTGCCTATCGTTTCAATAAAAATGGCGCGAGTTTTGGCGTTAATCGCCTTTTCATAAGCCGCAAAATCATTGTGACCGACAAACTTTGTTACAATACCGTGTTGCGGCAGTATGTCATTTAACATTGTAAACGTGCCGCCATAAAGGTTGTTAGCCGCCACAATTTCATCGCCTTGTTTACAGATATTAATCAGCGCGTAATGTATCGCGGATGTCCCTGACGCGGTTGCAATAGCTGCAACGCCGCCTTCAAGCGCCGCTATCCTCTGCTCCAATACATCAGTGGTCGGGTTCATTAACCTTGTGTAAATATTTCCAAGCTGGCGAAGCGCGAATAAATCCGCCCCTCTTGCCGTTGTTCCTAAGTCATAAGCGGTTGTCCTGTAAACCGGGACCGCCCTTGATTTTGTGTCGCTGTCCGGTTTATGCCCCGCGTGAAGCGCCTTTGTTTCCGCCCTGTAATTTTTTTCTGCCATTTTATTCTCTCCTGTTTTTTTATTTTCATTACACTGCCTGATTTTTTACGGTTATTGACGCATTCGCCCCATGTTTACCCTCCTGAATTTAATTTATTCTTCAAAGAGCCATGTGCTTAAATACCTTTCTCCGGTATCGCACATTACTGTCACTATCAGTTTGCCCTTATTTTCCGGAAGTTTTGCCAGTTCAAGCGCGCAGTGCAGGTTAGCGCCCGCGGAAATGCCTATTAATAATCCTTCTTCTTTGGCGGCGCGGCGCGCCGCCATACCCGCGTCTTCTTCCTTTACCTTCATAATACTGTCAATTACCTTTAAGTTTACAACTTCAGGAATAAAGTTCGCGCCTATTCCCTGAATCTTATGAGGCCCCGGCGCTTCGCCTGACAGCACCGCGGATTTTTCAGGTTCAACAGCCACAACTTTTATCTTTTTATTCTTTGATTTCAAATACTCTCCTGTACCGGTTACAGTGCCGCCTGTGCCGACCGCCGCCACAAATATATCAACTTTGCCGTCCGTGTCTTTCCATATTTCCGGCCCTGTTGTTTTCTTATGAATTTCAGGATTTGCGGGATTTTTAAACTGCTGCGGAATAAAACTATCAGGCGTCCTGGCTGCAAGCTCTTCGGCAGCTTCCACCGCGCCTTTCATCCCTTTTGCGCCCTCGGTTAACACAAGCTCCGCGCCAAGCGCCTTTAAAAGCTTTCTCCTTTCAATACTCATTGTTTCCGGCATTGTAAGGATAAGTTTATACCCTTTTACCGCGCTGATATAGGCAAGCGCTATTCCTGTATTGCCCGAAGTAGGCTCTATTATCACGCCGCCTTTTTTTAGTTTTCCTTCTTTTTCAGCCGCTTCAATCATGGCAAAGCCTATCCTGTCTTTAACGCTGGACAGCGGATTAAAGTATTCAAGTTTAACCGCCACTCTGGCGTAATTGCCCCCGTTCATTTTATTGATGTATACAAGGGGAGTATTTCCAATCAATTTTGTAATATCGCCTGCAATCTTCATGATATCCTCCTGTTAAATCAGATGTAGTAAGTCCCTTCGTTTTCTTTATTCAGGGCTTTATAATCATTTACAAGGTCTTCAAGCGTTGTGCTTTCAAGCAGATTTGCTGTCTGTGCTTCAAGCTTACACCATAAGCTGCGCGCGGGACATCGCCTGCTTTTCGCGCACAACCCCGCGTCGCCTACACATTCAACCATTGCATCGCTGCCTTCAAGCGAATTCATCACCTGCAGCATATTTATCTTTGAAGGCTCTTTTGCCAGTTCATAGCCGCCTTTTGCGCCGCGGTGAGATGTAATTATACCCGCGCTTTTAAGCTGAAGCACTATTTTGCTTAAATATTTTTCCGATATGTCCTGCTTGGCTGCTATCACATTTAATAACTGCGACCCCTTGCCGTAATTATACGCAAGTTCAAAAAGCAATCTTGTGCCGTATCTTGTCCTTGTTGAAAGTTTCATTTTGTTCTCCTGTCAATCTCTACCATTTAGGTCTTGATAGTAGTAATTATATTCATAAAATTTAAATTGTCAACTGTTTTTATTATTTATTTAAAAGTTTATTTTTCAGCGCTTCCCTTGCGCGGAAGATAAGCGATTCCACCGAAGAAACGGACACGGATAATATCTGCGCAATTTCCTTATATGACTTATCCTCATATACCAGCAGCACCATTGCCATCCTCTGATTTTCCGGCAGGGACAACAGGGCCTGATTCACATTTTCTTCAGCCTGGTTTTTTTCCGCGCGCAGTTCCGCGGAAACTGATGCAGTATCCGCGATATCACTTAAATCTTTGGCGTTTTCACCGGCGCTCTCTTCATAAATACTTTTTGCCCCAAGCCCGGCATCAGTCTTTTTTTTCCTTATAAAATCAATTGCTGTATTTGAAGTTATCCTGTACAGCCAGGTGGTAAATTTGGCGGACGGGGAGTAACTGCCCGCTGCTTTATAAACTTTAATAAATACTTCCTGCGCTATATCTTCCGCTTCATGCCTGCTGCGGACAATCCTGTACGCGTAATTAAGAACCGCCTGCTGGTACTTATCAAGCAGTTCATTAAACGCGCCTTTATCCCCCTGTTTAACCCTTTGCATTAAATCATGGCCTTCCATTATAACCGCCTTTAACTTAGCGGACCCGTTTCCCTTTTTTCGGATCCGCGCGTTAAGCTTTTTTGTTTTATTTCAGATAAAGAAAGTGGCGTCAGAGCCGTCTGATGATTCAAGCATTGAAGCAACGCCGCCTATTTCAACACCGTCAATCAGCTCTTCTTTTTTAATGCCCATAAGGTCCATAGTCATCTGGCACGCCACAATTCTGGCGCCGCCGGCAATTGCCGCCTGAATAAGCTCTTCCACGCTGCTGATATTATGTTTTTTCATTATTCCCCTTATCATAAGCGGGCCCATACCGGCCATATTCATTTTGGAAAGTGCAAGTTTTTTACTGCCGCGCGGCAGCATAAAGCCAAAAGCTTTTTCAATAAGATTTTTCTTAAGTCCTCCGGGCTGTTTTGGCTTCTTTAAGGCGTTTAAACCCCAGAACGTAAAGAACATGGTCATTTTTCGCCCCATGGCAAGCGCGCCGTTGGCGATAATAAAAGATGCTATTATTTTATCCATATCGCCGGAAAATACTATCATCGTCTTGTCGTGTGAAGCCATTGTTTTTATTACCTCCGTTTTTTCGCCGGCTTTTTCTATCACGGCGCTTATCACTCCCTTGTCTGATTCAAGTGAAAATATCTTATTGCCCGTGGAGCGCGCCCACGCGCTGACGTCGTTATAAAATCCAGGGTCAGTGGCCTTTATTTCCAGCCTGTCGCCCGGCCTTACCGCGTCTATTTCAGTTTTCAGTTTCATGATAGGCCCCGGGCACTGAAGGCCGCACGCGTTAACAGAAATTATCCTGGACGGAATGTTTTCTTCGCGCCTGTCCTGATGTTTCGCGGAGCCCATTTCCTGTTTTTCTCCGAAAATATTTTCGTTGCTCTGTTTTCCGGTAATGGCCGAGTATGTTATATATCCGCCGGCGACATTAAACACATTATTAAAGCCATTCTGCGCCAGTATCCTGCATGCAAGGTACCCCCTTAACCCGACCCTGCAATATACAGCTGTCTTCTTATCCTTTGGAACCTCATTTAACCTTTTTCTTAATTCATTAAGGGGAATGTGGACTGCATTCGGAATCATTCCAAGGTCTGTTTCTTCCCTGTCGCGCACGTCAAGTATATACCAGGAATTATTATTATTTATAAGTTCCGCGCAGGTTGTCTGCTTAACCCTGCCCTTAATAATATTTTCCGCTATAAAACCCGCCATGTTAATTGGGTCTTTTGCCGAAGAAAAAGGCGGAGCGTAACAGTGTTCAAAATTAAGTAGATCTTCTATTGTCCCGCCTTTCTGGATGAAAGCCGCGGCCACATCAATACGCTTTTCAACGCCTTCATACCCGACGGCCTGAACGCCGAATATTTTTCCGTCAGACGGCGAAAACATCATCTTTAACGACATCTGCGTGCCGCCCGGATAATATCCCGCGTGGTTATTGGGATGTATCACAACACTTTCATAATGTATTTTGTCCGCGTCAAGCTGTCTGGAATTTAATCCGGTTGAAGCTGATGTCATATCAAACACTTTAATGACCCCTGTGCCGATAGTGCCCCTGTATTTGATTTTATTGCCTTCCAGCATATTTTCGGCGGCAAACCTTCCCTGTTTGTTCGCCGGCCCGGCAAGGGCAATTGCGGCTTTTTTCCCGGAGATTGGATTTACAGTTTCAACAGCGTCGCCCACGGCGTAAATATCAGGGTCAGATGTCTGCATGTATTCATTAACCGTTATTCCCCTTGCGCCGACTGCAAGGCCGGCCTGTTTTGCAAGCGTTACATCCGGCTTTACACCTATGGAAAACATTACAAAGTCAGATTCAATCTCTTTGCCGCTGTTTAAGGCTGTCTTAATTTTATTATTGGCTTCGGCAAACGCCTTTACCCCGTCGTTAAGGTACAATTCAATGCCTTTCTGTTTTATATGCTGATGAAGCATGGCTGCAAGTTCAAAATCAATTAAACCCATCACCTGCGGCAGCGCTTCCACAATTGTCACAAACATGCCCTTGTGTTTTAAATTTTCGGCAATTTCCAGCCCTATATATCCGCCGCCCACCACCACAACTTTTTTTGGATTATTATCCCTTATATACGTGTATATCTTATCAGTGTCTTCCATATTGCGAAGGGTGAATATTTTTTTGCTGTCTATGCCGGGAATAGGCGGTTTCACCGGTTCCGCGCCGGGAGATAAAAGCAGCTTGTCATATTTTTCGGCGTATTCATTGCCGGTCTTTAAATCCTTTACCCTTACTTCCTTTGCCTTTGTATCAACTGACAGCACTTCTGAATTAACGCGCACATTTACGTTAAAGCGCGCTTTGAATGATTCCGGTGTCTGTAAAAGCAGGTTCTGCCTTTCTGTAATCTCCCCGCCTATATAATAAGGAAGCCCGCAGTTGGCAAAAGATACATACCCCCCTTTTTCAAAAACCGTTATTTCCGCAGTTTCAGAAAGCCTTCTTAACCTTGCCGCGGCCGACATGCCGCCCGCCACTCCGCCTATGATGACAATTTTCATGTTGTTCCCCTTTCTATTTTATTTTTTTTCCTTTTTCATAGATATTCTTTTTGCGTTCAAGCGTGGACATCATAATTTCGCCCATCATAAGGCACACTTTTGGGATACGCGCGTCCGCTATGGAATAAAAAACGCTCTGCCCCTGCTTCCTGGAAACTACCACACCTTTATTTAACAGCACGGACATATGCTGTGAAAGGTTTGCCTTGCCCAGTCCGGTTTCCTTTATAATCTGTGAAGCGCTCTGTTCATTGGCGCAGAGAAGTTTGATTATTTTAAGCCTGTGGGGATTTGAAAATGTTTTGCAGATTTCAGACTGCGCTTTTATCAGGTCTTCCATTACGCCTCCTTAATCCGTCCTGTTTAATAGTTAACTAATTTATTAACTACTAAACTATATCAGATGTTTTAATCCCTGTCAAGCAACCGTTTATTTTTTTATCATTACAAGCATCATTTTAAACTTTTCAACGGCTTTAAGGGCGTGCGGGACATTGGCGGGCATTATTATTGATTCGCCGGCTTTAAGTTTTACGGGTTCGCCGCCTATTTTTATCTCCGCTTCCCCGTCCGTCACATTTACAAGCGCGTCAAAAGGCGCTGTATGTTCGGAAAGCCCCTGCCCTTTGTCAAACGCAAACAGCGTTACCGTACCGCTCTGTTTGTCTATCAATGTCCTTGATACAACTGCGCCTTCGCCGTATTTTACAGACCCGTTTAAATCAAATTTTTCAGCCATGATACACCTCCGATTTTTTTAAAAACATATATTTTTCTTCTTTTTAACGCACGCCTTATTACACTGATAACATATTTCATTTGTAAGGGTGTGTTTTTCAAAATATTCCTTTATATTGCCAAGCGTTGTGTCAGCAATATTTTCAACCGCCTCTTTTGTAAAAAACGCCTGGTGGGAAGTGATAATAACATTCGGGAAAGTTAAAAGCCGCGCCAGCACGTCATCGCTTAACACCCTGCCGGAAAAATCCTCAAAGAAATATTTATCTTCTTCTTCATAGACGTCAAGCCCCGCGTAACCTATCCTGCCGCTTTTTAAACCGTTTATCAGCGCCTTTGCGTCTATTAAGCTTCCGCGGCCGGTGTTGATTATCATCACACCCTTTTTCATCTTTTTGATGGACTGAGCGTTTATCATATGAAAAGTGTCCTTGTTAAGCGGGCAGTGAAGGGTGATTATATCCGCCTCTTTATAAATCGTGTTCAGAGGCGCGTATTGTATTTTATTATCCCCGGCATACTTCCTGTCAGGAAACGCGTCATAGGCAAGCACTTTTACGCCGAACCCTTTAAGTATGTTTATCATCTCCCTGCCTATTTTGCCCGTTCCTATTACGCCCGCGGTTTTTCCTTTCATGTCAAATCCTAAAAGCCCGTTTATGGAAAAATTGCCTTCGCGCGTCCTGAAAGACGCCTTGTGTATTTTCCTGTTAAGGGTCATCATAAGGGCCGCAGCGTGTTCCGCGACAGCGTTGGGCGAATAAGCCGGCACCCTTGCCACATGAAGGGTGTTAAATGCTTCTTTTAAATCAACATTATTATATCCGGCGCACCTTAGCGCGATAAGTTTAACGCCCTGCTTTTTAAGCTGCGCTATCACCGCGGCGTCTATCGCATCGTTGACAAAGGCACAGACAACATCGGCTCCGTCCGCCATAAAGGCGGTCTCTTTATTAAGGTGGGGTGGAAGATATTTGATGGTGTATCCGTATTTCTTATTTACATGGTCAAAATTTGCAATGTCATAGGGTTTCGCGTCAAAGAACGCCACTTTTATCTTTTTCATTTTGTTCCCTCCTTTTGCTTTATTATTATATCATATACTGTATTTTTTTCTTAATATATCACTTAATTGGTGATATATTAACTCCCAAAAAAAGCCGTTTTCACGGCTTTTTATTTTAAGAAGGGAGCAGGCTGATAAAGGGGATTGGGAGGGTATTATCGTAGATACCTGCTCCCCGTCTTTTTGTATCTTACTTATCTTCAGCTTTTAAAGATCTTTTAAGTATCACCTTCTTAGTGATAATTATACTGATGAAACAAAAAAAGTCAAGAATTTTTTTTAAAATTAAATTACTTTGTTTTTGAAGCGCAGCATGTTAAAGCAAAGAATCTTGCAGGTAAAACTTATTTAAACACATGCCCTGCTTCGCGGAACCATAAAGTTAAATCAAGGCCGTCCATTGGTATGTTTATCTTTTTGGCAAACTTTTTCATCTTCTGTTCAATTTCAAGGTATTTCGCGTTTGTAAGGCTTTCGGGAATGGCGGGTATCACACCCATACGTACAAGGTTCCTTAAAATATGCCTGTCCAGAATGGCAATGTCATCGCCAAAGCCGATATTTCTTAAAAAATGGCTGGCTTCTTTATATCCGTAACCTTTAATATTTTTTACAAGCCATTCACGCATTTCATACGGATCTTTGAATTCAGACAGGAATTCCTTTATTATGAACTTCCCGTTCTTTACAAATTTATCCCTTGCTTCGCACGCATACACCGCTTTTTTGTTTTTAAAACGCACCCCGTTGATTTCCTTAAGCCGCAGAAGCTGCGCCGGGGTGGCGTTTAACAGCAGTTTTTTTTCCAGAATCTTTTCCACGCATGCCCAACAGTTGACCGCCTTTGACTGCGGCGTGAATATGCAGAAAATCATTTCGTGCATTATGTCGCGCGAAGTGCCGTTTTTCCACTTTGCCCTGAAACTTTCAAGGGCGCGGCCTATTGTGTTCTTCTGTGAAGCATATATTTTTTTTACAGCCAGTATCTCTGACGCGTGGGACATTTATACAGCTCCCCTGTTAATAAGCGTTATTTAAAATCTCTTCCAGTTCTTTTCTGTCTTTTATGGGGGCAGGCACTCCCGCGACTTCTATGACTTTGTCCGCTATCGTTTTAAGTTCTTCCTGCTTTATGCCAAGGTCTTTAAGATTATCTTTTAAACCAATCTCTGCCATAAACGCTTTTAACCGGTCAATTGTATAAGGTATTTTCATTTTATCGTCCACATCTTCGGGAATTCCAAATACGCGCTGCCCGAACTGAATTACTCTGTTTGGCCTTAACCTTTCAAGAAACTGAAGGTAAGCCGGCAGCACAGCCGCTATTCCGGCGCCGTGCGCTATTTCGTCATGCAGCGCCGATATGGCATGTTCAATGGGATGCACGGTCCAGTTGCCCGCGCGGCCGGCGTTGGGGACGCCCATAAGCGCAACCGTGCTTGAAAGCGAAATATCCGCGCGCAGAACCGGATTTTTTAAATCTTTCATTAATTTCGCGCCGCTTTCAACGCAGGTCAGCATCACACCCTCTGTTATCCTGTCCTGCAGGGCGCAATTTTCATCGCCTGTCAGATACTCTTCAAGCACGTGCATTATTATGTCTATTATGCCTTCCGCTGTCTGCTGTGCCGGCACTGTCGTGGTAAGCAGCGGGTCCACAATGGAAACTTTTGGATATAAAAACGCGGGATCATATAAGCCCTGTTTCTGCCCTGTTTCCGGGTTTGAAAAAACAGCCGAAGGATTGCCTTCGGATCCGGTTGCCGCAAGCGTTGGGATAAGCATTAACGGAAGGGCTTTTTCTATTTTTTCCGCTCCCTTGCCCGGTATATAAACAAAATCCCAGATGCTTTTTTTATTTGCCGCTGCCACGCATACGCCCTTTGCCGCGTCCATTGCCGAACCGCCGCCAAGCCCTATTACCATATCGCAGTTTTCCGCGATTGCAAGTTCCGCTGCTTCGTCAACTTCATTTACTTTGGGATTGGGCGTTACATAAGAGTATGTAACAAAACCCACGCCTGCTTTTTCAAGGGATTTCTGCACCGCATCAAGAAGCCCGGATGTTTTAACCGACCGCTTTCCGGTTACTATGACAGCTTTCTTTCCAAGCTTTTTTGCCTCATTGCCTACGGAATTTATCTCCCCCGCTCCAAAGACCACTTTTACAGGATTTGCGAATGTTAGGTTCTTCATATTTCCTCCATGTTTTTTATTTTTACGTTAAAATACTAACATATAACAGTTATTAAATCAAAGCACAAAGATTATTTAATAGGTATAAGGTTTTTGTAAGGTATTAACTATCACTATTTAAAAAGGGCGTTTCCGTTGATTTTCAACCGTATTAAGCGTGCGCATCATGTATTTTATGATATATAATCTCTGCTTTATAGCCAAGGCTGGTTAAAATTCTTTCATATGTTTCAAATGTTATATTCTTCTTCCCTCTTTCAATCCGGGATATTTCTTCCTGTGAAATTTTTGTCAGTTTAGCCAATTCGCTTTGCGTCATTTTCTCTGCTTTTCGCAGTCTTTCAATATCCTCTAAAAACTCATAGCTGCGCAGATGCGCATTTATTTTTGCCCTACGGATAGGATCAGCATATATTTTTTTAACCCTTGGGTCATCGAAAAATTTTGTTGATGTAGGCTTTTTTTTAATTTGTTTTTTCATACCTTTTCTCCTTTTGTTCAATAATATCTGTTCAACATAATTTTATACCGCTCCGCTGCCACTTCTATATCTGATACTTTTAGTTTATCGCGTTTTTTTATCACTCCGTGCAAAAGCAGAATAAATTTGCGTTTTACAGGATGATAAGCGAATAAAATTCTTACTGCCAATTTTTTAAACTTTAACTCGAAAATCTTGTCTTTTACATGCTTCGTCTCTAAATTCTGATTCTGTATAATTCCTTTTCTTATTTCCAGCTGTTCAATTCCGGAAAAGATTAAATCCTGCGTATTTTTGTCCTGCTCCAGTATAAAATCCAACACCGGCTTCTTTCCGCTTTCCGTTGTAAACTGTTCAACTTCATAGCACATTCGTTAACCCCCTCCTTTATCTTTATGTATTATAATGCATAAAATGTAAAAGTCAAGTTATATATGATTTTGATTTTTTACATACTTGCTGCTTGATATTCAAATAGATTATAAGGTTTTTACAACATTGACAAAATAAAAACTATATGTGAGGTCTGACACTTTTCTTTAATATAAACAAAAGCTATGTCTGGGGTATGATAAATTTTTTTACAAATTAGTACGCCAAATAGTTTCTTTTACGTCATACGTCCAACCATTACTACGAGGTTCTTCAAACATACCGTCAAAAAAATATCCCTGTCCATTATGAACACATGATGCATTATCAAAAGTACCAATATATTCACTATTTGCTACCTTCACCCAGTTAACGCCGTCTGATGAATTATATAAATTACTCACTGTAGAGTGTTCCAATACTGCTCTGCCTCCGGCTATCCATATCTTTCCCCCAACTACCAAAGCAGTAAAATCACTTCTTGGTTCAAAAGCAGGATTCATATTTTCCGATACCCAGTTAAATCCATTTTCAGAACTCCAGATTTCGTTTGTTAGAGTTCCTTTTTTGCCGCCAATAACCCATAACTTGTTATTAAAAGATACGACTCTAAATCCTGATGTCATATCATATGCCGTAGTAGTTGTCCTGATATCCCAATCAACGCCGTTTGAAGAAGAATAAACCCCATCACTCGTAAAAATATACAGATTAGAACCATGAACAACAGCATCAACTACAGGCCCAAACGCGGTAGACAATTCATATGTATAATTAACTGCATCATCGGAAGAATATATCATATTACCGTGTATCATCCATACCTTGTCATTAAGTACAAGTGTTTTGTGATTCGACACATTGCCAATGTTCATATCAGAAGACTCTTCAACCCATGACTTGCCATCAACTGATGAAATTACGTTATTTCTGTTAAGCGGAATAAATCCCGCGGTATATCCACCGGAAACATACAGTCGTCCGTTAAATGATACCGCTGCCTGGCCCGCTCTGTAAGTGTACCCGGAACTTAGATAATTTGACCCATTTAACAGTTGCATTTCAGGAACCATATCCAAAAACGAAGAAGTAGGCGGATTAAAACTACAACCATAAATAACCGTAAATATTGTTACTGCAAATAATATAATTTTTTTCATATTTTCACCTCACGGATAAATCAGAAGACTTGCCGACGCATATACTCCGGAGAAATCAAGTCCTATATCATTATAAACTTCCACTTCATTTAAACACTGCCTGTATGCACCCTTTATCATGAGTCCGAACATATCATTAAACATAATATCGCTGCCCAATTCCACTGATATTCCGGCGATTATATTCTTCATAGAAGATTCATAACTTTCCACGTTGTCACCATTTAAATAATAAGAATTTACCTTTGCACTTCCTGATGCAAACCAATACAGATCAAAACCGCATCCAACAAAAACATCAAACAAACTTGTTTCTGTTCTTTCTGTAATATACTTTCGCATGCCAATTCCCGACTCACAAAGAATGTATTCCAGCCCTAATGCAAATGACTTTGTACCATCAGCATATTCCAGTTCTCCTTTATACTTAAATTCATAAGCTTTGCCGGAACAAACAAATGCAATATCATTGACTATCCATACCAGTCCAAAATCATAAGTATTAAAAAAACCTATCTTTCCCATTTCCTTTGACCCGCCAAGATTACGATAATAATCACTTATTTCCTGAATCTTTTCATTGTAATCAACAAACCAGGAATAATTAAAGCCATAACCAAGTTCAAACCTAAATTTAACCTTTGAATCTTGACAATAGGCAAGTGTACTAATAAGAAAAGTCAACATAATCAGAATAAATCTTCTTCCCATATTACCCCCGACATTTCAGTTATTATATATTACTAACTTAACCTCACCCATTTAAACATCATTCTTACAATTAAGCAAATTTTTCAATTTTCATAAATATTTTTTTAGGTTTTTTCGCTTTCTGAATGATTATCAGATGTCTTATTCAAATCCTATCTATTATATTTAGCCCTGCCCTTTATTATACCTGCAATTTGTGCATTTATATTATTATACATTCCCTTCAACAAAAAATATATTAAAAATTTTTTATTATCCCCTGAAGGGATTTGACTTTTGCTGTGATATTATCAGCGCGGGTTATTTCTGTCACCATTGCAATCCTTTTCGCTCCGGCTTTTGCAAGCTGCGGAATGTGGTGCTCCTTAATCCCGCCCATGACGGTATATGGGATATTAATTTTTTTGGAGATTTTTTTTAAAGTTTCAATGCCAAGCGGCGCCATTAAATTTTCTTTTGTCTTTGTTTCAAATATGGGTCCTATGTTTATATAATCTGCGCCGTCTTTCTGCGCCTGAAGTGCTTCTTTCATATTATGGGTGGAAACACCTATTATCAGCCCGGGCGCAAGTTTCTTTGCCTCTTTGCAGGGGATGTCATCCTGCCCAAGGTGAACGCCGTCTGCCTTGCATATAAGGGCTATGTCTATGTGGTCGTTGATGATAAGCAGGGCTTTATATTTATCCGTCAGTTTTCTGAATTCAAATGCCATTTTTAAAATTCTGCCTTTATGGTACTCCTTTTCCCTTAACTGCACCATCTTCGCCCCGCCCTTTAAAACCTTTTCAAGCGTTTTAACGGATGAACCGTCGGCGCAGAATTTTTCGGTTATAACAGAATATATGCCCGAAGGCCAGCTGTTTAGTTTTGCAGTGTTTTTCATAATTTCTCCATTATGTTTATAATTACTTAAACTATCCCATATCCTTTTATCCCATATCCCATAAATGAAACATCTATCAAAAACGCGCGCCCTAAAGGGACGCGGCTATCCCTGCTTCTTACGCTCATATATTCGCTTCATCGCCGGGATTTCCGCTCGCATGCTCGCTCCAACCAATACAACAAGATAATGTCAAAACCAGACGCAACATGTTGCGTCTCTACATTAAACACCATCACTACAAAATCGCGCGGGCTAAAGACCCGCGTCTACCAAACCTCTACCCTTCCAAGCATCCAAGCGTCTATCACTATCCTCCCCCAACAAACCTTACAATTTCCACCTTGTCGCCGTGGTTAATACTCCTGCTGTCAAAATCATCCTTTCCAATTATCTCCCCGTTTAATTCCACAACAGTCATGCCCTTTTTTAATCCAAGCGAGACAAGCAGCGCGGATACTGTCATGCCGGTTTCAATTTCTTTTTCATTGCCGTTAATTACCGCTTTCATTTATTACCTCCAAATGTATCAGCCCAGTCCTTAAAAACCGGATAATACCCTTTGCTTTTAATTGCCATAAGTATTTCTTCCACGCTTCTGTCGTCGCATATTTCAAACTGGCCTTCAGATTCGCTTCCGGCATATCCGCCGGGATTTGTCTTTGAACCGGCGCTCATATTTGTTACCCCAAGGCTTATCATATTATCCCTGAAATCCGCTGCTTCCCTTGTGGAAAGGGTAATGCCGGCAAATTTGGTAAATATCCTTAAGGCAAATATCATCTGCACAAGCTCTCTATCGCTTATTATCTGATACGGTTTAAAGGCAGAACTGGAACCTCTCATCCTTGGAAAACTTACGGATACCTCTGTTTTCCAGTACTTTTTCATTATATACGCAGCGTGCGCGCCCACATGGGCGGCTTCCACGCGCCAGTCATAAAGTCCTAAAAGCGCGCCTATTCCAATTTTGCGGAACCCCGCCTGTGCCGCGCGGTCCGGCGCGTTAATGCGCCATTCAAAGTTTTTCTTCTGCCCGGACAGGTGGACTTTTTTGTACGTATCAATATCATAAGTCTCCTGGTAAACCGTAAGCCCTGTCGCGCCGCTGTCCACAAGTTTTTTATACCCGTCCGTGTCCATGGGGTAAATTTCAAGCGAAACCTGGGTGAAATACTTTCTTGCAAGCGCGACACACTGCGCTATGTAATTAAGCCCGGCTTTATCGGGTGCTTCGCCCGTTAAAAGAAGGATGCTGTTAAACCCCTGTCCTTTAATATTTTCAAGTTCTGTTTTAACTTCGCCCTGCGTCAGGGTCTTTCTGTTTATTACATTTTTTCTGTTAAACCCGCAGTAAGCGCATTCATTGGAACATTCATTTGAAATATAAAGGGGAATGTACATGTTAATATTTTTTCCGAAATGTTTCTGCGTCATCTCCCTTGACCTTATTGCCATGCCATCAAGCAATGAAGCCGCCGCGGGCGAAAGCAGCGCAAGAAAGTCCTGATAAGTTGCGCTCTCTTTTTTAACCGCGCTTTCGGCACGGGCTTTATCATCAGAATTAACCGCCGCCTTTATCTGCTCTGTATTTAGTTTTAAAAATTCCTGATAAAACATCTTATTTTACCAGCCAGTCCGTGGGTGATGAAGGCCTTGCAGTGTCCCTTTTTTCCGCCATACCCGCAAGATATGCAAGCCTGCCCGCGCGCGCGGCAAGTTTAAACGCCTCTGCCATTCTGACAGGGTCAGGCGACGCTGAAATGGCTGTGTTTACCATAACCGCGTCAGCGCCAAGTTCCATTGCAAGGGCGGCATCCGAAGGCGACCCTATGCCCGCGTCTATGACAACGGGAATTCCCGCCTGTTCTATAATAATCTTTATCGTATCAACTGATTTCATTCCCTTATTGGTGCCAATCGGCGATGCAAGCGGCATAACCGTTGCCGTGCCCGCGTCTTCAAGTTTTTTTGCCAGCACAGGATCCGGCCCTATATACGGCAGCACCACAAACCCTTCTTTTACAAGAATCTTTGCGGCTTTTAATGTTTCATCGCCGTCCGGCCATAAATATTTTGGGTCAGGCGTCACTTCAAGTTTTACCCAGTTTGAAAGGCCCATAGCGCGCGCCAGCATTGCCGTCCTTACGGCTTCATCCGCGTTCTGCGCGCCGGATGTGTTGGGGAGGATGAATATTTTTTTAGGGTCAAGCGCGGGCATAATATCAGCATTTGGATTTTCAAAATCAACGCGGCGCACTGCCACGGTTATAATTTCCGCTTCCGAAGCTTCAAGGCACTTTTTCATAATTTCATCGGACGGGAATTTTCCCGTGCCTATCATAAACCTGCTTTTAAATTCCCTGTCCGCTATTTTTAAAATATCATTCATAATGGCTCCTTTTTATCCGCCGCAAGCAAGGCAGCCGGATTTTTTTGAAAC
Organism: bacterium; assembly: GCA_029565735.1. Taxonomy (GTDB): domain Bacteria; phylum Oederibacteriota; class PGYV01; order PGYV01; family PGYV01; genus PGYV01. The sequence continues at coordinate 71,243 of JAKQNO010000071.1, forward strand.
TTTTAGCATCCTGTATTCGGTTTTTAAGCCGTCAAAAAAAAGCATGCGCCCTGCCAGCAAATTGCCGCTGCCGGTTAAATATTTAATTGCTTCCATTGCCTGCAGCGTCCCTATATTACCGGCTGCCGCTCCCAGAATACCTTCTTCTTTGGACGTGGTTATTTCATTATCTTTTGGGACATCCGGCATAAAACACCTTAAACACGGGCCTCCCGGCACATACGTCATTACCTGGCCGCCCCAGGCAAGTGCGCCGCCGTGGCAGAAAGGTTTTTTTAATTTCACGCAGGTGTCGTTTATAAGGTACTTAACCGCAAAGTTGTCAACCGCATCAATTATAAAATCATAACAGGAAATAAGCGCCTCTGCATTTTCCTCTGTAATCATCTTCGCATGGCAGATTATATTCACATCCGGATTAAGAGCAAGCACCTTTTCCCGCGCGGATTCAGTTTTATTTTTTCCCATATCATTACTAAAATGTATAATCTGCCTGTTAAGATTTGTTGCTTCAACTTTATCTCCGTCGGCAATTCCTATTCTTTCCAGACCTGCAGAGGCAAGGTAATACAGACAAGGAGAACCAAGCCCGCCCGCGCCGATTACAAGCACGGATGAGTACATAAGTTTATTCTGCCCTTCTTCGCCAATCTCTTTTATCCTGATATTTCTGTCGTAGCGTAATTCCATTGATGTCCTTTTATATGTTTTTTCGCCTTGGTAGCCGCACCCTTCAGGGTGCGTTGTTTAGATTTTTGAAAACAACACCAAAGCGAGGCGTAACATGTTACGCCTCTACATTAAAAACAAAAATAAAATCAAGATTAAAAAACGGACTTTTAAAACAAAAAAGCCCCTGTTTTGCAGGGGCTTTTAAATTTTATAAGCTCCCTGCGGCGGCATTACCCGCGTCAGGTTCATAGGGTATAATCTCAGACTGTTTTGTATTACCAGCCACCCCTGCCTTAATTCTATATTCTCTGTTAAATCTGTTTTAAGAACTAAAATTAATTAGGAGCAGGCACTTAGGGGGTTTGGGAGGGGGGTATTTAGGGAAAAGCGCCTGCCCCTAAAATTATTATACTACTTTACTTCTCTTTTGCAATAACGAATTTATTTTACCGAATCAGGATTTGGCGCCTGCTCTTCCTGTTCCTTATCTTCCGTGTATTTGTCCCTTATGGCCGCTATTACATCATACACGCCCATAAAGGCATCCACCACTTCCGGATCAAAATGCCTGCCGGCATTATCCTTGATATATTCCACAACGCGCGATTCATCCCACGGCTCTTTGTAAATCCTTTTGGAAACCAGAGCGTCGTAAACGTCAGCCACGGCCACTATCCTTCCGGTGACGGGTATTTCAAGGTCTGTTTTGCCGGGCGCCGAGTCAAGTTTTTTAAGGTTCATTACGTCAGTGATTCTGCCGGGGTACCCTGTGCCGTCCCACTTTTCATGGTGCGCAAGAGCTATTTCCGCGGCCATCGCGTCAATTTCCGAATCCTTTGATTCAAATAAACGATAACCGAATATGGTATGCATTTTCATCGTTGAAAACTCATCAGGTTCAAGCTTGGCCGGTTTTTTTAAAATGCTGTCCGGTATCGCGATTTTTCCCGCGTCGTGCAGCATTGCGGCTATCCTTAATTTGTCCTTAAAGCGCCTTATCAGTTCCGGCGGAAATCCCCTGTCCTTTGCCCACTGATGGTAGATTTCAACCGAATACGCCCCCATCCTGTTTACATGGCCGCCTGTTTCCTTTGGGTCGCGGAATTCAACCATCCTTAACATCCTTAAAACCATCTGCCTTGTGGTTATAGCTTTTTCAATTGCAATTGCCGCGTCATTGGCAAAATAGGAAACGTATATTTCGTCTTTTTCGGAAAAAGGCACAACTTTGCCTTTTTCATCCCTTGCGTTTATAATCTGCATAACGCCTATGACCCTGTTCCTTGCGGTTTTAAGGGGCATATTAAGGACAGACTTTGTCCTGTACCCGGAAGAATTGTCAAAATCCCTGTTAAAAATGAATTTTTCTTTGGGGTTTATTTTATAGGCATCATCAACAACTATCAGTTTGCCGGTAAAAGCCGCGCACCCCGCCATTGAAGTTTCATTTATCGGGATTTCGTGGTTAAGGTACTTGTACCTGTTTGAAATGCTTTTCCCGAAAAGGATATCGTTTTGGGTGTAACTGATGCGCAGATTATTGCCTTCCGTAAGAAAAATGGTGCCGGCTTCCGCGTTTGTGAATTTTCTTACTTCAAACAGGATTTTATCAAGAAGTATGTCAATGTCGCTTATATTGTGAATGTCTTCTGTTATCTTCAGTATTTTCTGAAGGATATCTTTATCTGTTTTTTCGCTGATTCCGCGCGGTTCTTTTTTCTTTTTTGCGGCCATTCCCTCACCTGTGTAATCAGGATTTTGAAGCAGACTAATTATACCATACAAAATTGCCGGTTAACAAACAGGTTATCCGGCTTTTTCACCGCTTATAAACCCGCTTGCCGCCACGCATCCGCCCCTGTAAATCACCGCCAGCTGCCCCGGAGTCACCGCAAACTGGGGTTTTGAAAAGACAATCAAAGCGTTATTACCGGATATTTTTACAGTCGCAGGCGCAGCTTTGTGCAGGTAGCGTATTTTGACCGCGGCCTTAAATTCACTGCCCGTGCCGTATAAAACATTTAAATCCTTCACGCTAAATTCACGGCTGAAAGTTTCTTCTTTTTCCCCCAAAAACACCTTTTTTTCATCCGCGTCAATTTTAACAACATATACGGGCTTACCCGCGCTGTAATTAAGCCCTTTGCGCTGGCCTATTGTGTAGTTAAAGTACGGAGTATCAAGCGTTTTTATTTTTTTCCCGTTCAGGTACAGCCCGCCAGGTTCGCCGGAGTATCCGCGCTGCCTTTTTATGAAATCAAAGGGAGTTTCATTGCCGCTTAAAAAACACACTTCCTGGCTTTCAGGTTTTTCCCTTAACAGCCCCTGTTTTTTTATTATTTCCTTTATCTCTTTTTTTTCCATGTTTCCAAGGGGAAAGATTATGTTTTTAAGTTCTTCTTTTTTAAGGCGCGCCAGAAAATATTCCTGCGTCTTGGTTTTATCTTTGCCCGCTTTTAACACAAACTGCCCGGATTTTTTAGCTGTTCTTGCGTAATGGCCGGTTGCCACTTTATCATATGAGAGTTCTTTCATTTTTTTAATAAGCGCCGCGAATTTTATCTCTTCGTTGCACAGCACGCACGGATTCGGGGTTTCTCCCGAAAAATAGGAATCAATAAATGGTTCCACCACTTTTTCCCGGAACTCTGTTTTTAAATTAAGCGTGTAATGCCTTATCCCCAGTTTAGCGCACGCGGCTTTTGCGTCCATGATGTCTTCAATATTGCAGCAGCGCGACGCTTCATCCCATAACGACAGGGTAATACCGGTAAGCTCATGGCCTTTTTGTTTTAACAGCCAGGCGGCTGCCGTGGAATCGGCCCCGCCGCTCATCCCGATTATTATCTTCAATTTTTACTCTTCTTCGCCTTCGTGGCCGTGGTCATGGCCGTCATCTTCTTTTTCCGGAAGGGGCGGCAGCCCCTGCTTTTTTCTGTTGTAATCCTCTATCGCCCTTTTAATGCCGTCTTCGGCAAGGACAGAGCAGTGAAGTTTTTCCGGCGGCAGACCGTCTAACATTTCAACTATGCTTTTGTTGGTGACTTCAAGGGCTTTTTCAACGGTCATACCTTTGATTAAATCCGTTGCCTGCGAGGAAGTGGCTATCGCGGCGACGCAGCCGAAGGTTTCAAACTTGCAGTCTGTTATTATGCCGTTATCCACCTTTATGTAAATCCACATAACGTCGCCGCACTTGGCGTTTCCCACTTTTCCTATGCCGTCGGCGTTTTCAATCCTGCCCATGTTCTTTAAATTTTTAAAACGTTCCATTACTTTTTCGGAGTATTTCATGGCTCACCTCTTTTGTTGTTACATTGCGACCATTTTTTCTATAGGGCGTATCGCGTTTTTTATAGTATCCTTATCAAGGATAATTTCCGTCTTTTCCTGTTCCAGACACGCAAGCAGGTCGGAAAGCCTGGTTTTTTTCATATTTACGCATATCTTAGCGCTGCCGACAGAGAAAAATTCAGCGTCAGGCCTTTCTTTTTTGAGCCTGTGGATATGCCCTTCTTCAGTCCCTATTATGAACTGCTTGTCCGGGCTTTCCCTTACAAACTTTATCATTCCCGCCGTTGAGGCCACCACATCCGCCGCGTCCACCACTTCGGGTTCGCATTCAGGATGAACGATTACTTTTGTGCCCGGATGCGCCTCGCGCGACTTTATGACGTCTTCTTTTGTAAACTGGCGGTGCACAATGCACCCGCCCTGATGGATTATAAGTTCTTTTTCCGGCACGCTTTTCTGCACCCAGTAGCCCAGGTTTTTATCGGGAAGAAAAACCACCTGTTTCTGCGGAAGTTTTCTTACAATATCAACCGCGTTCGCGGATGTCACGCAGACGTCAAGAAGCACTTTTACTTCCGCGTTTGTGTTGACATACCCTGCAAATGCCGCGTTTGGATATTTTTTTCGGTATTCCTTTACCTCTTCCACGGTTATGCAGTCCGCAAGCGGGCATCCCGCGTCTATCCTTGGAATAAGCACCTTTTTATCCGGCGACAATATTTTTGCCGTCTCTGCCATAAACTTTACCCCGCAGAACACTATTAATTTTTCCGGCGCGGCGGCTGTCTTGCGCGCCAGTTCCAGCGAATCGCCGGTAAAATCCGCCACATCCTGAATTTCCGGTATCTGATAGTTATGCGCGACAATAAGCGCGCCTTTTTTCGCCTTTAATTCCTTAATCTTCGCAATCATTTCATTTTTTTCCATTTTTTAGTTCTCCCTTTCAATATTTATATATTTTTATGCCGTAACCCTGTTTTTCCAGAAAGGCGACATATTTCTTAATTTTTCAACCGCCGGAGGAAGCGCCTTTAGGACCGCGTCTATATCTTCCTGAGTTGTATATTTGCTTAAGCTGAACCTTATGCTTCCGTGGGCGGTGCCGTGGTCAAGCCCCATTGCCAGAAGCACGTGCGAAGGGTCAAGGGAACCCGATGTGCACGCTGAACCCGATGACGCGCATATGCCTTCAAAGTCCATCTGAATAAGCATGCCTTCGCCTTCTATGAATTTTACGCTTACATTAAGCGTGTTTTCTGTCCTGTTTTCCGGATGGCCGTTTAAAATGACTTCCGGTATTTTTTCAAATATGCCTGCCTGCAGTTTATCGCGCAGCATTTTTACTTTTTCATGAGCTTTTGGATTTTTAAAACTGTCCATGGCAACAGAACACGCTTTGGCAAGGCCCACAATGCCCGGGACGTTTTCAGTGCCCGGCCTTTTTCTGTTTTCATGGTGGCCCCCCTGCATTATTGCGGACACTTTTACGCCTTTTCTGATATAAAGCGCGCCCACTCCCTTGGGCCCGTAAAACTTATGAGCCGATATTGATACCAGGTCGGCGTTCATGGCTTTTACGTCTATCGGATATTTACCAGCCGCCTGAACCGCGTCGGTGTGAAAAATAATTTTTTGTTCCCTTGCAATTGCGCCGATTTCGGCCACAGGCTGAATTGACCCTGTTTCGTTATTCGCCGCCATTATGGATATTAAAACCGTATCAGGCCTTATTGCCTTTTTGACGTCATCCGGATTCACAACGCCGTATTTATCCACGGGAAGGTATGTTACTTCATAACCCTCTTTTTCAAGCGCCTTACATACATTTAATACCGCGTGATGTTCAATGGCGCTTGTTATTATATGCTTACCTTTTGCCGCATTGGCAAGCGCGGCTCCGCGTATGGCAATGTTGTCGGATTCCGTACCGCCGGAGGTGAATATAATTTCCCTTGGGTCATCAGCGTTAAAAAATTTTGCGGTGACAGCACGCGCGTCTTCCACCGCTTTTCTTGCGTCCTGGCCAAAGGAATAAACGCCTGACGCATTGGCGTAATTGTCAGTCATGTAAGGCATCATTGCCTTTAAAACTTCATCGTCCATCCTTGTGGTGGCGTTATTGTCCAGATAATGTATCTTCATATCAATGTCTCCTTCTTTATTTCTGCGGCGTGTGATTTTCCGCCACTTCAGAAAGTTTAGTCTGTTTTAAATAACCGCTTATCACCTTATCCAGCCCCACCCAAACCTTTCTTATTCCGCACTTTTGGGCGTTGCCGCACATCTTTACATTCATTACGCACTTGGAGGGCGAGACGCCTTTTTCAACCGCTTCCAGCACGTCATAAACCGAAATGTCTTTTGGCGGCTTTGCAAGCATAAAGCCGCCTTTTTCACCCTTGATACTTTTAATTATGGAAGCTTTACGTAATGTTACAAATATGTTTTCAAGGTACCTGTTGGATATATTTTCCCTCTCGGAAATATGTTTAATGGATACAGGTTTATTGTCGTTTTTTAAAAAAGACTCTGCCAGGTGCGTCAAAGCCCTTAAAGCGTACCTGCCCTTTGTTGATACATTCATTTGCGCCTCCTAAATTATCACCATTCTTGTGATAATTATATATTTCTTTGACATCAATGTCAAGGTTATTTTTAATCCCGGCATGAAGTTTATATTATCACCAAAATGGTGTGGAAACAAGGGGAAAGAAAAGAAGAGCCGAGGGACGGAGGGTCAGATGGTCGGAGGGTCGGAAGTAAAAACCAAAAAACAAACATCAAAATTCAAGATTCAAAAATTATATGAAAACCTACAGGGGTTGGGTGTGTTTTTTTCAGTGCGTGCCGCGCTAACATAGTGTGTCCGCGGCAGGAGCGGTTTAATGCCGCGGCGGCATATTCGTATGTGACGCGCGTTCCCGACTGCCAATGAATTAACATGCTGTTGAATTCAAGTTTGTTTGGATGCAAGATTACCGATTTGCGGTACGTACTGAAAAAATATACCCAAACCCTGTAAGGCTGATGGTCAGATGGTCGGAGGGTTGGAAGTAAAAGCAAACATCAAATAAACGTCCGCGGGCTAAAGACCCGCGTCTACCAATACGAAAGAAACGAAAAAAATATGTACTTTCACTACAAAACCTTAAAATAAGTATTTACATTTCACCTGCGCGAATATAGAATCATAAAAAAACAGGAGGTAATAATATGAAAAAAATAATGGTTTTACTGATAATCCTGGGATTTATGGCGGCGGGCTGCGCTTCATCCGCTTTAGTAAAAAAAGACGACGCGCCCGCGGGCAAACAGTCCGTAATTGCTTCGGACAAACCTGTTGACGTCTGGCTTTCCCCTGCTTTAACCGGAGACGCGCCGTTCAGGACTTTAAACCCCGGCGATGAAGTAAAAGTATTAAGCACATCAAACGTATCCGCGCTTATTGAGATGAAAGACGGCTCCCGAGGATTTGTGGACGTGATGAAGATATCGAAATAACTGAGGGACGGAAGGTCGGATGCACGGAGGGACAGAAGAATAAAAGGGCGAAAAATCAGACAGACATCATATAACGTCAGGACAATCTTTTGGTCATATGCCCGGTAAAAATCTTCCGTTCTTCCAACCTTCCGTCCCTCTGTCCCTCTGACCTTCCGTCCCTCTTTACTTTACCTGACCACCGCCACTTTTTCGGTTGCTTTGTAGTGGGATGTTTCAACGGTTATTAAATATGTGCCGCTGTTTATAATATTGCCGCTGCTGTTTCTGCCTTCCCAATAAAGTTCCTTTGTCCCCGGCTGTGTTATGACGCCGTCATAAAGCGTTGCCACAAGCGCGCCGCTTCTTGTATAAACTTTAACCTTTACGTTATCGCCGGAATATACATTAAACATTATTGTTACCCTTTCGCCTTTATCCGGCTCTATTACGTTGTTAAATATCTTTATATCTTTTTCAGATATTACTTCTTTGTCAAATTTTCCGCTGCTTGTACCCCATGTGCCGCATATATCCTGCCCTTTTACCACAATCCTGTCTATATCCCCAAAGCCCGTCTGCTTGGGATACAGGACGCGGTAAACTCTGTCCTGGCCCGGCACAGGAACGCTTACAAAAGATAAGACATCTTTATTTTCTGTTCCGCCGTGCGGGTAAACGTCAATTGACGGCGGGTTCATAAGAGGAACATTAGAAACTATCTGAAAATAAATATTGTCAGTATGTTCGGGGTTAAAAATCATCTTTACCGTAAATACAGGCGGTGTCACGCCGTTGCACGGAAGCGGCGTTGATGTCAATGTCGGCTGTGACGTGAAAGTCATAGTGGGTGTAAATGTGGGAGTTATTGTTAAAGTAACCGTATATGTCGGTGTCGCCGTGCGGGTAACAGTGCGCGTGGAAGAAGCGGTTGGCGTTATGGTTGTGGTAGAGGTTAAGGTTACAGTCGCGGTTTGTGTTATGGTCGTGGTTGAAGTTACTGTTGCAGTCGGCGTTACCGTAAACGTTGGCGACAAAACAGCCGTAAGAGTGATAGTGGCCGTGGGTGTGTGCGGCGGGCACATATCTTCTATGTTCCAGATAACCTGGTCAAATCCCGCAACCGCCGTGTAAGTATGACCTGTCACAAGCAGCCTGCAGACGGTTATTCTTAAAACGGAGTAGCATTCATCATCAGCGCCGGAATCATAAACCCATTCCCCTGCAGTGCCGAATGTTGTATCAATTGTGCCGTCCATATTATAACGCCTTACAACACAGTCTGTGTTACTTCCGTTATGCCTTACGTAAAGAATTACAAGTTTTCCGTCCATTTCTATTATGCTTCTTATTTCTTCCCCGGGTGCTAACGTTAAAATACCGTCTGTATCAAAACCTGTGTCAAAAGTTCCGTCTGGGTTTAATACTATTGTCACAGAAGAACGGCACGTGATTGTGCAGCCGCTTCCGTCATCCACATAACCGCTTATTACTACTTTACCGGCAACAGTTATTATCATTGATTTCGGCACGCAATTTTTATGGTTTAAAGCCGTATTAATATATGAAGTGCAGCCGCCTGTGCCAAAAGCGGAATCCGGGCTGCCGTCGTTTAAAAACTTCCATACGCACATCGCCCTGCATGTGCCTGTGCAGCCGGGGTCATTGGAATCGCTCCACCCTGATACATATATGTCAGTCCCGCTGCATTTTATTGTAAGCGCGCAGTCATTGCCGTTTCCGCCCGCCTGATTGTGAATTTTTCTGCAACCCGACGGCCCGAATGTGGTGTCAGGCGTTCCGTCCGCGTTTATCCTTGTCACGCACGCGTCATAGTCGGTTCCGTTCCATGATTTGCCCACGCATACGTATCTGCCGTTTGAATCAATGTCGAAATCATAGAAATAATCATTGCCGCTTCCGTATGTCCTGAAACACTGACCCGCGTTAAAGCTTGTGTCAGGAGTGCCGTCAGGCAAAAACCTGTAAATAATACCGTAAGCGCACGTTCCGCCGCACGTGTCAACAGTGCCCGCCACAATTATATTTCCGCTGCTGTCGCATTTAACCGTGATAGAATCTGACCACACATATTTTACGGAAGGACCGGGGCATACCATTCTGCCGTTATTTCCAAACGAAGCGTCAACTGACCCGTCAGGCAGATACCTGTAAAGCACAGTCACATAACAGGTGCAGTTGGTGTCCCATTCAAGCGCCACCACTATCAGATTACCGTTATTATCAAGGCACGAACCCCTTCCGCCGTTATCGCCCGGAAGCGGATTAATAATCATATCATCTCCCGGAAAACTGTCTGCAGGCACAGTGGCAACGGGGGTTAGTGTGGGTGTGATACTAAGATCTACCGATGCTGTTATTGTCACCGTAGGTGACGGGGTCCTTGTTACTGTCGGTGTTGAAGTCGCAGATACCGTTGGAGTTCTGGTTTTTGTACTTGTAAGCGAAAGTGTCAGATTATATGTAATAGTGGGAGTAAATGTTGGTGTCACTGTCTTTGTTTTCTCCGCAGACGGCGTGATTGTAATAGTGGGGGTTGCTGAAGGCATCGGCGAACCGCACGGCACGTCAAGCACCACGCTGTTTGAATATTCTGTGCCTATTCCGGGTGCATAAAGGCCCGCCTGGTTTGTAATGCTTCCGCAGGAATTTACCACTCCCATCCATGTAAAAGATGCGGGAGTGTTTGACAGCCCCACGCCCCACTGCAAAAGACCTTCTGTTATCACAACAGGAGTCGCTGCCGAAGTTAAATATGAAATACCAGCGGGTAAAGTGTCAAATAAACCCACAGTAATATAACCTGTAGCCGGCCCGAATACCATAAAGTTATCATATGTATCGTTTACAAAGTACTGATCCCCGCCCTGCTGCACCACACCCGGCGTCCATGTGTCTCCGTTATCACATTGCATGCCTGCAGGCGGCGTTGGGTCTGTCCATGATATCATCCAACCCGCGGGTTCCGGGTCTCCCTTTGGCCAGACCTTTGCATTAAAGGTATAGGGACTGCCCTGCGGCACCTGAATCCTTACGCTGTACCACTGTCTATTGTAAATAGGCTGAGTATTTACAGACATAGGCCACACACAGGTCGAACCGTTGCATCTTTGAAACCCTATGCTTCCGTCTGAATTAGTCCCAATAAAATTATCAGTTGACAACATCAGCGAATATGATTTTAATTCTTCAGCAGCACTTTTGTTGTTCTGTCTGATAACAATATTAGCATCGGCACCCTCATAAGAAGCTGCAATCATTGTTTCCGCGTAAATCTCGCCTTCACAAAATTCCGCATCAGAACCGGAAAGCGCCATTATTGGATATACAAAAGCATTGGAACTTCCCTTAATGGCATAATCTCCGGGGCTGCAGCTCTCTGTAATTTCCCAGCTTCCGTAATTACTCAAACTTGACCACCCGGCCGGCACTGAAGGATTGTTGTATGTATCACCAAGGTTAAAATTATCAAAGTTTCTGAAAGCCCTGAGCCCGAATGAGTTCTCAAGTTGATAAGTAAGCGTATATGTCACGGTATCATTCAGCATCAAAGAAGCTGAGCTTTGTGATTTTGTAACGGAGAATTCCACCGGCGCGACTGTAGTGTTTGCTGCCGAGGATTTAATATTTGAATTCATCTGCCCCTGCGCTGTCATGGAAACAATTGTGCCTGATGCCATTTGATTTTTCATTTTTAACAATATATATGCTGTCCCTTTTGCCGGTCCCGGCATACCGGTCCTGTTTGGAAATACCCATGAAACAGTTCCTGAAGTCGCCCCTACCCCGGGCTTTGTGACCCCTCCGCCGGTTATATTACCCGGCCCGCATTCCACAAATTCAAGATTTCCGCCTCCCGGTATTACTGCCGAAACACTTAAAGGTCCGTTACTATATTCACAGTTAATCTCATAAAGCACAAGGTCTCCGGGCATTTTAAGAACCCCCTTAACCGATGTGCTTATTGAAAAATCAGCCGGAGATACAGCCGGTGTCCAGGTTAAGGATTCCGATGAACATTCCGATACCGTTAACCAATCAGAAGCTCTTAGATTAGCATTTCTCATCACCAAATGAAGATACATCTGCGAAATTTCACATTGAGGATACATATCTTTTTCGGGAATATGTATTATGAATTCTTTTACGTAACTCTGCCCCGCGTTATCTATGCAATACGTACAAGGCGGTGCAGGCATCCACCCATTTTCAGTATTAGCAAGATAATCTATGTCACCGGTTGCTATATCTGCAGGCTTTTCAACGGGGACATCAAGTCCTTTTTTACTTATTACAAATACCTGGCCAAAACCCGTTTGAACCGCATCTGTCCTTTCCGGCTGGCTGCTTATTGCAAGCGCCATCTGGTTTATATTGTATAGATCCGCGCAATAATCTATTGTTACTGTTACCAATTGGCCAAATGTGGGGTTTGCAGGATTCATGGTTACGGAATTTATTTGCGCATCCGCGTATGCCGCGCCGGCAAATATTATAAAAGCCGCAAACATTAATATCAGTGCTTTTTTTATCTTCATATTATTACCTCCGTTATTGCTTTATTAACGCCCTTACACATATGACAGAATGCCGTTTAAATTGGTTCCAGTTATTTTTATTCCAGCAGCATATCCAGGCTTATCCTGTGTGTCGCGCCAAGCGTGTCAAACGGCTGGTACGCGTAGGCAAATTTAACCTTTTCCAGAAGCACGCCTATGCCTATGCTTAAATTGGCGGCGTCGTGCCTGAAACCGTAACCCGCTCTGGCGCACAGTATTTTAAACATAGTGCATTCCGCCCCCAAATCAAGCGTGGGAAGTTCGTCTTTTATCCACAGGCGGTTTACGTCAACAGAAGCCCCTATGTTTACTTCCTGAGATATATCATATGAAGTGCTGACACCGGCTTTTATGTTTATGGGCATAGTGTCGGCTATTTTTATATACGCCTGCTGCCAGCCGATGTTCTGCACGGATATTCCGCCGTATGTGTCAGGGTTGGAGCCTATTTTTATAATACCGCCCGCGTCAAAGGCAAAACCTATTTTGTCGTAAACATATAATTTGCTGTAAAAGAATTTTAATGTGCCCCCTAAGTAAATTCCCGGAAAAACCGGCTGCGCGTATGAGATTAAACCCATGGCGTCATAATTTTCCACGTTGCCGCATTCATCGCCGAATTCGTCTATTTCCACAAAATCAAAGGTGTAGTCAATAAAAACGCCTATGGATGTCGCGGCGCCGTTTTGAAGCGGGATTACAAGCGCGCCGTATTCATAATTGGTGTCGGCAAAAGAGGCAAAATGCGAAAGGGTTATTTCCATAAGTTTTAAATCAGCTATGCCCGCCGGGTTAAAAAGAAGGGAGTTTATATCCTGCGGCACCGCGCAGTAAGCGCCGCTGAAAGAAGCTGCCTTGGCGGGCGGCGATATCCTTAAAAAATCCGGCCCCACGCCGCCGGCCGCAAATAAAGGCGCGCATAAAAACAAACATAACAATACGTTAAGTATGCGCTTTGTCCCCGCCATTTATCCCTCTTTGTTTTTAATTAAGTGCTTTATTATCTTATAACAGCCGATTTTATCTTTTTTTCCACAAGCGGCGTCTTTATATATACAGTATAAATACCCGAAGCAAGAAGGGACCCGCTGTCATCTTTTCCTTCCCAGATAAATTCATAAACGCCTGCGGGTTTTTTTTCGTAAAAATGCACAACCGGCCGGCCCGTCCTGTCATATATCCTTATTTCAACCTGCCCCTCATTATCCAGCCTGTATTTTATAACAAGTCTTTCGCCTTTAACACCATTAATAACGTTATTTTTAACTTCTATTTCTGCGGGCGTGGGGGTTACGACAATGCTTTTATCTGCAGCCGCAATAACCGGCGCCGCAGATGCCTTTTCATTGTTTCCCTTTAATGGCTGCGGAATTTTTTCATCCGCGGCAGAATTTACCGCGGCAAACTGATTTACCTTAAGGATGTCTTTTGATTCTTCCTTTATTATATCTTCCTTAACCGGCTCTGCCGAGACAATTTGCTTTTCGTCTTCAGATTGCTTCTGCGCGATATATGTAACTGCTTTTTTTATCTTCGTAATTTCCTGTTTTTCCGCAGTTTTAACCGCAGGCTCCGCCGATGCAAGTTCCGCCTTTTTATCCTGAACAACACCCGGATTCATTACGAATAATCCGAATATGACAGCCGCCACAAGAACCCCTGCAGGCGCGATAAATACAGGTTTTCTTATATAACCTAAAATCCTGTCAGCCAGAGAAGGTGAAGAAGCCGCCCCTATCCTGTCCCACACTTTAAGATTAAAATCAGCGGGCAGTTTTGGCTCTTCTTTCATATCAGAAAATACATTTTTCAGCGCCAGGGCGGCTTTGTATTCCGCGCCGCACTTTTGGCATGTTTTAACATGCGCCTTTATTTCAGCTTCTTCAGCCGCGCTTATATTGCCTTCTATTAAGCTGTTAATTAAACCATTTACCTTTTTACAGCTCATTTTTTTCACCCATCTTTCTTACCAGCTTTTGTTTCAATTTTTCCCTTGCCCTTGAAAGTTTTGACTTTACGCTTCCAAGCGGTATTTTAAGTATCCTGCTTATTTCGTCATAATCAATACCTTCTATGTCCCTTAATATGACAACGCTTCTTTCGGCAGGTTCAAAGTTTTCCATGGCTTCCATTACGCACTCGCGCAGCTGATTTTTTTCAGCCAGCACATCCTGCCCTTCGCGGCTGTCCGCCACATCCACCGCGGCTTTATCGCAGCTTTCATCCGCGCTTATGGAATCGGTTTCGTAGTACTTTCTGCGTTTTAGCGCGTCCAGCCGGTTTATGCACATGTTGACCGCCACCCTGTAAAGCCAGGTGGACAGCTTGGAGTCAAATTTAAAAGAGCCAATTTTTTCATACGCTTTGCAGAACACTTCCTGCGCCATATCGCACGCTTCTTCGTTGTTTCTCATATACTTAAGGCAGACAGACGCAACCGTCCTTTTATATGCGGTAATCACCCTGTCAAAAGCCTGCCTGTCTCCGCTTACCGCCTTTTTAACTTCCTGCAAATCCAGTTCTTCCATTTATCCCTCGTATATTCTGACAGAATCAGCCCAAAAAAAGTTCCAGTTATTTTATACCCTGCCCTAAAAATGCTTTCCTATTATATAACAACACGCCTTAAAATTGACAGATTAAAAAGGCCTTTTTTACCCGTTTGCAGAATATAACAAAATATCTCAATATTTGGCTTTATGCAGGGTAGTTTTTATGCTAAAATAACTTAAATTTTTTACATCTTACAGGAGGAAATATACATGAAACTTATGGATTTTAATGTTCTGCCGAATCTGCCGGAAAAGCTTAAACCGCTTCTGGAACTTGCCTATAACGTATGGTGGGCGTGGGATTCCGAAGCATTTGCCCTTTTCAGGGACATTGACCCCGATGTCTGGTCTCAGACTTCGCATAACCCGGTCAAACTGCTTTACAGAGTGCAGCAGGAAAGGCTTGAAACCATAGCAAATGATGAAGGTTTTATCTTCAGGGTTGAAAATGTGCTTAAAAAACGCGACCAGTACATGTCAAGGCCTTGCTGGTACGATAAAATCAAAAAAGAACTGCCTTCCGATTACCAGATAGCGTATTTCAGCGCCGAATTCGGCCTTGCAGAATGCCTTCCGATTTATTCCGGCGGCCTTGGGGTGCTTGCGGGTGACCATTTAAAATCCGCGTCTGACCTTGGGCTTCCTTTTACCGCGGTAGGCCTTCTTTACTCGCAGGGCTATTTCCACCAGTACCTTACAACAGACGGCTGGCAGCACGAAAAATACGTGACGCACGATTACAACACAGCGCCGGTAAAACAGCTTAAAAAACCGGACGGGTCCAACATAATCATAGAACTGAAAATGCCCCACGGCATTGTAAAGTTCAGCCTGTGGAAGGTTCAGGTTGGCCGCATAAACCTTTACCTTATGGACACCAATATACCCGAAAACTCCCACGCTGACCGCGAAATCACTTCCAAACTTTACGGCGGCGACCTTGAAATGAGGATAAAGCAGGAATATCTGCTTGGTATAGGCGGTATGATTGCCCTGGATTCGCTTGGAATTAAACCGACAGTTACTCACATGAACGAAGGCCATTCTTCATTCCTGGCCCTTGAACGCATAAGGATGCTGATGGAAAAAAATAAGCTGTCCTTCAGCGAAGCAAAAGAAATTGTCGCGGCAAGCAGCGTATTTACCACTCACACGCCCGTGCCGGCCGGCAATGACAGGTTCCCTCAGGAAATGATGGAAAGGTATTTAAAAGGCTACGTGGAACACTCTCTTAAAATTTCATTTGACGAATTCATGAAACTTGGCCGCGTGTATCCGGAAGATAAAAGCGAATGGTTCTGCATGACTGTGCTTGCGCTTAAACTTTCGCACTTTAACAACGGCGTGTCAAAACTTCACGGCCGCGTATCGCGCGATATGTGGAAAGATATCTGGACAGGCGTCCCTCTTGCGGAAGTGCCTATAAGCCACATCACCAACGGCATTCACATGAACAGCTGGATATCCAAGGAAATGGCCGACCTTTTCTTCCGTTACCTTGGCACGCGCTGGGTGGACGCTCCGGACGAACACGAAATATGGAAAAAAGTTGATGAAATTCCTGACACGGAACTGTGGAGCACACACGAGCGCAGAAAAGAAAGGCTTGTGGAATTTATCCGCAGAAAACTTAAGTCCCAGTTAAAAGCGCGCGGCTCTTCAAAAGAAGAAATAGACGGCGCCGGCGAAGTGCTTTCATCCGATGTGCTTACCATAGGATTCGCCAGAAGGTTTGCCACCTATAAAAGGGCCACCCTTATGATGCGCGACATTGAAAGGCTTAAAAAGATACTTACAGACAAACACATGCCCGTGCAGATAATATTTGCCGGCAAAGCGCATCCCAAAGATGACGCGGGCAAAGAGTTCATCAAACAGATAATACACATAACGGAAAAAGAAGGTTTAAGGAACCACATAGTTTTTGTCGAGGATTATGACCTTAACACCGCGCATTACCTTGTTCAGGGCGTGGACGTATGGATGAACAACCCCAGAAGGCCGCTGGAAGCAAGCGGCACTTCCGGCATGAAGGTTATCTTCAACGGCGGATTAAATTTTTCCGTGCTTGACGGCTGGTGGGACGAAAAAGCCGACGCCGACAACGGCTGGTGCATAGGCCGCGGCGAAGAATATGAAGACATTGCTTATCAGGACGCCGTGGAAGCAAACGCCATTTACGACACGCTTGAAAACGACCTTGTGCCGCTTTATTACAAACGCGGCAAGGACGGCCTTCCGCACGACTGGGTAAAAAAGATGAAAACATCAATTGCCACACTTGGCCCTGTGTTTAACACCAACAGGCAGGTTATGGAATACACCGAAATGTTCTATAAACCCGCGGGCATTGATTATGCAAGGCTTACAGGCGACGGGCTGGACAAACCAAAAAATATAAGCAAATGGAAAGAAAAAATAGCTTCCAAATGGGGCGCTATCAGAATCAATTCTGTGAACTCCGATAATTCCGCTTCGGTTAAAGTCGGCGGTTCGCTTAAAGTTTACGCCGAAGTTGAAAGCGGTGGCCTTAATGCCGAAGAGCTTCTGGTTGAAATTTACGCCGGCTATGACAGGGGCGATGAAACCCTTGCTGATATTAAATCTTTTGCCATGAAAGCAGTATCAAACGACCACGGAAAGATAAAGTACGAAGGCGTAATCACGCCTTCCACTTCAGGCTCGGTCAATTACTCCGTAAGGGTGATGCCGTCGCACCCGGATGTGAACTTTAAGTTCATACCCGGCTACATTAAGTGGTTTGAGTAAATCCCAATAATACAGGGCCGGGAACAGTTTCCCGGCCCCTTAAAAATGGAGGGTCAATTATGGCAATGAGAAGCCCCAAAGAAATGAAGATGCATGAGACAATAATCAAGACCTTAAAAACCATATATTTAAACCAGAAAGGCGCCGACGCTGCCCTTACAAACATAGACAAACAGGAAGCGGTTGTGCAGGGACTTATGCCGGACCTTATCGTTAAAGGAAATCATACCCTTACCTTTAAGGTGGAAACGGAAAGCACGGTTACGGACGGTTCCGCCATTGAATGGAAAAGTTTTTCGGAAAAAATAGGAACCTTTTACCTGCTGGTGCCGGAGCCTTTAAAAACCGAGGCCTTATCCATTATAAAAAAACTTGCCATACCGCACGTTGTGCTTTCAACCTACAAAATAGCTGACAACAAATTAAAATTCGGCAATCTGCCTTAGTGTAAGAATCTATCCCATATACTTTTGTCCTATATCCCATAAATAAAAGCCGAGGGACGGAGGGACAGATGCACAGAGGGACGGAAGGAACTGCAAACATCGAAAATTCGAAATTCGAAGATTCGATTAACACCTACAGGGGTTGGGTGTGTTTTTTCAGTGTGTGCCGCGCAAACATAATGTGTATGCGGCAGGGGCTGTTTAATGCAACGGTTGGAGCGAGCCTGCGAAGCGGAAATCCCCGGGCTTGCGCGAGTTTACGAGCGCAAGTGTTAGGGGACGGCATGCACGTATGTGACGCGAATTCCCGATCGCCAATGAATTAACATACCTTTTGATTTCAAGTTTGTTTGGATGCAAACATACCAATTTGCGGCGCGCGCTGAAAAAATATACCCAATCCCTGTAAGGCAGATGGACGGATGCACAGAGGTACAGAGGTACGGCAAAATCTCAATCAACTACCGCGGGCTGAAGACCCGCGTCTACCACTACAAATACTCCGCTTATGCTTAACTGCTTATAGCTTATATCGTTTATTATTATTTTATTGTTTTGCAGTAGGCATCAAGCGCGGACAGCGCTTCTTCTATCCCCTTTAGCTTCACGTGAAGCACGCCTTCTTTAAGCGATACGCCTTTAACCCCGGCTTTGGAAAGCTCCCTTGGACCTATGGAAGGTTTTTCATACCACACAATAAACATTTCGTTTTCAGTCACCGATATTTCATCCGCCGCAAGCAGCCTTCCGGCTATCTTCAGTTTTAAAACATTAAAGACATTCAGCGCTTCCTGCGGCATTTTTCCCCACGCGTCTTCCACCTGTTTTTTTACGCGCTCCGCTTCGTCAACGCTCTGCGCGGCGAATATCCTGCGGTATATCCTTACTTTTTCACCGGTGTCCCACACGTATTCATCAGGGATGTGCGCTTCAAAATCCGTTTTAATTTTTGTGTCTTTTTCCGGGATATGCACTTCGCCTTCCAGTTCCGCCACAGCTTCTTCCAGCATCCTGCAGTACATTTCAAAACCTATTTTTTCCATATACCCGTGCTGTTTTGTCCCAAGTATATTTCCCGCGCCGCGCTGTTCAAGGTCGCGCATGGCGATTGAAAAACCCGCGCCCGGGTCAACATAACTTTCTATTGTCTTTAACCGCTCCCTTGCGGTTTCGGTCATGGCCCTTACGTCATTTACCATCATATACGCGTATGCCTGCCTGTCGCGTCGGCCCACCCTTCCCCTTAACTGATAAAGCTGTGAAAGTCCAAAACGGTCCGCGCCGCTTACTATTATCGTATTGACATCCGGCATATCAAGGCCGGATTCAACAATTGTGGTGGTAATAAGCACATCAAATTTTTTATCAAGAAAATCCGCCATCAGGTGTTCCAGTTCCCCTTTATCCATCTGGCCGTGCGCGGTTTTAAACCTTATTTCAGGCAGAATTTTTTGAAGGTTTTCTTTTGTCTTTTCCAGCGTCTTTATGCTGTTATGAACGTAAAAGACCTGCCCTTTTCTTAAGACTTCCCTTAATATAATTTCCCGCAGCACGTTCATGCGCTCCTGAATTATAACAGTTTCAATCGCTTTCTTGCCCGGCGGCGGTGTCTGTATTATGCTTATGTCCCTGATGCCTGACATTGAAAAATAAAGCGTGCGCGGTATGGGCGTCGCGGTAAGCGTCAGCAAGTCCGCTGACGGGTATTTTTTTCTTAAATTCTCCTTGTTCTTTACCCCAAAGTGCTGCTCTTCGTCTATGATTACGAGGCCGGGATTTTTAAATTCAACAGATGCGGATAAAACCGCGTGAGTCCCTATAAGTATGTCTGTTTTCCCTTCCTTTAAACTGTTTAAAATTTTCTTTCTGTCAGCCGGCTTTACAAGCCTGGACAGCATCTCTATCCTTATGGGATAATCCGCCATTCTTTCCCTGAAAGAATTCAAATGCTGCGCGGCCAGAAGGGTGGTGGCGGTCAATACAAGCACCTGCCTGCCGCCGTTTACCGCCTTAAAAGCTGCGCGCATTGCCACTTCGGTCTTTCCAAAACCCGCGTCGCCGCAGACAAGCCTGTCCATCTGCTTTTCTTTTTCCATGTCCGCCATAACGTCATCAATTGCTTTTGCCTGGTCGGGCGTTTCTTCAAAAATAAAAGCGTTTTCAAATGCCTTAACCCCGGCGTCAGATTCGCCGTATTTTATCCCCGGCGCGGATTTCCTTGAAGCGTATATCTTTAAAAGCTCCGCGGCCATTTCCTTCATTTCACGCTCTATGGCTTCCTTTGACCGCCTGAATACCTGCGTGCCAAGTTTGGACAGCACCGGCGCTTTATCCGAACCGGTGTATTTGTCAATAAGGTCAATTTTATAAACCGGAATGTAAAGTTTGTCATCGCCGTGATATTTTATGTAAAGAAAATCCCCTGTTATGCCGTCAAAATCCATGTTGCGCACGCCTTCAAAAACGCCTATGCCGTGCTCCCTGTGCACCACAAAATCGCCTTTTTCCAGGTCGGTGTAGTGCTTTAACGCCTTTAAGTTTTTGTCCTTTACCCTGCTTAAGACTTTTCCCTTATACCTGTCAAAAATCTCCCTGTTGGAAATTACGCACAGTTTGGCTTCAGGAAAAATAAAACCCCTGTACACATCAGCATTTATAAATTTAACCGCCGGCGCAGGCGCTTTTTTTTCTTCTGCCATTGCCGCTATCATTGATTTTAAATGCTCTGTTTCTCCCTGATTGTCAGAAGCGATATAGACAGCGTGTTTTTTTTCCGCCTGGTGCGTTAAGTGGCCAAAAAGCCGCGCCATATCGCGGTCAAACACAGGATTGTTTGAAGCCTTTATGCTTACAGCGCCGCCGCCAACGGCTGTTTCGTACACTTTTAATTTGGGGTATTTCTGCACGCGTTTTAAAAGCGCCCTGAACGTGAACAGGTTCTTTTCCGCGTCTTTCGGGTCAATGTACCGCTCTATCTTATTTATTTTCTCAAGAATCTCGCCTTTTAAACTTTCAAGGCCGTCGGTTATTACGGCTGTGTGCGTGCTTTTCAGATATTCAAGTATGGAAGAATTGCCCCTTCTTGCCGGCCCGCCCGGATTAAAAATAAACAGCCGCGCTTCCTTAACCGAATGGGTTGTATCAAAGGTGTCCGGCGAAAAATAGCGGACAGATTCAACGGTATCGCCGAAAAATTCAATCCTTACGGGATAATCTCCGCCCGGCGCGTAAATGTCAAGGATGCTTCCGCGCACGCTGTATTCAAAACATTCAGACGCCTTCACGCGGCGCTCGTACCCGTTATTATTAAGCGCCGTAATCAGTTCTTCCATTCCCGCGCCTGCGCCCGCTTTTATATCAAAGACAAAACCGGCCGCTTCACCCGGAGAGGCAATCTTTTCAGACGCTGCATTTATATCGGTAATTATTATTTTTCTTCCCGGAGAAAGCATAAGTTTTATTGCGGCGGCCCTCTCTCCTGATACCTCGCGCGATGCTTTAAGCTGCGTATAAAGCAAACTGTCATCTTCCGGATACGCGGCTATGCCCGCGCCGTGGCCGAAAATTTCCTTTAAGCTTAACATTTCGCCGTAAAGCGGATAAACGTTATCCGAGGATGTGATGATGACAAGGTCTTTGCCTGACGCGGACGCCAGATATGAGTACAGGAAGGCTTTAAAAGACGGATTCACCGAATCAGCCGTGCAGCTTTTTCCGGATGACAGTTTTAAAGCGGTTTTTTTCAGGCTTTCAGATTTTTCAAGGGATGAAAACATTTGAGATCAGCTGCTGCAAAGGCAGGTCCAGCTTAAAATAAATCACGGCCCACATGAAAATATTTGCCTGTATCCCGGCTATGACATCATCAATCATTATTCCGGTGCCTCCGGGCAGGGCTTCGGACTGCCTTGCGGGAAAAAGTTTTATTATGTCAAAAAACCGCGACGCGAAAAACCCTATTATCATCCTGGAATCGGTGTAGGGTATGAACATCATAGTCACCATATATCCCGCCACTTCGTCTATTACCACGCGCGACGGATCTTTCTTGCCGTGTATCACTATGGCGTAATTGGAAGCCCAGATGCCGGCAAGCACCAGCACGACGGTGATTATTACATATGGAACGGACTGCATATCACGCAGGAAAAACCAGTACACCGGAAGAAAAGCAAAAGTGGCCACGGTGCCGGAAGCTTTGGGCGCGTAGCCCGTGTAGAAAAAAGAGGTGAAAAGTATTATGAACGCGCGCATTAAAATTCGCTTTCAAAAATGCTTTTATTTTTAAAGAAATACTCAAGCCCCGAAATCAGCGAAAATGAAGCCGCTATAAAAAACAGGATGTATGGTATTAATTTAAGCATCCATGTTTCAGGGCTTATATCCATAAATTCACCCTGCTTTATCTGATAATGCGCAAGCGTCTTATGAATTGATATTAAAAGAAGGGTGGCGGAAATGGCGGTCATCTCCGTGGCGGTTTTTAATTTGCCCCATTTACTGGCGGCAATTATTTTTCCCTGCTGCGCCGCCATTGTCCGTATGCCGGACACAAAAAACTCCCTGCTTATTATTATAATTACCATCCACACCGGCGCCACCTGCAGGTGCACAAAACAAAGCAAAGCGGCCAGCACAAGAATTTTGTCCGCAAGCGGGTCCATTACCTGGCCAAATACGCTTATAATGTTATATTTTCTTGCAAGGTAGCCGTCAAGAAAATCGCTTATTGAGGCAATAAGAAAAATACCAAGCGCCGCGTAATTCCACATAAGCCTTTCCGCAAGAATGGCCGGAATAAACGCAAACGTAATTATTATCCGAAACATCGTTATCCTGTTGGGCAGTTTCTTTAAATTTTCGCTTATCTGCATATCTCTCCCTTTAAATCATAGCCCTGTACGCCCGTTATCTTAACATTACAGAAACTGCCGGCATCAAGTTTTTTTGAGGCTTTTACAAGCACATAACTGTCAATATCCGGCGCGTTCCCCTGCGTCCTTGCGGCGTAAGTGGTGCTGTTTTTCATTCCTGCAATAAGTACTTTTATTGTTTTGCCTTTTGCTGAATTTTTATTATATGCGTAATTTTCAGCCGAATCAAGCATTAATATCCCGCGCCTTGTTTCACACTCTTTTATTGTGTGCTTTCCTTTTAATGTATAAGCGTGTGTTCCCGGCTCGTCAGAGTAGGCAAAAAAGCCCGCCCTGTCTATATGGCCCTGCTTTATGAATTCCCTTAACTCTTCAAAGTCGGCTTTTGTTTCTCCGGGGTAGCCGGTTATAAAACCGCTTCTTATTGTTATTCCCGGCACCTGTTCCTTTAAATATGCCGTTATTTCAAGTATGTCTTTTTTCCGGTAGCCGCGCCTCATGCTTTTAAGTATGTTATCGCTTACGTGCTGAAAGGGAATATCAATGTAAGGGCATACCCTTTCATCGGACTTCATAACTTTTACAATTCGTTTAATCAGGCTTAAATCCGGATAAAGGTAAAGCAGGCGCAGCCAAAAATATTTTTTAGTTTTTTTCAGAATGGACGACATCAGCAGGTCCAGTTTTTTTTCACCGTAAATATCAGTGCCGTAATACACAAGGTCCTGCGAAATAAGGTTTATCTCTTTTATACCCGCGCCGGCCATTGCCGCGGTTTCGGATGCAATGTCCTGTATCGCCCTGCTTCTGTATTTACCCTTTATGGAAGGTATGGCGCAGAAACTGCATTTATGATTGCACCCTTCGGATATCTTCACATAGGCGGAATAGGGGTTTAAAAGCGCGGTGTGGCCGGAACTTTTATAAATAAAAGGCTTTTCATTTACAAATTCCCCGCCTTTTTCTATGGCGGTTTTAATGTCGCTTATGTTGTTGACGCCCACCCACGCGTTTACGCCTTTGAACTTTTCTTTTAACGTTTTTAAGTCCTTGGATACAAAACACCCCGCCACAACAATTTTAAGCGCGGGATTTTTTTCTTTTAACAGAAGCATTTCATTTATCGCGCCCGCGGATTCATCCCTGGCGCTTTTTAAAAACGCGCAGGTGTTTATAAGTATTACATCCGCGTCCGAAGGGTTTGTAGTTAAAAGCGCGCTGTCCAGGCATGAGAGCATGCATTCGGTGTCAACGGTATTTTTAGGGCAGCCAAGGCTTATGACTCCAAGTTTCATAACAGCCGCCCCGCTTTCAACCGCTTATTGTTACGAACGGAAGTTCGTGAACTGCATATCAATTCCAAAATCCTTCTGCTTTAACTGCGCCATGACTCCCTGAAGGTCGTCAATTTTAGGCCCCGACACCCTTACAACGTCTTTCTGAATGGATGCCTGTATTTTTTTCAGACCAAGTTCTTTTATATATTTCACTATTTCTTTGGCTTTTTCCTGGGGAATTCCGTCCTGTATTGCTATGTCCTGGTGAATTTTATCCATGCCTGTCTGCACGGGCTCCGAATCAGTCAGCGCTTTTACCGGCACGCCCCTTTTTATAAGTTTATTCTTAAGTACGTCATTGGCAGCCCTGACTTTATAGTCATCGGTTGTTTTTATGGTTATTTTTTTGTCTTCTTTTTTAAGTTCAATTTCCGTATTGCTGTCGCGGAAATCGTACCTGTTGGTTATTTCCCTTAATGCCTGGTCAATGGCGTTTACAATTTCCTGCATGTCAACCTTTGAAGAAATATCAAATGAATTATCGCCTGCCATTTTTCACCCTCCTTATTTACTGTGCCGGCGTCTCTGCCGGCGACGCGCCTTCCGCAGCAGGGGCTGTTTCCTGCGCTATTTCAGTTGCTGTCGAAACCGGTGTGGGAATTTCGGTCGGTTTTCTTGCGCCCTGCGTGAAGCCCTGGCCTTTGTCAATATACCAGTTCTTGCCTGACTGGAATATAAGGCCGTTTATCACTTCGCCTTCCTCGCCTATCGCGCCTATGGATTCGCCGTTTACGGTAAATTCAACGCCCGCGGCATTGCCCACAAGAAATACAATTTTGGTTATGTCTTTCCACCTTTTGTCAGAACCCTTTTTAAGAAGAAAATCCTCTTCGCCGTTATCATGCCTTGCCTTTACCCATGTGTCAGCTTTGGCTTTTGCTATGACGTTTAATGTCTCTGTCTGTCCCGGCACGGGATAAACCTGGTTTCCTGATCCGCCTTTTTTTCCGCCAAAAACCGCGACAAGGACAATAATAAGCACAATAAGAACAACAGCCGCTCCCGCTATTATAAGGTTTCTTTTATTGGTTAAGGTAAGTTCCATTTTGCCTTCTTTAATGGTTTCCCCTTCCGCCGGCTTTTCATGGAACTGTTTTTCGTGGTCCTGCTGGGCTTCTTTAAGGATGCTTTTGGCAAAACTGTCGTTTATTTTTATCTTTTCTTTTCCAATGGTGTTAATCTCTTTTTCAGTCTGCTGGCCTTCGGGCGTCTGTTCAAAAAGCGCCACAACCTGCGATTCTTCCAGTTTTAAATAACGCGCGTAGCTGCGCAGGAAAAGCCTCATGTACACCGGTTTTTCAAATCCGGAAGAGTCCTCTTCTTCCAGCGCTTTTAAATATAAAGGGTCCACCTTAAGGTCTTTTTGTATATCCTGAAATTTCAGGTTCTTTGATTCCCTTGCCTTTTTTAAAAGTTCTCCGTATCCTTTTGACATGAAGTGCTCCTCTCGTTTACTTTATTATGGGGTTGCCCTGCATAAGGTCAGACGCTTCTATTATTTCAACGCCTTCCGGCGCTTTAAAAGCAAACGCGCTGTCCTTAAATTCCGGCATCAGTTCCGCTTTTTCATCGGAATATTTTTTTATGTTTGAAAACACAGATTCCACAATCATTGCTTCATACTTCATTTTCATGGATTCGGGGAAAAGGGTTTCTTTATTGACTTTTACCGTAAGCTCGTCAAATGCCATTTCCTGTTTCTTAATCGGAATCATTTTTATGGTGTAGAAATTCTCCGTAACAATAAGGGTGGATTTGCTTCTTTTGGAAAAGTAAGCTATTGAAGATTCAAAGTCTATATAAAACTTTGAATTAAAGCTCATTTTATCAACATCCTGTTTTATTACCTGCCCCAAAACAGGTGTATATACCCAAAGCGTCTTTCCGTCCGAAATAAGCTGCTGCTCGGTGGGTTCGGAATACAGCACTTTAAACTTGTCCGGTTTTACAATGGTCGCAAGCCCTTTGATGCGCTGCGACGTGTCCGCGTCGGTGTATTTTGTGTTTATGTCAATGTTCATTATGACGGCTTTTCTTTTCGCCTGCGCGGCTTCTATTTTTTCAATAACATCCTGAAGGGTAATTTCCTCTTTTTCCGCCGGTGTGCTTACTGCCTTTGCCTTTACAACCGCGGTTGGTTCTTTCTTTACCGCTGTTTTTGTGGCGGTGGGCGCTGTTTTACCCTCTTTTATAGCTGTTGATGTGGGTTTTGCTTCCTTTGTGGATGTGGGCGAAGGTTTTATTTTTGTCGGCACTTCAGTCAAAGTAAATGTCAATGTGGCTGTTTGTGTAGGCTCTGTTTTTACTGACTGTTCCTGAACTGAGGCCTGCTCTGCGGCGTCTACCGCGGCTGAAATATCAGCATCTTTTATGACTGTTTTATTTTCAGTGGCGCAGCCCGCGAAAAAAACCATAAAAATCAATGATAAACCTATAACAATATTTTTAATCATTATTAGGACCTCCTGTACGGCAACTTACCGCCTAACTATTGTAATGATAAAACCCTTTAAAATCAAGAAAAAAGATAAGTAATTGATGGTCAGATGTTCCGTTGAATCGAATGCGTTGATATAACTTGTATACCAAGAAAAACTATCAACGAAAAAAGTTATATGAACTAATCTCCAATTTTATCTTTTAAGTTTATCTCCATTTTTTTTTGTCCGGAAAATAAATGTGTTTTTCCATCATTTTCTATTTTATGAATCGCCCAATCTTCATTTAAATTCCAATTTCTACCGTTAGAAATATTAAAAAACATCATAGTCTCACGACCTGGTCCATAAGACCTGCATGGTATTCCCAAATATTTTCCATTTGAAGATATTTCAAATTCATGAAAGCTATAACCAGAATCCGGAAACTCAAACAATTTTGTGCCTTCCGCATTAAAAACATATAAATTGCAATAATTAGAAACTTCCCAATCACCATAAGTATTTAGAACAACATTGCCGTTTTGTAAAATTTTTATATCACTTGCATTTGCATCCTGGCGTTTGCCTATTTTTGTTTTCCAGAGTTTTTCCCCTTTTTCGTTCTCTATTTCTAATTCCAAAGTCGACGGATAGTCTTCATCATCAGTATAATAATATTTGCCATCAATAGTTTCCAGACGATAAGTCAACTTTGCAATTTTACTTCCATCATCTGATATATTTATGCTGCTGGACTCTTGAATTGTGCCAGGCAATAATTTACCATCAGAATCTTTTATTTTTCGCTTCAAAGATACCATTCTTAAATCAACCAACTTAATAATATTATCTTTTTCATCAAAAAAAGCTATCTCATTTAAATCGTACGTATATATCCTTTCACCTTTTAAATTAAATACCTGTTTTTTAGGACTAAATTCATTTCCCGTTCTAAGATTATAACTAACCACAATAAAATCGTTTACAAACTTTATCGAATCGATCACTCCATAAAACGTCCCCGTTCCAATCTGTTTTTTCCAAACCTCTTCACCTAAACTATCTAATAGTATCAACTCTAAATCGCATACGCCGTTACCTCCGCATTGAGGTATTTTTTCATCATCAAAAAACTTTCCACTGCACTTTATCAAAGCCACTTCATTTTTATTGTCGGCAATACAAAATTCATAAAACTCTATAACATTTTCAACAACACCATTTGAATTTATCTGTTTTATTTGGCGTTCCGTAGATAACCGCTTTATTTCTTCACCTTTTTTATTTAAAACAGTTAGAATGTAATGCATATGAGTAAATTCATAAATTGCACTTATAACAAACGGGCCTCTTTCTTCAATTATTCTTACATTTTGATTCGCAGTTTTGCTTTCTGAAATTCCCAACCCACCAACTATAAAAATTAAAAATAATAATTTAACAATTGTTACTCGTCTTTTTTTATTCATCAGTTTTCCTTTATTTTTAGCATCAATTGTATAACTCTAATAAACTCGTCAGGATTATCAGGCGTAATTGCCCATTCATTAATAATCATTCCATCTTTTCTTTCAATTATTACCGTTTCACCCCAGATATTATTTCTAATACTCAACCTAGATACAAAGGGTACAACCATTGCTTCCAGCGATGAAACCTTTTTAATACTTTTTATATTATTAAAAGATATAAAAAAAACAGGAATTATTCCAAAAAGATAAATAACAATCCTTTTTTGCTCCACCTTATATTGCAAGAAAAATCTAAAAAACCATTGAAAAAATATTATAAGCACAATAACAAATCCAATAGCTTTCAAATACTCAACACCAACACTCATTTTTCTTCACCTTTCCACTTTTCTACTTTATCAATTCCGAGCCGCTGAACTGCCGAACTGCTTAGCTGTCCCCTATCACTTCCGCTCACAAGCTCGCTCCAACAATGACTTTAAAGGAAAGCTTCCCTTATATACATAAACTCTTCTTGTGTAAGCCCTTTGTCTGCGGCGGACAGGTTCATCTTTACCTGCTGTAAGTTCCTGAAACCCGGAATTACGCACGCGGCTGTTTCATGATACAGAATATACTGCAAAGCGGCTCGTACAAGTTCTTCGCCGGCGGCGCCGAATTTGGCTTTAAGTTTATCCACGCCGTCCATTAATTTTTCAAAATTTCCGGGCTTAAATTCATCCATTGTTTCCCTGACATCGTTTTTGTCAAATACAGGCGGGTTTTCCCTGCTGAATTTGCCGGTCAAAAGCCCGCGTGAAAGCGGGTTAAAAGCGACAAAAGTGATGTTAAGCTCTTTCATCATTTTGCTTACCGGGCCTTCCGCGACAAAGTCAGGGTGTATTATGTTGCACCAGCTCTGGATGCAGTCCGGTTTTATCCTTGGGGCAAGCCTTAAAAAATCAGCTGCCGAATATCCGGAAAGGCCGATGGCCTTTATCATGCCTTCGCTTCTTAATTTATGAAATTCGGCAATTGCGCCTTCCAGATAAGCGTCGTCTTTTCCAAAATCACAGTTATGAAAGTAATAAATGTCCAGCGTTTCCCTTTTTAAGTTCTTAAGCGACTGCTCGCACTGGCGCCTTATATTGCGCGCGTCAAAAGCGTTTTCAAATTCATTTTTGTTCCATCCCACTTTGCTTGCAATTATCACCTGCTTATTTCTTGCGCCAAGCGCTGATGCCAGCATTTTTTCCGCTTTCCCGCTGCCGTATACGTCAGCGTTGTCAAAATGGTTAACGCCGTTATCAACCGCGTAATTAATCGCCTCTGCCGCGTCCTTATCGGAAACCCCGCGCCATCCCATCCCTCCGCTGTCAACATCGCCGCCAAGCGTCCAGCATCCAAGCGATATTTCAGACACCATGATTCCTGTTTTACCAATCTCGCGTTTGTTCATATTATTACCTCCCTGCGTTTTCAGTTGAAATTACATTTTTATTATAACACGGAAGGAAAAACTTAAGCTATAAGCAGTCAGGCAATTAAGCATAAGCGAAAACTTAAAATCAATATTCCGCTATAGTTTATCTGCCCATAGCTTAAATCCCTATGTTTACGCTATAGCTTAACTGCTATAGCTTAAATCGCTATGTTTCCGCTATAGCTTAACTGCCTATAGCTTAAATCGCTATTTTTCCGCTATAGCTTAACTGCCTATAGCTTAAATCGCTATGTTTTAAATCACTTCCCGTACTTATCCGCCATATACGAACTTCTTACAAACACCCCTGATTCGGCGTGTTCAAAACCTTTTTTAAGGGCTTCTTCCCTGTAAAACTCAAACTGTTCCGGCTTTATATATTCCACAACCGGCGTGTTTTCTTTTGCCGGCTGCATATACTGCCCTATTGAAATATAATCCACATCCGCCCCGCGTATGTCATCAAGGGTTTTAAGCACCTGTTCCTGCGTTTCGCCAAGGCCAAGCATAATACCTGATTTTGTTTTTTTCGCCCCAAACTGCTTTGCTTTTTTTAAAACATCAAGGCTTCTGTCAAATGAAGCGCCTTTCCTGATATGATAAAGCGACGGCACAACCTCTATGTTATGCGCGAACACATCCGGCCCGGCGTCAACTACGGTTTTTATGTCTGCTTCATTACCCTTAAAATCCGGGACAAGCACCTCTATTTTTATCCCCTCAGCGCGTGCTTTCTTTATTATATCGGCAAAAACTGACGCGCCGCCGTCTTTTAAGTCATCCCTTGTAACAGACGTCACCACAAGGTATTTTACTTTAAGTTTATTGGCGGCCTCTATTACATTTTCCGCTTCCTTCGGAATTAAAGCCTGCGGTTCTGCTTTCATTACATTGCAGAACAGACACTGCCTTGTGCAGGCGCTGCCAAGTATTAAAAACGTGGCAGTGCCGCGGCCGTAGCATTCGGATAAGTTGGGGCAGCGAGCGCTGTGGCAAACGGTATGAAGGCCCATACCGCTTAAAACGCCCTCTGTGGCGTGCATGTTCTTAAAGTCTATTTTTTTCTTCGCCCAGTCGGGGCGTTTAATTATTTCAGCCAATTTAAAGTTTCCCTTCCATGTTCCATTTTAACAGCGCGTATTTGCCGGTTAACAGTTTTAATATCTCTTTTTTTTCTTCCATTGTAAAATCCGCGGGGTTAAGTTCGCAGTTAAAGGTTTCCATAAAAGCAGCCGCCATATTTGCCGCGGCTTCGGCGGGCGCAATCTGCCTTTTTAAAAGCGCGTTTAAACAGGTATAATTATTACCTTTCACCGGGCATTTAAAGTATTTTTCATGTTCTTCGCTTCCGGCAAGCGGCAGCGACCCGTGCTGAAAAATAAGCCCCTTAACCCTTGCCTGCGCGTTGCCGCCTATCTTTTTGCCGTCAATAATAATGTCGTATTCTTCTGTTCCGGAAAAACAGAATCCCGCCCTTTGCCCGTGATTTTCTTCCGGCCGCGCGTAAACGCCGTAAGACGGGTTAAGCCCGAATTTTTTGTACATCAGGATGATAAAAGAATTTAATTTTTCAAAAGTTTTTTTAACCGGCTCCCCTTTGCAGTTAATATCCTCTTCGCGGCACACAAGGCTGTATGTAAGTTCATTTATATGGAATATGGCGCCGCCGCCCGTCAGCCTGCGGACAACGGGGACTTTATCATCAAGGCAGGCGTCTATATTGATGTCTTTTTCCGCGTCCTGATATTTTCCAAGGGAAATGCCCGGGGGATTCCATGAATAAAACCTTAACTGAGGCACGCCTGTCTGCAGGCAGCGCGAGATAAGAAATTCGTCAATGGCCATATTCTCGTATGGGGAATTGGCCTTAAATGGAAAAAAATCCGCCTTTAAAAACATTTAAGCTTTGGTTCCCTCGCGGCTTTTGTTTCATCCGGCCTGGATATGGGGGTGGTGACCGGAGTGTTCTTTATTTTATCGGGGTCTGTTTCCGCAAGCCTGGCAATGTCAATCATGGCTTCTATAAAGAGATCCATGTCCTGTTTGGACTCTGTTTCCGTGGGCTCTATCATTATTGCCTCTTCAACCACAAGCGGAAAATATATTGTGGGCGGGTGGAAGCCCCTGTCTATCAGCGCCTTGGCAATATCAAGGGCGTGAACGCCGTGCACTACCTGTTTTTTCGCGCTGAAAACCGCTTCGTGCATGCAGGTGCGGTCATACGGCAGGAAATAATACGGCTTTAATTTTGCCATTATGTAATTGGCGTTTAATACCGCCTTTTCAGACACATCAATAAGCCCTTCTTTTCCAAGCATTGTGATGTACGTGAACGCTTTTAACATCACGCCGAAGTTTCCGAAGAAAGACGCTATGTTTCCTATAGTATGCGGCACGTTAAAATCAAGCGTGAATTTATTGTCTTTTGTCTTTACAACCGCCGGTACAGGCACAAAATCTGCAAGTTTTTCGGATACTCCCACCATTCCGGCGCCCGGCCCGCCGCCGCCGTGCGGGGTGGAAAAGGTCTTGTGCAGGTTTAAGTGCACAATGTCAAAGCCCATGTCTCCCGGCCTTGCCTTGCCCATAATCGCGTTTAAGTTGGCGCCGTCATAATACATAAGCGCGTCAAATTTTCTTGCAAGTGCGGATACTTCCAGCACTTCTTTTTCAAATACGCCAAGCGTGCTTGGAACTGTCATCATTATGCCGGCCGTCTGCGCGTTAATTTTTTCCTTAAGGGCGTTTAAATCAATCCCGCCGGCTGAATTGACCGGCACTGTCACAACTTCATATCCCGCGGCCGCGGCTGACGCCGGGTTTGTGCCGTGAGCGGATTCCGGGACTATTATGTGCGTCTTATTATTGTTGTGCACCCTGTGATACTGCGCCATTAAAAGTATGCCCGTCATTTCACCGTGCGCGCCCGCGTAAGGCTGGGTGGTCATTTTTTTCATCCCTGTTATTTCGCACATCATCTCAGCGGTCCTGTAAATCACTTCAAACGCGCCCTGTACCGCGTCTTCTTTTACATACGCCAGCATGGGATGCGCGTTTATAAAGCCGGGCAGCACAGATGCGGCTTCGTTTACTTTAGGATTGTATTTCATTGTGCAGGAGCCAAGCGGGTAAAAATGCGTGTCAACGGAGTAGTTTAAGCGCGAAAGGTTGGTGTAATGCCTTATAACATCAAGTTCAGACACTTCCGGAAGCATATTGTCTTTCTGCCTTAACAGGGAGGAATCCAGAATACTTTGTGTTTTTTTATCCGGAGTACCTGGGTCAACCCCTGCCCTTCCTTTTACGCTTTTTTCAAATATGGTTTTCATAATTTACCTTCTTTTTTAGGTTTTATTACGCGCGTTTGCTTGCGGCTTTAACAAACAAATCAATTTCAGATACCGCCGTATTTTCCGTGGCATTCATGATAACAGTGTTTTTATCCTGCGGGTAAAAACACGAAGCCGGAAGCCCCGCGATAAAACCTTCCGATGCCATTTCGCTAACGAATACCTTCGCGTCTTTTTTAAGCTTTACCGGAAATTCATTGAAAGTGGCTCCGTTGGGTATTTCAAAGCCCGGTATTGATGCCAGTTTGCTTTTTAAATACTCCGCTCTTTCAAGGTTTATAAGGGCAAGTTTTTTAAAGCCCTCTTTTCCCATTAACGACAGAAACACAACAGCCCGCAGCGCGCATAGCGCCTGATTGCTGCAGATGTTGGAAGTGGCCTTTTCCCTTTTTATGTGCTGCTCCCTTGCCTGAAGCGTAAGCACGTAAACCGTGCGCCCTTCTTTATCCGTGGTTTCGCCCACTATCCTGCCGGGTATTTTTCTCATAAATTTTTTGTTTACAGCCATTATGCCAAGGTAAGGCCCGCCGAATGAAAGCGGCTGCCCCAAAGACTGCCCTTCTGCCACCGCGATATCCGCGCCCATTTCCGCGGGCGTCTTTAAAATTCCAAGCGATACCGGGTAAAAAGATAATATGGATGCAGCCCCCTGTTTTGCCGCCTGCGCGAACACGGAAGTGTAATCATTTACAAAACCGTAAAAATTGGGGTTCTGCGCGACAACCGCGGCCGTGTCATTATCTATCATGGCCGCAAGCGCCTTTAAATCTGTACGGCCGTTTACTGCCGGCGCTTCAACAAATTCCACACCGATATTTTTCGCGTGTGTTTTTACCATTTTAATATGCAGCGGATTGACTCCGCCATCAATGATGACTTTCTTTTTTTTACTTCCGCGGAAAGCCATGTTAACGGCTTCATATATCGCTGTGCCGCCGTCATATAAAGATGCATTTGAAAGTTCCATTCCCGTAATACCGGATATCATGGACTGGTATTCAAAAACCGCCCTTAAAGTGCCCTGCGACGCTTCCGGCTGATAAGGCGTGTAAGCGGTGTAAAATTCCGCGCGCGAACTTATGGTGTCCACAGCCGCGGGGATAAAGTGGTCGTAATAGCCGCCGCCAATAAAAGACGCCGTAAAAGTTGTGTTCTTTGAAGCAAGTTCCTGCATTTCATTTAATGCTTCATATTCGGTTATACCTTTTGGAAGGTTAAAAGATTTTGCGCGAAGTTCCGGCGTAATATCGGAAAAAAGCGATTCTATCGTGGGGGCTCCCGCCGCCTGCAGCATTTCTTTTATTTCAGATTCTGTATGCGGGGTAAAACCTGCCATTATTCAAGGCCTTCAAGGTATTTTTTATATGCCGCCGCGTCTAAAAGGTTTTTTGTCTCTGACGCGTCTGAAATTTCCAGTTCCGCTATCCACCCTTTTTCAAAAGGCGAAGAATTAATCAAGCCGGGGTTGTCTTCCAGTTCTCCGTTAAAACCGATTACTTTTCCGGATACCGGCGAATAAATATCGGACGCGGCTTTCACGGATTCTATTCCGGTTATTACGCCGAACTGCTTTACGTTAAACCCCTTTTCAGGCGGTTCGCAGAAAGTAATGTCCCCAAGTTTGTGCTGCGCGTAATCCGTGATTCCTATTTTCGCTTTCTTTCCGTCAATTTTTACCCATTCGTGTTCTTTTGTGTAAAAATAACCTTCAGTTACGTTCATCGTACCCTCCTGATAATTATTGAATTATTATAGTTTCATCCTTATTGATTCGCTTTTTAAAAAAGGCATCTGAACAACCGTTGCGGATGCCGTGCCCCTTCCAAGGTCTATTTCAAATACCGTCCCGATTTCCGCGGACTGCGGCTTTACGTATCCCATTCCTATTCCGCAGTTTAAGTGGGGCGAAAACACGCCGCTTGATACAGTGCCGATTGCGGAGCCGTTTTTTACTATGGAAGAACTGTGCCTTGGAGTCCTTCTTCCGTCTATTTTAAATCCGCACAGCTTTTTTTCAACTCCGCCGTCTTTCTGTTTTACAAGCGCGGCTTTGCCGGTAAACTCTTTTTCAAAATCAATAAATTTTTCCATTCCGGCTTCAACAGGCGTGATTTCTTCCGTCAGTTCATCGCCGTACAGCGGAAGCCCGGCTTCTGACCTTAATATGTCGCGGCTTCCAAGCCCCGCGGGCGCCGCGCCGTTTTTAATCGCTTCGTTCCAGAAAGCAAGCGCGTTTTTATTGTCCAGGTAAACTTCAAAACCAAGTTCGCCCGTGTATCCGGTCCTGCTTATTATCCTGTCTTCGCCCAATAACGGAAATTTCTTAAAGGTAAAATATTTAAGTTCGGCAAGGCCGGTGCCTGCAATCTTTTTCATTACGTCGTATGCCTTGGGCCCCTGCACGTCAAACTTGGCAACGCCGGCGGAAATGTTTTCAATAAAAGCGGAGGAAGACAGGCGTGACTTTATGGTTTCATAATCGCGCGATTCATTGGACGCGTTTACAACTATCATCCATTCGTCGCTTTTTATCCTGTAGACTATAAGGTCGTCAATTACGGTCCCGTTTTCATTTAACAGAAAACCGTATTTGCAGGAACCTTCTTTTATCTTTGTGACAGGCACGGTAATTGCCATGTCAAGCGAGCAGTTTTCCGGGTTTTCTTTTACGATAATTTCGCCCATGTGGCTTATGTCAAAAATTGAACATCCGGTGCGGGTTATTTTTGTCTCTTCAATAATGGATCCGTAATGGATTGGCATGCAGTATCCGGCAAAAGGCGCCATAAGCGCGTTTAACCTTACGTGTTCATCAAATAATGGTGTTTTTTTATCGTCAGCCATGTGAATTTAACCGCCTTTAAAATTAAGATACGCTATTTTATAACAGGGCGGAGTACGCGTCAAGAAATAAAAAAACCGTTAATACAAATTTGTATTAACGGTTTTTTATGTGCCGCCGTTCTTTTTTGGTGTGTGCCCGCTTTCGCGGACAACATGATATAAGGGGGTATATTGTTAGGAAAGATACGGCGACACTATATTTTCCGGCAGAATTTAAAGCCGCTTTTTCCCGAAACGCTTTTTTGAATTTTATACATTTCATTAAGGGTACAGAAAGTGTCGCCGCCCATTTTCTAAGGCGTGTGCCGCTTTCGCGGCATTGATATAAGGGGGTATATCTTAGAGGAGTGAGGCGACGACACTTGCTGCACCTGTATAGTTTATATTGACATTTAAATGAGCTCCCCGCAAAAAACGAAACCAATTATAAATATTATACTTATTTATTCTGCATAATCAAGTTTTTTTGTCAGATTTTTTATTTTTTTTTACATTTTTGTAACAATTACAATTTTTCGCCTTTATTTTAAAGGATTTATTGAATTTGTAAATAATTTGTCATAAATGTCTTGCTTATTTTATTCTTCCGCCCTGTTAAACCATGATATTATTGTTTGGCCCGGATTAGTGCCCCTGTTTATTAAAACCACATATTTAAATATTGCATTAAAATTAATTTTTCAAAGTATAAAATACAGGTGATGTAAATCACATAATATTTTTGCCCATATATGTAAAATTATAAAAAATATTCAGGGGGATTTATGAGACGAATAGCAGTAATACTTTTAACATTTATGCTTTTAGTATTAATTATTTCATGTGCGGGAAAAAGAAATCCAACAGCACCTTCAATTGAACAGCCTGCAACTGCGTCCGGCACATATACGCCGACAGTAGTAATAACTGCAACTTACACATCAACAACAGCCGTTACTGCCACTTATACTTCGTCACCTGTTGTTACTTCAACCAACACTTCATCGCCTGTTCTTTCCGCGACAAATACCTTTACAACAGCCGTCACAGCAACTAATACCTCTTCATCTGTTGTTACTCCAACTATTACCCCGTCACCAATTATTACAGCCACTGTTACCACAACTAAAATTATTACTGCCACTATTACCCCGTCGCCAACTCTTACATCCACTGCCACCTCAACAAAAATTATTACAGCCACCAATACCGTTACCATTACATCAACCGCCACAGCAACACAGACCGCAACCATTACAATCAGCGTGTCGGTTTCCCCCACATTGAATGCCACGCCGCCCGCTGCCACGGTTAAGATTATTTCCATTCATCACAGCACGGGACAGCACTGGCTGGAATCAGGATACGGAGGCCTTGGCACAGCCTTAAACGCGAATAATTATTTCGTAAGCGATACAAATTACGGGTGGTCTGCCCCGGGATATGACCAGGGAAGTTATACAGATACAACTGACTGGCAAAACTGGTTCAGGGACGAAGTCATGCCTTTTGTATTTACTGAAAATAATAATTCCTGTTATACAAACACGATAAACGAACCGGCGGGAGAAAACGAAATAATAATGTTTAAGTCGTGCTTTCCAAACAGCGAAGTCGGCAGTGAAATAACGGATGAACAGGCAATTTATAACAGTTTGCTTACTTACATGGCCGGCCATACCGACAAGCTGTTTATACTTATCATACCGCCGCCAATGCAGTTTATATCTGACCCCGCGGCAACAAGGGTGCTTTCAAACTGGCTTTATGACAGGCAGAACGGCTGGCTTAAAAATTATACACACGGAAACGTTTATGCTTATGACTATTACAACGTGCTGACGCATCAGGATAACCACCACAGGCTGGTAAACGGCGTTGAAAGCCATGAAGTAAATAACGCGCAGAATACTCTTTATTACCCCACAAATTCCGGCGATGATCACCCGACAGTTGAAGGCCAGGAAAAAGCCACGTCCGAATTTCTTCCGCTTCTTAACGCGTGGTACAGGCAGTGGAAAGGGCTGTAAACCGCAGTTAACGTTTTAACCTGCACCCGTATTTGAACCGGTTTTAATAACCAATTACATACCAAATAAAAAAGCCCTTTGGCCTAAAAAACCAAAGGGCTTTTTTATTTTTGGTGGAGGCGGTGGGATTTGAACCCACGTCCAGACCTGCTTTAGCAAGGGCGCTACATGCTTGTTCCGGAATTTAGATTCGCTTTGCGGGCTTCTCCGGACAGAATACCGCAAAGCTACCTTCCCTGAATCTTAGCTTCTGAACCGGGATTAGAGTTCAAAAGAGCAGCCTACTGTTGGTCCGCCGCATCTCCCCGTAGGCAAAGAAGGTGAGACGGTGCCGCATTAAGCAGCTAAAGCGTAGTTATTGTCGTTTATACTGTTCCACATTATTAACGAGGCTGTGGGACCTCGGCATGCTCCCTGTACCTACACGAGACCTGTCGAAACCGGTCGCCCCCAAAAACTGTTAATTCACCCTGACAGGACGAATAAACAGTTTTTAGGAATGTGTGAGTGTTACACTTTTAAAGAACCTTTTAACTGACACTACAAAACCACGCACCCTAAAGGGTGCGGTTACCGGAACAAAAACAAAATACCGGACAGCGCAGGAGCGCTGTCCCTGCGAAAACAATACAATTATACCATAAAAATATAAACACGCGGGCTGAAGACCCGCGTCTACCAGACCTTACTGCAAGAACAAAAAAAATATTAATTTTCAATACGGTTTTTATTTATGGGATATGGGATTACAGTTTATGGGATAGTATTTTACAGGTTTATCTTGTACCTTGCTTCTTCCCTCTGCAGGTCGCGTTTTTTGATTGTTTCGCGCTTGTCAAAAGCCTGCTTGCCTTTTGCCAGCCCTATTTCCACCTTTGCCTTGCCCTTCTTAAAATAAACCGCAAGCGGCACTATTGTAAGGCCTGCCTTGCTTAGTTTGCCCGCTATCCTGTCTATTTCCTTGCGGTGCATTAAAAGTTTCCTGTCGCGCATTTCCGGATGGTTGTTTATATTGCCGTGGGAATACGGGCTAATATGGACGTTCATCATTATAAGTTCGCCTTTCATCAGGCGCACAAACCCGTCCTGCAGGTTTATCCTGCCGTCGCGGATTGATTTTACTTCCGTGCCTTTTAAGGCGATACCCGCTTCGTATTTTTCCAGGATTTCATAGTTATGAAAGGCCTTCCTGTTCCTTGCCGCGGCCGATGCGTCCGTCATTTTACCACCGCGATTTTTGTGCGGAAAGTATCCGCGTTGTTTATCTTAAGTATGCCGTAATATACTCCGCTTATTACGGTTGTGCCGTAATTATTTTTACCGTCCCATTCATATTTATACAGTACGCCGCCCGTCAGCGAATCCGCGGAAGCAAGCGTCCTTACCTTTCTGCCTGTGACGTCAAATATTTCAAGTTTTATCTCCGCGTCTTCAGGTAAAAAGAACTGAAGTGTGGTGGAACGCGTAAGCGGGCTGAACGGGTTTGGATAGTTGTAAAAACTTGTCTTTAAATCAGACCCTATGGTAAGTATTGAATCGGAAATATAAGGGTACTGCGCGCCGGAAGGTTCGCAGTAAAGCCTTGTCCCGTCAAGTTTTTCGAATAATAAGGCAGCCTGGTTTTCTATTGAAATATTAAGCCTGCCCGCGGGCGCGCCGCTTAACACATCCATAAAGAATTCAAGGTTTATTGATGAAGCCGGCGAAATAAGCCTGTCAACCGGCACAAATACGGTTTTGGACGCGCCCCACGCCGTTGATGTAATAAAGCCATCAGCATCGCTTATTATTATGTTTTCCACCGCGCGGTTATCCTGCGTGCTTATTGTAAGGGTTACGCCCGCAAGCCTGTATTCAGGGCCGCCCGCGTTGGGATTAATTGCCGTCAGCCCAAACAGCGGTATTCCGCGCGCGCCTTCCCTTACCGTGGCTATTTCATGTTTTATAAAATCTGTAAGCGCAAGGTTGCCGTACGCGCTGACAGTCACCGGTATCGCGTCAGTTACGGCGTTTGTGTAAACAAAGTTTCTGTCAACCGCGGTCACCGAGTAAAAAAGCCCGGGTTTTAAGAACCTTACCACAAACTGCGCCTCGCCCGGATCTAAATCCTTGTCTGTGTCGCCAATTGTCCACTGAGGCTGCGATGATACCATTCCCGCAGTGACACCGGTTCCGGATACCATACTCCAGCTGTTCTGTTCCACCATTCTTACGGTTATTGTAACCGGGCGGCCCGCTTCCTGGACGTCCGGAGCCCCCGTGTATCCCGGCGCGGAGGAGATAAACGACTGCCCCGGCGCTATTGCAATAATTGATATCAAAGCTGTATTTGTGGGCGTAACCGTTGGGGTTGTTGACATTGTAACAGTCGGGGTTATGGTTTCAGTTACAGTCTGCGTATTTGTCTGCGTAATTGTCATTGTCACCGAAGAGGTCACTGTTTCCGTGACAGTCTGTGTTACTGTCATGGTCGCGGTTAATGTGGCGGTCTGCGTGACTGTCGGTGATGCGGTTAATGTTGAAGTTGTTGTGAATGTGGGCGTGGCTGTTTGGGTCATTGTCTGTGTCACGGTTTGCGTGACAGTCTGCGTTGCTGTAAGCGTTGCCGAAGGCGTGGCTGTCTGTGTTATTGTCTGCGTTACAGTCCGCGTCGTTGTCTCTGTTACTGTCTGCGTCACGGTTTGTGTCACTGTCTGCGTTGCCGTCTGTGTGACTGTCTGCGTTGTTGTTTCAGTCACAGTCTGTGTTGCTGTCTGCGTTATTGTCTGCGTTGCTGTCTGTGTGGCTGTTTCTGTTATTGTCTGTGTTACTGTATTGGTAATTGTTTCTGTTATGGTCTGCGTAACGGTTTGTGTGACAGTCTGCGTTACAGTCTGTGTGTTTGTTTGTGTTATTGTTTCGGTTACTGTCTGTGTTGCACTCTGTGTGATTGTTTCTGTTGCTGTCTGCGTTATGGTTTCCGTCACTGTCTGTGTTGCTGTTTGTGTTATTGTTTCTGTTGCTGTCTGCGTTATGGTTTCTGTGACGGTCTGCGTTATGGTTTCTGTGGCAGTCTGCGTTATGGTTTCTGTTACTGTCCGAGTTATAGTTTCCGTCACGGTCTGTGTCATTGTTTCTGTCACTGTCTGCGTGGCAGTTTGGCTTATGGTCTGTGTTGCCGTTTCAGTCACAGTTTCTGTCACTGTCTGCGTCACGGTTTCGGTTACAGTCTGCGTTGCTGTCTGTGTTACTGTTGACGTGTGCACAAGCACTGACTGCGAATATCCCGACGGCGCAGACGCTGTTACTGCCGCACCCATTGCGTTTAATTCCGCGGTAAACGCCTTTACCCCCGCGTCTGATACGGCGCTGAATTTTATTACGTCAAAGTTCGGGTCAGATAAAACATTCCATCCCGCGCCCGCGTATATTACTTCCACGTCTGCCCCGTTCATTGAAGCAGAGGCGCCCGGATACGCTGTTGACAGCCCGCCTGTTACGCTGACTCCTGCCGGTATTTTTATAAGCACGCTTGTTATTGGCCCTTCGTTTCTTGCGCTGATTCTGTATGTGTATCCTGTAAGCTGCCCGAACGCCGTATAATTGGGTTCTATATACCCGTAAGCAGAAGGTGTGAACGTGGATGTGGGAGTTGCTGTCTGCGTTATTGTCTGTGTTACGGTCTGCGTCGGGGTCTGCGTGATTGTTTCAGTTGCCGTCTGCGTTATTGTTTCTGTTGCTGTACGGGTTATGGTTTCAGTTACGGTCTGCGTTGCCGTCTGTGTGATTGTTTCTGTGACCGTCTGTGTTGTACTCTGTGTTATTGTCTCTGTTGCTGTACGGGTTATGGTTTCAGTTGCTGTCTGCGTTGCAGTCTGTGTGATTGTTTCTGTTGCTGTCTGTGTAACGCTCTGTGTTATTGTCTCTGTTGCTGTGCGGGTTATGGTTTCAGTTACGGTCTGCGTTGCTGTCTGTGTGATTGTTTCTGTGACCGTCTGTGTTGCACTCTGTGTTATTGTCTCTGTTGCTGTACGGGTTATGGTTTCAGTTATGGTCTGCGTTGCTGTCTGTGTTACAGTCTGCGTCACAGTCTGCGTTGCCGTCCGTGTTACGGTTTCTGTGACGGTCTGCGTTGAGGTTTGCGTGACTGTCTGTGTGTTGGTTTGCGTCACTGTCTGCGTCACGGTTTCGGTTACAGTCTGAGTTGCTGTCTGTGTTACGGTTGACGTGTGCACAATTACTGCCTGAGAATATCCCGACGGCGCAGACGCTGTTACAGCCGCGCCCATCGCGTTTAATTCCGCGGTAAACGCCTTTACCCCCGCGTCTGATACGGCGCTGAATTTTATTACGTCAAAATTCGGGTCAGATAAAACGTTCCATCCCGCGCCCGCGTATATTACTTCCACGTCAGACCCGTTCATTGAAGCAGAGGCGCCTGGATACGCTGTTGACAGCCCGCCTGTCACGCTTACCCCTGCAGGTATTTTTATAAGCACGCTTGTTATTGGCCCTTCGTTTCTTGCGCTGATTCTGTATGTGTATCCTGTAAGCTGCCCGAACGCCGTATAATTTGGCTCTATATACCCGTAAGCAGAAGGGGTATATGTGGATGTGGGAGTTGCTGTCTGCGTTATTGTCTGCGTAACAGTCTGCGTTGCGGTTTCTGTTATGGTCTGTGTCACGCTCTGTGTTATTGTTTCGGTTGCTGTCTGTGTTACGGTCTGCGTCACAGTCTGCGTGGCTGTTTCTGTTATGGTCTGCGTTGCGGTCTGTGTATCTGTCTGTGTTACGGTTTGTGTTATTGTTTCTGTCACTGTCTGTGTTGCGCTCTGCGTTATTGTTTCTGTTGCTGTGCCCGTCACAGTTTCAGTAACTGTCTGTGTGGCGGTTTGGGTATCTGTCTGCGTCGCGGTTTGGGTTACAGTCTGCGTTACGGTTTGTGTCATTGTTTCTGTCACAGTGCCGGTTGACGTTTCTGTTATTGTCTGCGTGTCTGTGGGAGTAATTGTTAAAGTTGTTGTCAGCGATATTGTGGGGGTGACGGTTTTTGTAGGCATTGTGTAGTCAATTTCAAGATAAACATAATCAATATACGCGGCGGTAAATTCCATTGCCGTTACGGCGCGCGAGGTTATTACGGCCCCAAGGCTGTCAATTAAAGCCGCGTCCCACGCGTATGCCGCGGTAATATCCAGATCAGATATCACGTATGAATCAGCCATCACAACAGAAGTATAGGGCGTGTCAATATCCCCTGTCTTCCATGTATTGCCGCTGTCCAGTGTAAGGTTTAATTCCAGAGTATCATCCAGAATTCCTCCGTCAGCGCGCTGTTTCACGCGGACCCTGACGGAATTTATTATTATTTCCTGAGTAAGAAGATTGTTAAAACCCGTGTATAA
This sequence comes from bacterium, assembly GCA_029565735.1. Taxonomy (GTDB): domain Bacteria; phylum Oederibacteriota; class PGYV01; order PGYV01; family PGYV01; genus PGYV01. The sequence goes on from JAKQNO010000071.1 coordinate 114,188, forward strand.
CCTTGCCGCGTCCGCGGAGGTTGAAGAATCAATATTGTTATTGGATGTGATGTTTTCAGGATTTGCCCAGTCAGATGTCCGGCCCGGCATGCTGCCGTTGGCTGAAAGCGTTATAATATCCGCGCTTATATTAGAACATATACCAGCTATGAAAGCTGTAACTATCAAAAACACTCGCAGCACTGACATACCTCTATATTAATATAGGCCAAATTGTTCCCCAGGCCCCGATAATACTACTATTATACTATATAAAAACGGCAAATAAAGGGATTATTATAAGGAAAGACCGAGGGACGAAAGACCAGAGGGACGGATGCACAGAGGGACAGATGGACGGAAGTAAAGTCGTAAAGCTTGGCAGTTTAGATCTGGTAGACGCGGGTCTTTAGCCCGCGGCAGTTATATTTGTTTTTATATAATGACAGGTTTATGCCTTTAGGGCTCGGTTGGAGCGAGCCTGCGAAGCGGAAATCCCCGGGCTTGCGCGGGTTTACAAGCGCAAGTGTCAGGGGAAGAGCAGAGGGACGGAAGAAAAAACAAATATAAATCTACTGCCGCTGGCTAAAGACCCGCGTCTACCAAATTTAAACCAAACTGCTGAACATCAGAACTGCCAAACCTTTTGTCTTTACTTCTGTCCCTCCGTGCGTCCGTCCCTCTGTCCCTCTATCTCTACCCCTTCTTCGCCCTTGGGTGCGCTTTGTCGTATTCCTTTTTAAGCCTTGCCACAGTCAGATGCGTGTATATCTGGGTTGTGGACAGGCTGCTGTGCCCCAAAAGTTCCTGCACGGAACGCAGGTCAGCGCCGCGGTCTAAAAGATGCGTCGCGTATGAATGCCTTAGCGTGTGCGGGGTCACTTCTTTCTGAATACCCGCCTTTAACACGTATTTTTTCATCATTCTTTCTATGCTTCTTGCCGTAAGGCGCGTCCCGTTTTTATTTACAAAAAGCGGCCCCGCGTCAAATTTTGCCTTTAATTCCCTTATGTACTGTTTAAGTATCTGCAGCGCTATGCCGCCTACCGGCACTATGCGTTCTTTGGACCCTTTTCCAAGCACCTTAATTTCCTCGTTCACATAATCAATATCGCCGGAATTAAGCTTTACAAGTTCGTCTATCCTGACGCCCGTGGAATAAATGAATTCAAGTATGGCCCTGTCGCGCAGCCCGAAGAAGTCCTTAATATCCGGGGATTCCAGAAGCGCGGCGGTTTCATCTTCGGTCAAAAAACCGGGAAGCCTTTTTTCCGCCTTGGGGGTAAGCACGTATTCAAACGGGTTGGATTTTATTTTTTTGCCGCGCAGCAGGAACCTGTAAAAATTCCTGCACGCCACTATTTTTCTTATCACGGAATTGCGGTTATATTTGGCGCGGGAAAGTTTTTCCATAAAAGCCCTTATTGAAGCCTCGTCGGCCTTTTCAAAACTTCCGGCGTGCTTTAAAAACTGGCGTATGTCGTTGCCGTAGCTTTCGGCTGTCTTGGGCGAATAATTCTTTTCGTGTAAAAGGTGGCGCAGGTAAGAATCAAGTTCCGGGCTGTTCTCCCGTTCACTCATTCGAAACGGTTTCCTTGTCATACTTGTAATCGCACTGCCTGCAGTATACCGTCACGTTGTTCTTGCGCCATTTTTCAAGAAGGAAAGGCGCGCCGCATTTTGGGCATTTTTCATCAATGGGCTTGTCCCACACCATAAATTTGCACTTGGGATAATTGCTGCACCCGTAAAATTTTCTGGTCATCTTGAATGTTCTTTCTATTATATCCCCGCCGCAGTCAGGGCAAGGGACTCCGGCCTTTATTATATGCTGCTTTGTGTATTTGCATTCAGGGTAGCGCGAGCACGCGATAAAAGCGCCGTAAGGGCCGCGTTTTAACAAAAGCGCGCTGCCGCAGTCAGGGCAGCTGCCCTCTATCTTTTCCTGCTCCCTTTCCATGCCTTCCATGGGCTTCGCGTTCTTGCATTCCGGATATTTTTCGCAGGACAGGAATTTGCCGAACCTGCCCCATTTTATTATCATCCTGCTTCCGCACTTTTCGCATTTTTCCTCAATATTGCCCTCAAGCTCGCGTTTCATTTCATCCATGTGCGGTTCCGCCGCGGCTATAAGTTCCGACAGGTTGGAGAAGAAATCCTTTAACAGCGTTTTCCATTCAACGCTTCCCTCTTCAACGCGGTCAAGGTCGCCTTCCATTTTAGCTGTAAATTCTTCGTTTATAATAGTCGGGAAATTCTTTGACAGAATGCCGGACACAAGGGTGCCAAGTTCGGTCGGCATAAACTTTCCCCTGTCCCTGTCCACATATTTCCTGTAAACAAGGGTGGAGATAATGGGCGCGTACGTGGAAGGCCTGCCGATATCTTTTTCTTCAAGCGCTTTAACAAGCGACGCGTCCGTGAAATACGGGGGCGGCTGGGTAAAGTGCTGCTCGGGCTTTAATTCCAAAAGCGATAAAGAGTCGCCTGTGTTTAATTCCGGAAGAAGCGCCTGTTCCTGGCTTCCATCGTCAGCGTCCTGTTCGCCGTTTTCCTGTTCTTTCGGCTCTTCGTCGTAAAGCTTCATGAAGCCGTCGAATTTTTTTACCGACCCGTTTGCCTGCAGCGTGTACGGGCCCGCGCTTATTTTTACGCGCGTGTCGTCAAATACGGCCGGCACGCTCTGCGACGCCATAAACCTTTTCCATATTATGGAGTATATCTTGAACTGGTCCGGGTCAAGGCTGTCCTTTACGGCGCCCAGGTTTCTGTAAGCCGAAGACGGCCTTATGGCTTCGTGCGCGTCCTGCGACGATTTTTTGCTTTTATAAACATTTGGCTCCGCCGGCACGTATTCGGGCCCAAGGTTTTCGCCTATGTATTTCATGGCTTCCTGCTGGGCTTCCGCGGCAACCCTTAAACTGTCGGTACGCATGTAGGTTATAAGACCCACGTGGCCTTCGCCCTTGATGTCAATACCTTCATAAAGCTGCTGCGCCAGCATCATTGTCTTCTGCGCGGTGAACCTAAAACGCCTTGCGGCGTCCTGCTGAAGCGTGCTGGTTATAAAAGGCGGGTACTGTTTGCGCCTTCTTTCTTTTTTTATGACATCAGAAACCGTGTACTGCTGGTTTTTAAGCTCCGCCACCACGGCTGCGGAATCCGGCTCCGCTTTTAAATCAATTTTTTCGCCGTTTTTTTCCGTAAGCTTGGCTTCAAATTTTCCGGCGTTTATTTTTTCAAATAATCCCTTAACGCTCCAGTATTCCACGGGGTTAAACGCGTCAATTTCCGCCTGCCTGTCCACTATAAGTTTTAACGCGACAGACTGCACCCTTCCGGCTGACAGCCCTTTTCTTAACACTTTCCATAAAAGCGGGCTTAAGCGGTAGCCCACAAGCCTGTCCAACACCCTTCTTGCCTGCTGGGCGTTTACCAGGTTAATGTTAATTTCACGCGGATTATCAAGCGCCTTTAACACGGCGGTCTTTGTGATTTCGTTGAATGTAACCCTGACAATTTTCTGGGAACCCGGGTCCTTCTGCACGCGCTGAATTTCGTTTGCAACGTGCCAGCAGATGGCTTCGCCCTCGCGGTCAGGGTCGGTGGCAAGGTATATTTCGGCCGCGTTTTTTGTTTCTTCCTTTATTTCCTTTAAAATTTTCTTTTTGTCCTTCATTACTATATAGGTGGGGGTAAAGTCGTGTTCAACGTCAACGCCCAGTTTTGTTTTGGGAAGGTCAAAGATATGGCCTTTGGTGGCAAGGACCTTGTATTTGCCCGCCACAAATTTTTTTATGGTATTAACCTTGGTGGGAGACTCAACAAGGATAATTTTTCCGCTTTTTTCTTTGCCGGACTTTTTGGCTTTGGCCGTTTTTTTTACGGATGCCGGCTTTGCCTTTTTTTCCGGGCTTTTCTTTTTTTCATTTCCGGTGCTGTCAGACAATGTATAACCTCCTGGTTTACCTGTTGCGCACAAAATTCATTCCGGCAAGCTGCCTTATCGCGCCCTTCATTTCAAGCATTGTCAGCGTGGAGCTCAATTTAATTACATCAATATTACTTTCTAAAGCGATAATGTCAACATGTTTTTTTTCAAAACTTATTTTTTCATAAACCGTTTTTTCGCTTTCTGTCAGGTTTAACGCCGTATTTACCGCTGTTTCAGCGTTGGTGTCCGGTATTTTTATGTCCTCAAAAAATTCTATAAGAATGTCATCCGCGTCCTGCACAATCTTTGCGCCCTGGGAAATAAGCCGGTTGGCGCCGCGCGACTTTAAGGAAAAAATGGAGCCGGGTATGGCAAATACTTCCCTCCCCTGTTCAAGCGCAAAGTCAGCCGTTATCATTGTGCCGCTTTTTTCTCCGGCTTCCACAACCAGCACGCCTTTTGACAGCCCGCTTATGACCCTGTTGCGCTGCGGAAAGTTCTGTTTTAAACCTTCGGCGTAAAAAGGGAATTCCGATATTATGGTAGCCTTTTCAAGCATCTCTTTTATAAGCGGCCTGTTTATCATGGTCAGAAGCTGGCCGAACCCGAAACCCAGAACACCGGCGGTGTAGATTCCGCTGTTTAACGCCGCCCTGTGCGCCCTGCTGTCAATACCTGTTGCCAGGCCGCTTATCACGGAAAAGTCCGAAAAAATTGCGCGCATGCGCTGAACAACGCGCCTTACGGCCGCGTCGCCGTATTCAGTACACTGCCGCGTGCCCACTATCGCAAGCGGAAGCGCGGTTTCCCGGTAATCCGCCCCTGCCATGTACAGGACAGGCGGAGGGTCGTATATGGTTTTTAACTGCTTTGGGTATTCTATGTCATCACTGCAGATAATACGGACAGAGTTTTTTTGGCACGCCTCTTCTTCGCGTTCCGTAATTTCCGGGGTTAAGGCAAGTATGTCTTTCGCCGTTTCAACACCAATGCCTTCAACCGCAGTCAGCATTTCGGGCGACGCATCAAAAATATCAAGGCAGGAACCGAAAACATTGATAAGCCTGCGGAGTTTTATCCCGCCGATTGCGGGAATAGTGTTAATGGCGATTAATGCGTCTTTTTCCGTGCAGAATTTTCCCATTGTCAAAACCCCTCTAAAGTTTTTTGATGCAATAGGATTTTACTATTACCAAGCAAATGCTGTCAAGCAAATACCCAAATAAAACCAATTAAACATATTGCAAAGTTTTCTATAAATTTTCTATTGACTTTCTAACTGTTTTCTATTACATTATTTAAAACAAAACACGGAGGGTGTTTATGATAACCAATAAGCAAAAAAAGATAGTAGATTACATAAACGATTACACAACAAAACACAACTTTGCTCCTTCTTTAACTGAAATTTGCAAACACTGCAAAATGGCTTCCGTTTCAACCGCACACTATCATATTAACAAATTATATTCAGCCGGGATTTTAGAGAAACAAAATCATAAATCACGTTCTTTATACATAAACGAAACCGAAAAATTATTGACAATACCTATACTGGGAACTATTTCCGCAGGGCAACCTATTGAAGCAATTCAAAACACAGAAACAATAGCAGTCCCTAAAAGTAAAATACCTGATAAGTGCACAGTTTATGCACTTAGAGTATCAGGCGAAAGTATGAAAGACGAAAATATTAACAATGGCGATATAGTATTAGTAAAAAAACAAAATTTTGCCGTTAATGGGGATAAAGTAATTGCGCTTTTAGGAGGTTATGAAGTTACATTAAAAAGGTATTTTAAAGAAAAGAGAGCCATACGATTACAACCAGCCAACAAAGACTATTCTCCTATAATATTAAAACAAAGTGATTATTTAACTATACAGGGTGTAGTTATAGATTTAATCAAAAATTTTAAAGTGTCCGAAGAAATAGAATTAATGAATCCTATTACTAAAACCGCACCTGCACCATCAAATAAAATAATATTAGGTGATGTAATTGAAGAACTACGAAAATTGCCTGACAACCATTTTGATATAGTCATTATCGATCCTCCTTACAATATAGGAAAAAATTTTGGTAATAACAATGATAAAATGGAAATGAACGACTACGTTGATTGGTTTAAAAAATGGTTTAGAGAAAGTATGCGGGTAATGAAACCAACAGGAACGCTATTCATATATGGCTTTAGTGAAATCTTAGCTCACCTTTCCGTAGAGATACATTACGAAAAAAGATGGTTAATTTGGCACTATACAAATAAAAATGTTGCTTCTTTGAACTTCTGGCAAAGAAGTCACGAAGCAATAATTTGTGTTTGGAAAAATAATCCTATTTTTAATCGTGACGATGTAAGAGAACCTTATACTGAAGGTTTTTTAAATGGCGCAGCAGGAAAAATAAGAAAAGGTACCAATGGAAGATTTAGCAGAAATGGCAAGGAAACAGTATATAACGCCCATGAGAATGGAGCATTACCTCGGGATGTGTTAAAAGTTCCTGCTTTAGCAGGTGGTGCCGGCATGGTTGAACGTTGGTTTTTATGTAAAACATGCGGAAATGTTTACGAACCCCGCTTATTACAAGACCATATTAATCACGAAATAATAAAACACCCGACGCAAAAACCAATGGAATTAACAAGAAGACTTATTAAATCTTGCAAGCCCGAAGAAAAAGGTTCAGTTTTAATTCCATTTGCCGGCAGCGGATCAGAATGTGCTGTTGCAAAAGAACTTGGTCTTTCATATGTAGGTATAGAAATTAATCCAGATTATATTAAATTGGCAGAAAAAATGATTTTTCAAACAAATAAGAATTGTGTCTTATTTTAAACATCTATCTCTTTCTTTTTAGAAATAAAAGGTTTCTTAGTGAATAACACAAAACCATTTTCTAGTCGTTTCAAATTCTTATTTTCTATAAATCTTTTATATGGTAATCTTAACTCCCCTTTCTTAGTCTTTGGATTTTCAAAATATTCTCCGGAGGGTACATCATATTTAAGTTCAATAAATTCCCCTTCAATACTTTTTCCTGACTTTTTTTCTTTTCGAACTTCTCTACTGAACGTTTGTTTTTTTATCTGATAATTTAATACCACTCCTTTATAGTCAACTTTAAAATCTATACCTTTATGGTCTAACTCTTCTGACATTTCAACTGTATTTTTTCCAAAAACAGCTTCTGCTACATATCCAGCATGAATTTGCGTGATTATACTTGCCCAAGTTCTATAAATTCTTGCTGGCAGACCCTTATAAAAACAGGTTTTACACATAGTTGTTTTTTCTCTAAACGCTTCTATTTCACTGCTATATTTTTCACTATATTTTTTATAAAATTCTTCAAAAGAAATATAAATTTTTTTATTCCAATAAACATCGTAAAGCAAAAATAAAGCCTGGATATTTTTTGGTAAATCCATTTCAACAATTTTTATATTTCTATACATTTCTCTATATTGCCTGAGATTTACTTTTTCAAGTAATTTTTCAAATTCTTCCATTCGTAACCTCCTTGTATAATAACCTTTGTTTGTTATTGTATCTTTTATAAATAATTTAGCAAGTATTTTTAACATTCAATTCACTAATTCCTTCTGTTTTTTAATTACAACTTCATCTTCCCTATCATCAGATAATCTTTGTCAAAACCCGCGCTGTAATATATATACCCGTCGGCGCATACGGCTGCAGGGTACACGTTTTTGCCCGCCGCTATGTTCTGATAGCACATATCATCCCCGGCGCCAAGTTCAATGGCGCGCGCGCCGCAGTTATCAAGGTTTTCCCCGTTATAACACACAACCTGAAATTTGGACTTTCTGTCTTTTTTTGCAAGAAAATATATTCTGCCTTCATAATCCCCTATATACGCGTGAACAAAATACCCCGTGCCTTTTTCCTGCTCCACATACCCTTCGGCAAGGTTATATTTCATAAGCTTCATTTTCCCTTTGTCAATATAATCCTGTATAGCGTACACGGCGTACCTTCCGTTTATGTAAGCTTCATCCAGAAGGCTCATATTATTAATTCCGATAAATTTTCCCATGACTTTTGCCATTTTATCTTCCTCTTCGCCGCCGCCCGGCGGAGTAAGTATGGAGTATTGCGATTTTTCAGGCATCTGGTTTTTGTTGCCTTTTGCAACCGGGGTGTACTTTAAACCCTTTTGTTCAAAGACGCGGCCGCTGCCGCTGTCAATAAAGGCGTTGCTGATTTCCTTAAAAGTAATCACCCTTTCCCCCTGCGCGTCATAAAAATGCAGCTGCTGCCCCCTTAAAAAATAAACACCGTTATCGTAAAACCCGCGAAACTTCATCCTTATCACGCGGAAAGAATCGCTTTTTGAAAATGTATAAATGGTTTTGCATACCCCGTCTTTTTGGGAATACTTAAGCACCCTGTCGTTTGCCTGGTCCAGAAAATACATTTCGCCTGACGCGTCGGCGGCAAACTGCGTGTAAAGGCGGCAGCTGTCGGTTCCGGAGCCGGATTCAACGTTTATCCTTCCCATATCCATGCCCGATGCTTTTCTTGGTATTTTTATTATTTCAGCGGAAAAAACACACCCCCAGAAAGCCATAAATAATAAAACAGCAATAAACTTTTTCATTCCGCAGCCGCCCGTATAACGCTCTCGCCGCCGTTGGCTTCGTCGCATTCGGCAAGCGCGGAAGCCATGCACGGCGCCGGCACGCATACAATATCGCCCGGCACGGTATCGCTTGAATAATGGTCAAGGACGCCGCTTGCGTGTATTACCACGTCGCCTTCGTAATAATAACTGTAGCCGGTAAACTCGCCGTCAGCGTCAAATTCCGCCTTTCTTTGTATGTCGTTTACCAGATACGGCAAATCGCCGTCATTTAAAAAAGCCGCTTCGTTCCTTTTCCAGAAGACTTTTTTATCCGTAAAGAAAATCCCCACATGCCTTGGCGCCCTGTAAAAAAACATTATGTCCCCGTTTTTTTTCTTTTCTGTTTTATGTTTTTCAAGCTCTTCGGATTTTTTCTTTTTCTGATACCAGTTGTTTGCCATGCATTTAAACTGCGTGCTTACAAGGTCAGACACCTTTATGCTTTTCACGCCGTTATTTTCATACACCCACTGGATAAATCCGGAACAGTCAAACCCTTTAAGGCACTCTGTTGATGTCTGATAGCAGGAAGAAGGTTTTTGCGGGCAGCTTTTGCATTTTACGCAGGGGCCTTTTCTGTTGTCGTTTTTGGCGCAGGAAAAATAATCATACGGCGATTTGGCGCCGTATACGTAATCCATACCGACATAATGAGACGCTGTGTTATACAGGGCTTTGGTAAATTCCGTTTCCCTGTCAGCCGCGTTAATCAGGGAGAAAAAAACGGCAATTACAATACCGGCAAAAATTGTTTTTTTCATTCAGGCATCCTGTTTTTTTCGCTTTTGCTTAAATGCTTATTGCTTGTTTTTTCACACAAACCTTATTTCAATACTGTCGCCGTTTTTAACGGGCGTTGTATAGCCGGCTTTTTCGCCGTTTAAACGCAGATCAAGCATTTTGCCTTTAAGCCTTCCGGTGTCTATGGGGTAATTTTTAAAAATTGATGACAGGATAACAGGTTCCTGCGGCGCTTTTATCTCTATAGACGCGCCGTTTATTATGAATTCATCCCCGCCCGCCCTTTTGCCGTTCATTGTGATTTCAAACCTGTCGGATTCTATTTCATAAGGCTTTCCGTTTATCGTGACCGTAATGGAGCTGTTAACAGGGCCGTTAAACAGGTCGCGTATCCTGTAAAAACTTGGCTTGTCCGCATATTCAAGTTTATCAAAGTTTTTAACAGTATAACCGGGCGTTATGTCAACGCCGTTGGCTTTAAGCATGTAGTTTCTCTGTTTTAACACCCGGGGCTCGCCGTTTATGGTTATTATTATGTCGCGTTCCTGCGCGGACGCGCCGAAAGTGATTCCTGCGGCGGCAAGCACGTCAGACGCTTTAACCTGCAGCGCGGTTGTGACAGAAGCCCTGTCCGGTATATTGTCATCAGGCGCGGCTTTAACTCCGTTTATGTAAATTTCCGGCGCTATTTTTTCAACCCTTCCGTTTAACTCCACCGTAAGGGAATTCTCCGGCGCTGTCAGCGCCGATACTTTTACCGATGCGTTATCGCCGTTTTTTACCCCCGTAATTATTATGTCATCGCCGTTTGCTATTGAATCATCTATTGATTTTAATTTTCCGTTTACAAAAAACTGCGCGTGCTCGCCGCGGCCGCCGCGTATAATCCTTAAACTGCCGTTGACAGTAAAGGTCAAAGCGTCCCCGGGTTTGCCGTACAGATTTTTTAATTCTATGCCGGCGGCTATAACCGCGTCCATCACTTTTATGTCCTGTTCCATGTTGATTATGTAATGTTTTTCACCGTTTACTTTTACTTCTATAAACCCAAGTCCGCGGCCGTAAAGCGCGGTATCAAGTATGCCTATGGGCGTAGCGCCTTCGGTGCCGCCCAGCTCTTCGGGCAGGTTTTCTATTTTTAAGGAAGAGCGCGGCTCCCTGCTGCCCACCCTGTTTTCAGGCAGGCCAAGTTTTGCCGCAACCCTGCTTCTTAAATACGCAAAGGAACTTCCGCCGCCCACCATCACAACGGCGCGCGGCTGTTTGCCGTTTAAAAGCAGTATTTGATCGGCTATGTCACCGGCTATTTCATCGGTTTTTTCGCGCACCGCGGATATAAAGTCGCTGTGTTCTATTGTAAAACCGTTTCCGAAAATATCACGCCCGTTAATAGGCCCGCCTTCGGCGGAATCTTTTTTTATTTTTTCGGCCTGATGAAAATCAGTAAGGTATTCGTTTAATACTGTTTCCGTAAGCTCGTCACCGGCTTTGGGAATCATTCCGTAGGCCGTTATTTTTCCGCCTTCGGTGACTGCAATATCGGATGTGCCGGCGCCCACGTCAACAAGCGCAAGGTTTAAAAGCCTCATATCTTCCGGAATGGTGACAGCCATCGCGGCTATGGGTTCAAGGGTCAGCCCCGTAAGCTTAAGCCCGCAGTTTTTCAGGACAGCCGTAAGGCTGTCAAAAGTTATCTTTGGAAGGAAAGTAATAATTAAAACAGCGCCTATGTTTTCTTTGGCAAAATGCTGCAGCGGATTTTTGATGGGCTGCCCGTCAAGGGTGTAATTACAAACGCTGTAGCCCACGCAGTAATACCCCTGTTTTTTTTCTTCGGCCATTTTTAAGTGCGCTTTTTTCACGCATTCAAGGGTAAGGGCACGCAGGTCGTCGCCGGTTATTTCCCCTTTTTTATTCAGCAGCGACTCTGTTTTCTCGGTGTGAAGGTTCCTTCCGGCAAGCGCGGTTACCGTTTCTGTTATAACCGTGTTATTTCTGCGTTCAAGTTCTGTTTTTATTTCCAGGACTATCCTGGAAACCTCTTCAATGCTGTGAATCTGGCCGTCAACCATCGCTCTTTTTTCGTGTTCTTTCAGGCACGCGTCAATTATTTTTATAGTACCTGCGTCAAGTTCGCCCAGTATTCCGGCAACCTTTCTTGTTCCGATATCAAGTGCAAAGACAGCCATTTTATTCCACCCTTATTGCCGACAGAAGCACTTTTACCGAAGGTATATCCGGAACCAGAAGCAGGTAGCCCTTTATGACCTTGTCATTTGCCTCGGAAAACTGGGTTTCAATTGAAAGTATATGCGTGGACATCCCTTCAAACCCTTCGGAAAGGGAGTTTAGAATGGCGCCCGAAATGTCAAAAACAAGGCTTGGCACCGAAGGCAATAACAACAATCCCAGAAATTCATTAAGCGCGTTCATATACGCGCCCGCAAGTATGTTTCCCGTCTCTTTAATTGCGGAGTTCCCGACTTCGGATAAAACTTTAGTGGTGCCCACGGGGTTCTGCAGAAGCATATCGGCAAGCGACAGCGCGCTTTCCCTTGTCAGAAGCAGAAGTATCTTGGCTGTCACATCGCCAAGAACATTCATTATAATTCCCGCCACCAGGGTGTTTGAATCGCCAAGAAGGTTTTCAACTTCCTGAAGCTTTAATATTTTTACCTGCGGCACGGATATCATTATTTTTTTCTTTAAAAGCTGCGAAAGGGCTGTCGCGGCGTGGCCGGCGCCAACGTTTCCGACCTCTTTAAGCGCGTCCACCTGAATCTCTGTAAGCGTCAGCAGCGAATCATCGGGCATTTTTAAACTCCTGTTGTTTTTTTCTTTCCGGACTTAATGATATTTCATAAACTTTCATGTGTCAAACAGTATTCTTAAAGCAGAGCCGTAATATCCACAATAAGGCTTATGGAGCCGTCGCCAAGTATGGTGACGCCCGAAAAACCCCTGGCGAATTTTAAGAATTCGCCCAGGCTTTTTATGGCGACTTCCTGCTGGCCTATCACGCGGTCCACTTCTATCGCGGCTTTTTTGTCCCTTACGTCCACAATCACAAGCTCGTGCGACGCCGACTCCGTACGCGGTTTTCCCAGAAGTTCCATAAGGCTGTAAACCGGTATTACCTCTTCCCTTAATATAATAACCTTCCTGTTCTGAATAAAACGGTAGTCTTTTTCAAAACTTTCAAAGGTTTCAACGGTATGTATTACAGGTATGGAATACGTTTCTTTGCCCGCCTTCACAAGAAGCGCCTGCACTATCGCAAGGGTAAGCGGAAGCTTCATTATGAATTTTGAACCTTCACCGGGATAATTTTCTATTTTAAAAATGCCGCCGAAGCTTTCAACCTTTGTTTTTACGACATCCACGCCTACGCCGCGGCCTGAAACCTTATTGACGCTTTCCACCGTGGAAAAACCCGGCAGCGCTATAAGCGACACCACTTCTTCATCGCTCATGTTCCTTAAACGTTCTTCTGTTACAACTTTTCTCTCAAGGGCTTTTTTCCTGACAGCGGCGGTGTTAATTCCCGCGCCGTCGTCAGATACCTCTATTATGACCGAATTACGCTCCCTTTTTGCCGAAAGCCTTATGACTCCCTTTGGATTCTTGCCCGCTTTAATCCTGTCATCAGGCATTTCAATGCCGTGCGCAACGGAATTTCTTATAAGATGAAGAAGGGGCTCGCTCATTTCTTCCAGGACTGTCCTGTCTATTTCTATGTCATTGCCTTCAATTTCAACATCGGCCTGCTTTCCTGACTGCACGGCAAGGTCGCGCACGGAACGCGGAAACCGGTCAAACATATTTGACACAGGAAGCATCCTTACGCTTGTTATTTCTATCTGAAGTTCGTCAATGACCCTGTCAAATTCCTCCACCGTGTCGTTAAGAAGGCCGTATTTTTTTTCTTTTGCAATCTGGTCAAACCTTATCTTGTTTATCACAAGCTCGCCGACAAGGTTCATCAGCGTGTCAAGTTTTTCTATGCTTACCCTTACGCTCTGCGAAGAGGAATGTTTTTTTTCTTTTGCCGCGGCCGAATCCGCGCTTAAAACCGTTTCGTCCGGTTTTTTTTGCGCTTCAGGCTCCGCGCTTTTTTTGGCGCCGGAAGCTTCCTTAACCAGCACTTCCTTTACTTCGGAAACTTTTGCGGCAAGCGCCTTTGCCTGCGCGGCGCCAAGTTCGGTTGCAAAAACAAATTCAAATTCGCCGTTAAAGTTACCCTCTTCAATATCTTTGGAAGAAGGGCTGGACCCTATAATTTCGCCTTTTTCCGAAAGGTTCCTTGAAACCATGAAAGCACGGACGTTTTTAAACGCGCATTTGTCATCAAGGATTATTTTTATATAAAAAACATTCATGGACCTTGACGCCGCCGCGTCCAGTGTTTTTTGGTCCACAACAGATTTAAACCCGCCGGCAATATCAGCCGCGGGCGCTTCTTTTTTTTCCGCTGCCGGTTTAATCACAGGCGTTTCAGGCGTATCCTGCCCGCTTTCAAGGTGTTTTTTTATGCTGTCCGCCACAATTGCGGCGCCCGCGGAATAGTCAGTGTTTGTCTCCGCAATGGAATCAATGAAATCGGAAAGCGCGTCAACGCTTTTAAACAGCAGGTTCATAATTTCCAGCGTGGGCCTTGTCTTTCCGGAGCGTATGGAATCAAGCACTTCCTCCAGGATGTGGGTAAATCCGGCCATCCTGTCATACCCCATGGTCGCGGACATCCCCTTAAGCGTGTGCGCCGCGCGGAAAAGTTCGTTGACCGGCGTTAAATCATCCAGGTTTTTTTCAAGGGCCAGAAGGGAATTATTAAGGTTGTTGACGTTTTCCCTTGCCTCTTCCATAAAGACTTCCCTGTAATTTTCCATATCCATTATTTGCCGCCCGTTATGCGCTCTATAGCGGAAACAAGCGCGTCTTTCATTCCGGAGATGGATGACACTTCGTCAGCCAACCCCCTGTCAATTACCGCTTTGGGCATTCCAAAAATAACGCTGCTGTTTTTGTCCTGCGCCAGTATGACGCCTTTTTTTGCCTTAAGCCTTTCCGCGCCCGCTGACGCGTCCTTGCCCATTCCGGTCAGAACCACAGCAAGCGTTTTTCCGTCAAATTTTTCCGCGACCGAAAACAGCGTCATATCCGCGCTTGGCCTTACGCCAAGCCTGGTGGGTTTCTGATTAAGCGCTATTTTGTACTGCCCGCCTTCTTTTTCTATTTCCATATGATAATTGCCGGGCGCCACGTACGCTTTGCCCGCGGTTATAATTTCGCCTTCTTCGGCTTCCTTGATGCTTATAAGGGACTGGCTGTTAAGCCTTTCCGCCAGGGTTTTTGTAAAGCCCTGCGACATATGCTGCACCACAAGGTACGCGGCAGGCAGGTTTCTTGGTATTTTCGGCAGGAATTCCGAAAGCGCCCTTGGCCCGCCCGTTGATGTCGCAACGGTAACAAGAATAAAATCCTTAACCTCTTTTTCTTTGTCTCCGGATTTTTTTTCAACTTTTTCCGGGGTAAAAAATGTCAGTTTGGAAACATCGGTGGTTGCCGCGGCTTTTATTTTTTTTACAAGTTCTTCCTTTACCTTTTTTATGTCTATTGAAATCTCGCCGGATGGTTTGCACACAAAATCCACGGCGCCGTATTCAAGCGCCTGCAGCGTGGTTTCCGCGCCTTTAGGGGTATACGCGGAGAGCATGATAACGGGAGTCGGCGTTTCGCTCATTATGTAGCCAAGGGTGGTAAGGCCGTCCATTTTTGGCATTTCCACGTCAAGGGTTATAACATCCGGTTTTAACTCAAAGGTTTTCTTAATGGCTTCCTGGCCGTCTTTGGCAGTGTCAATAACTTCAATTTCATCATCTTCCTGAAGCATCTGGGGTATTACTTTTCTCATAAAAGCGGAATCGTCAACAACAAGTACCCTTGTCTTTCCCATTTATCAGCTCTCCTGCAGTGTTCTGTCAACCGCCTCCAGAACCCTTGCCGGCTGAAAAGGTTTGATTACAAAATCCTTGGCGCCCGCCTGAATGGCCTCTATGACCATTGCCTGCTGGCCCATCGCGCTGCACATAAGTATTTTTGCCGAAGGATCCTCCGCCAGTATCGCTTTTACCGCTTCTATGCCGTTCATCTCGGGCATTATGATATCCATGGTGACAAGGTCAGGGCGCAGCTCTTTATATTTTTCAAGAGCTTCTTTTCCGTTTGAAGCTTCGCCCACAACCTCAACATCCTTTTTCTTAAGGATATTTCTCAGCATGCTTCTCATGAATTTTGTGTCGTCAACAATCAGGACTTTCTTCAATGCCCGCCTCCATCATGGATATCCCCTGAATTTCGGAATTTTCCTCTTCAGAAAATATTTTTTCTATATCAAGAAAAACCACTATCTTATCGTCAAGCTGCACGACGGCTTCTATGTATTTGCCTCCGACGCTTACTATTGAAGGAGGCGCCGGCAGTATCTGCTCTTCAGGTACGGAAAGCACCTGCGTCACTTCATCCACAATCACTCCCGCAAGCTGGCTGCCGTGCATTTCTATTATTATTATCCTTACGTTTTTTCCGCGCGCGTCTTCGTGCAGTTTAAACCGCTTGCGCAGGTCTATTATCGGTATTATCTTTCCCCTTAAGTTTATCACGCCTTCTATAAAGGACGGCGCAGTGGGCACCGGCGTTATCTGTTTAAGCCTTATTATTTCCACAACCTTCATAATATTAAAGGCAAATTCCTCGCCTTTCAGCCTGAATCCCACTATTTTCTTTTCCACTTTTTACTCCGTCTTAAATTTGGAAACAGATTCGCGGAGCGTTTCCGTCATCTGCGCCAGTTCCTGCGCCTGCGCCGCTATTTCCTGCATTGACGCCGTCTGTTCCTGCGTGGACGCCGAAGCCTGCTGGGTTCCAGCGGCGGTTTGTTCGGACACAGCAGCTATCTCTTCAACCGCTTTTACAACTTTATCAGTATCCTCTGCCTGCGCTTTTGTAAGGCTGAATATTTCATTGGCAAGCGCGACCACTTTTGTGACAACGGTATTTATTTCTTTTAAAGCCTGGCCGCTCTCTTTTACCACGGTTTTGCCCTCTTCGGTTTCGCGCACGCCGGTCATTATGTCCACCACCACCTGGGCGGTGCGTTCATGAATGTCTTCAACAAGGCCGGCTATTTCTTTGGCGGCATCGCCGGACCCTTCCGCAAGTTTTCGTACCTCTTCCGCCACAACCGCAAAACCGCGCCCCGCCTCTCCCGCGCGCGCCGCCTCTATGTTGGCGTTAAGTGCAAGAAGGTTGGTTTCGTCGGCGATTTCGGTTATTATATTCACCACTTCTTCTATCTTTTCCGAATACCTCTTAAGTTCCTCTATGGAATCCTTTGCCTTGCTTGTGACCTGCACAATATCGTCAATTTTTACAATTGTCTGCTTTACCGCTTCCATGCCTTTTTCGGAAGCATCCTTGGCTTCGTTGGCAACGTTTAACACGTCTTCGGATTTCTGCGCCACAGTCTGGATTGAATCCGACATGTTTTCCATAATCCTTGAAGTTTCAACCGTGCGCTCCGCCTGCTGTTCCACTCCGCGGGCTATCTGCTGGACAGTGGAGCTAATTTCCTCCGCCGACGCGTTTATCTGCTGAGTGGATGCCGACAGGTTTTCCGACAGCATCCTCATATTGTCAATTGACTCCTTCATCTGCAGAAGTATTTTTTTCATTGAAGAAGTCATCTTGTTTATAGGCCTTGCAATAACAGGCAGAAAACCGTCCTTTTCCTCCACCTTTGTGGTTAAGTCTCCGTCCGCGACCCTGTCAAAAAAGAAAGCAACATTGGTAAAAGCGTCTATCACGGCTTTTGCACCCATAAAAACAGCTGCGGCGCCCGCAAGTGCAAGCACGCCTATGGTGAGCATAAAAAACATAAAAGGTTTTTCATACAGCCTTAAAAAATAAAGCGACGAAGCCAGGACAATACCCGTCAACACCGCGACCGACAGGTTTATTATAAGCATCTTCTTCAGAAAAAAACCTTTTTTACCGCTGTTATTTCCGGCCATCATTCCCTCACACTATTTTAATATCCCTGCCAAAACTTCTGACCTGCGCCTTTTTTTCCGCCACAAAATATTCTATAGTCCTGCCGTAATTGCTTCCGGTATCCTCCCCAAGAATCGGGATACCCTTTCTTTCAAGAATTTCTTTTGCTTTTTTTATGTTCCTTGACCCTATTGCGTCAGATTCGTTTCCTATTTCAAACATCCTTGCGCCCCCGAATATCTTGGCGCGCATATTTTTTATGTTAACCCCCAAATCAATCATTGATTTGACAAGGTTCTCTATTCCCGTGTCCGCGTACCTGTTTTTATCGTGTGCCTTGCCCATTTTTTCCGGAAGCATTGCGTGAAGCATTCCCGCAAGCGGTTTTTCCTCGTCAAAACATACAACCACAATGCAGGATCCTATCCCGTAAGCGGTTAAAACTTCGCCGCTTACTCCCGTGTGCAGCTCTCCCATTCCAACCTTAATGCATTTAACGGCCATTTATTTTTCAGGCGCCGCTTGCCGTATTGTCAAGCGCCTTTAATATCTTACGCATGGATTCTTCATCAGGAATCAAAAAAACCGTTGTCTGTATCTTGGCGGTTTCTTCAACCATGTCGGTTTCTATCAGCAGCGCTTCCGACCCGGTTTCGGCTATTTCCGCGGAAACCGTCTGAAATATCGCTTCTACCATGTCAACAGCCAGCGCCGGAACCGACGGCACGGAATTCAGCCCCATAAGTTTGGCTATCGCGTTCATATATGATGATATCAGTATGTTCCCTATCTCCCTAAGCGCGGACTGTTCATTTTCCCCGAATTCTTTTGTGGTCCCAAGGCTGCGCCTCATTAAAAGGTCAATAATTAAAAACACTTTGTCCTGCGGAAATATCATCAGCGCCCGCCCTGTGACATCCCCGAAAATTTTCAGGTAAACAGCGGCCACTATCTGATTTTTTATCCCTATCCTGTCAACCATTTTATCCGCGGGCACCATAACAACTTCCGGCACGCTTAAAGAAACATCCTTGCCCAAAAGCTGCGAAAGCGCGGTGGCCGCGTTGCCCGCGCCTATATTTCCCATTTCGCGCAGCGCGTCTTTGTGATAGTCGCTAAGTTTAATTGGCATTTATGCTCCTATTATTTTTCTTACGGTTTCAAGCACGTTTGATTGTTCAAAAGGTTTTACAATGTAATCTTTAGCCCCCGCCTGAATGGCTTCAATTACAAGCGCCTGCTGCCCTATGGCGCTGCAGATAAGGACATTCGCGGCCGGATAATCTTTCATAATCTCCCTTAAAGTGTCAATACCGCCCATTTCAGGCATTACCATATCCGAGATAAGCATGTCAGGAAGAAGTTTCTTATAAAGTTCAACAGCCTCGCGGCCGTTGCCCGCTTCCCCCACCACTTCATACCCGCCCGAAGTCAGTATATTTTTCAGCATCATCCTCATGAACGCCGCGTCATCGGCTATTAATATTCTTTTTGCCATTTAAACATTTCCTCCATATGGAATTTATATCAAAGGGCGTCTTCTTTTCTTTCGCCCGTCCTTATCCTTACCGCGTCAATAATTTCCGAAACAAATATTTTGCCGTCCCCTATCCTTCCGGTCCTTGTGCATTCCAATATTTCTTTTATAACCTTTTCGGCTTCGTTGTCCTTTACCACCATTTCCACCTTAGTCCTTGGCAGAAACTCCACCGCTATATCCTGGTCCTTCATCTTGTCAAGTTTGCTTTTCTGAACCCCAAAACCTTCGGCAGATGAAACCGTAAGGCCGCACACGCCGGTTTCTATCATTTTCTTCCTTAACGCTTCAAACTTTGAAGGGGCTGTTATGACCGTTATTTTTTTCATTATTTAATTATCTTCTTTTTTGCGGCTGACGGCGATAGCTGAAGTTCTTTTCTCCATATTTCAACCATCCGTATGTTTTCCTGTGACTGGGTTGCAAGTTCGCTGTTGGGATTTATTTCAACGTATTTTTTCCACATTTCTATGGCTTCATCCCACCAGCTTTTATTTCTGAACACTTCCCCAAGCCTGAAATACGCTTCGGTCATTTTAGGGTCAATTTCCAGCGTTTTATGGTATTCAATGTCCGCTTCATCCCACCATTCTTTTTTATGGTAGGCCAAAGCAAGTTTCATATGCGCCGCGGGGTCTTTGCTTCCGGACGACACGGCCAAAATAAAGCACTTTACAGCCTCGTCATAATTTCCGGTTTCGTAATATACCGACCCTAAATTAAGCACCGCATCCCTGTTATCAGGCTGTATTTCAAGCACTTTTTTATATTCTACAACAGCCTCCTGCAAATGTCCAGTATTTCTGTACGCGGCTGCCAAATCGCTGTGAATTGCCGGGTTTTTCTCCTCGTTTTGGGCTTTTTCGCTTAATTTTGTTATGGTTTCCTTAAAGACCGTGTCTTTCTTTTTGGCGGCTTCAAGGTTCTTTCTGGCCACATCATAACCCGGCTCTATTTCCAGCGCTTTTTCAAAATATTTCACGGCTTCAATGAAAAAATTCTTTTTATACAAAGCCACGCCAAGGTTGTTATAAGCCTTAAAGTATCCCGGGTCTATTTCAGCCGCTTTTTTATAGTATTCAATGGCAGTATCCAAATCGCCCATATTTTTGTATGAAACGCCCATGCTGTTGTAGGCCACCGCGTTATTAGGCTGCATGGAAATAACCTTCTGATACTCTATTACCGCTTCTTCATTTCTTCCCTTATCGGTCAGGACAAGGCCAAGATAAAGGTTAATCTCCGGCCTTCTCATGTAATGCGGCTGCAGTTCAAGCGCGCTTCTGAATTCAGTCACCGCTTCATCATACCGTTTTAATCTGTAATAGCACGTTCCAAGATAGTAGCGCCCTTCTGTATCATACGGCTCCTTTTCCAGATGCGCTTTTAATTTTTTTACCGCATCATCCAGAAGGTCCTGTTTTATGAACACAACAGCCCTTTCAAGTTCTATCCTTCTGAATTCCGGATTTTCCTCCTCCACCGCGTCAAGCACGGCAAGCGCTTTTTTATAATCCCCCATTTCCCTGTAGGCCACGGCTATGTTAACCTTGGCATCCGCCATTTCCGGGTCTATTTTAAGCGTCTGCTTAAAAACTTCAATAGCGTCGCTTAAAAGGTGTTTTTTAATAAGAAGCTCGCCGAAGAAATTATAATACGCGGGATTCGCGCCGTTGTGGGAAATCGCTTTTTTTATCTCCCTTATCGCGTCGTCGGTGTACCCCTTCATCTTATTTACGCGGGCAAGGTTGTAATACGCCTCTTCTTTCCTGTCTTCATTCATTGATTCCACGAATTTCTCGCGCTTCTGGGACTTTTCGTCAAAATGTTCTATTACAAGCGTCTTGTTGGACTGCACAAAAGAAGGGTTAAGTTCAACAGCCCTGTTATAACACATCTGCGCTTCTTCGTCTTTGGAAAGCTCGCCGTATACAAAACTTAAGTTGTAATACGCAAGCGCGTATTCCTTGTTAATCTGAACGGCTTTTTTAAGTTCAGCCTCCGCCTCTTCGTAAAACCCTTTTTTATAAAGGGTCTCTCCAAGGTTGTTCCTTATTTCCGCGTAGTTCGGATACTTTTCCAGGGCTTTTTTGAAAACTTCTTCCGCCTTGTCGTACTCGCCTGTGTTTTTATAAATAACGCCCATCAGGTTCCTTGCAAGAAGGTGCTCCGGATTAAGCTCCAGCGCGCGGCTTAAAAGTTTAAGGCTTTCCTGATACTCCCCGGTGTAGCTTAAGGCGTTGCCAAGGTTATAGTATGTTTCAGGGTCTTCCGAATAAAACTGCACGGCTTTGCGATAGGCAAGTATGGCGCGGTCGTATATGCCTGTCTGCTTGTTTACGGATTTAAGGTTTTCCCTGGCCTGAACGTAATTCGGATTAAGTTCGATTGCTTTTTTGAAATTTTCTATGGCTTCCTGATACATGCCTTTGGAGTAATGATATACGCCAAGGTTATTTAAAGATACAGCGTCATCTTTGGTTTCTTTTTTTGGTGCATCCCCTTGTTCCGCCACTATGCGCCGTTTTCCTTTTCAGTTATCGCTTCCGGTTTAAGAAGCGTCACTATCTGCCCGCTGTCTTTTATTAGCCCGGCAATGTATTTTTTATCAGCGCTGAAAGCGCTTTTAGAAACGTTTTCAAAATCAGAAACGTTAAAATTACGCACCGTTGCCACGCCGTCCACAAGAAACCCTATTTTTTCCTCTTTCACTTCCACAATTATTACCCTTGAATTTTCATCAACAGGGCTTGGCTTGCCGAAAATTTTACCGGAAAGGCTTATTATGGGAATCACGTCTTCCCTTATTCCCATCATACCAAGTATATACGGGGGCATTCCCGGGACAGGCGTTATTTTTTTTGTTTTGATAATTTCCTTTGAATACACCACTTCAATGGCAAAATTTTCATTGCATACCTGAAAAACAATTACAAGCATCCCCTTAAGCACTTCCATTATCTGCTGTTCTCTTATCGCGCCTTTTCTTACAAGTATTTTTCCCAGCGGTTCGCCTGTATCCGCCTGCTCTCGCAGCGCATCTTCAAGCTGTTCTTTTTTTATGTATTCAGCCTGCAAAAGCAGCGTGCCAAGGCTTTTATCCTGCTTTTTTATCATTTCCATTTTATGCCTAACCGCCCAGCAGCTTTAAATTCTTTTTTACAATCTCATTGTCAGGGCTTAATTCAAGCGACCTTCTCCAGTATTTTTTCGCGTCTTCGGGCTTGCTTTCTTTAAGCGCCATATTCCCCATTTTATAATAAATATCCCCGTTTTCCCTTCCTCTTTCTATTGCCTTGTTAAAATAATCCTTTGCCTCCCTGTACATTACTTTTTTATAATAGATATTGCCTATGTTTTCCAGAATCATCACATCGTCGCCTTTTTTATCAAGCGCTTTTTTGTATTCGGTAATGGCGTCATCCGGCTGGCCTTCTTCCATATAGATATATCCAAGCGCTTTATGGACCTCCGCGTCAGCCGCTCCCATTTCCGCCACTTTTTTATATTCTTCAACGGCCTCTTTTTTCTTCCCAAGTTTGCTGTATATTTCGCCCACAAGAAGGCATACATCGCTGTTTTGCTCCGAATTTTTTGAACGCAGCAGTTCCTTTAAAGCCTGTTCAAATTTTCCCTGGTTGTAATAAAGAATGCCAAGATTATAGGCAACCCCGGTTTCGGAAGGGTTAATCTTTACAGCTTTTTCATAGTATTCCACCGCTTTGGAGTAATCCTTAAGTTCCCTGTATACATTTCCAAGCATTGAATGAATTCCGGAACTTTTCGGATTTGCCTGAAGCACTTTTTCATATTCAGCCGCGGCTTCCGTGTGTTTTTTACGGGTTTCATAAATATATCCGGATTTAAACCTTACCTCGCTGTACTCCGGTTTTAAGTCAAGTATTTCCCTGTATATTTTCAGCGCTTCGTCAAGATTGTCCATTTTAATATAAAGGTCGCCAAGGCCGTGTTTTAATTCAAGGTCCTTGGGTTTAATTTCTATGGCTTTTTTGTATTCTTCAAGGGCTTTTTCAAATTTGCCCATGTTGGCGTGCAGTTTCCCAAGTTTCATAAGGGCGTTAATATTCATCGGATTAAGCTTAAGGGCTTTGGCGTACTCCTCCGCCCCTTTATCGTAATCCCCCTTAAAGACATACGCGTTTGCAAGGTGCGAATGCACCTCCGCGTCATCCGGATTTATGGAAAGCGCCCTTTCAAACTCTGAAATAGCCTGCGCAAAATTTCTGCTGACCGTAAAAGCAAGCCCCAGGTTTATATGGTCCTGTACTGTCTGCATCTATTCTCCCTTTTCTTCTTCCAGCTTGGTAAAAATACGTTCCTTTATATTAATGCACTTAAATTTGTCCCTGTATTCCAGCAGCATAGTTTCAGTTTTTCCCATGAAAAAAATGCCGCCTTTTTTAAGCGCTTCATGAAAATACAAAAGCACGTTTTTCTGCAGTTCCCTTGAAAAATATATTATCACGTTTCTGCAGAAAACAAAATCAAACTGCTCTTTTAAATACGGCTTCATAAGGTTGGCCCTTATAAACTTGACCTTTTTTTTAATTGAATCTTTAATCCTGTAGAAGCCGCCGTCTTTAATAAAATATTTATTTCTCCTGGACGCGGCCACGTTGTCCAGGGTGTGCCCCTCATATTTTCCCTCTATGGCTTTGTATATTATCGCCTCGTCAATATCTGTCGCGTGAATTTCATAGTCAAATCCTTTGATTCCCAGCTTTTCCGCGGTCTCTTCAATGGAAATCGCTATGGAATAAGGCTCTTCACCGGAGCTGCAGCCCGCGCTCCATACGCTTATTTTTTTCATTCCGGATGACAGCATCTGCGGCAGTATATCATTTTCAAACACAATAAAGACTTCCGGGTCCCTGAAAAACTGTGTCACGTTAATGGTAAGCTTGTCAAGAAGCACTGCCATTTCACCGGAATCTTTTTCAAGCACCTTTAAATATTCCCCGTACAGCCTTAAACCCAGCGCCCTCATCCTTACCGCAAGCCTTCTTTTCAGGTAGTTTTCCTTGTACTGGTTGACATCAAGCCCGCGTTCTTTATGTATCTTTTCTTTAAGCCTGGAAAACTCCTTTATGTCATCCATTTCAGTTCAGCTGATTTCCGGCAGGCGCGCCGTTTTCCTCTTCTATAATTTCAAGGAACTTTCCGACAAGTTTTGAATCAAACTGCGAACCGGAACATTTTTTCAGTTCGTTTACGGCCGCGTCTTTTGTAAGCGCCTTCCTGTAAGGCCTGTCGGAACGCATTACCGAATACGCGTCCGCTATGGAACATATCCTGGCCCCAAGCGGGATATCCTCCCCTTTAAGCTGCGACGGATAACCTCTGCCGTCAAAGTGTTCATGATGATACAGTATTATAGGCAGTATCTCTTCAAATATATCCAGTTTGTTAAGGATGCCGACCCCTTCTTTGGGATGCTTTTTAATTATCCCGAATTCCTCTTCCGTAAGCGAAGACGGCTTATTCAGTATGCTGCTGCTTATATTTATCTTGCCTATATCGTGCAGAAGCGAGGCGTAGCGTATTTTTTCCTTTTCTTTTTCCGGCAGGCCAAGTTTTTCCGCAAGCCGTATGGCGTATGTCATTGTGGCCATTGAATGGCCGTGGGTCTCGTGGTCCTTGATGTCAATCGCGATGGCAAGGGCCTGAATTATCTTTTCGTAATTGCCTTTAAGCTTTGAAATAAGCGCGTGCTTTTCCATTATTATAAAGACCTGCTCGCTGAAAAATTCAAGTATGTAAACGTCTATTTCCCTGAAGGGCTTTTCCCTTACCGCCACCGTAAGCTCGCGCAGCTTATTTTCATCATACACAGGCACAATAACCGCGTTTAAACCCCGGGCATTTTCAATGAATCCCGTTGCATGCGCGTCCAGGTTTTTCAGAAAAAGGCCTTTTACCGCGGCTTCGTCAATTTCAGTTTTTATTACGCCGTGCATTTCTCCGTGTGAAAAAACAGAAATCATCGCGCCTTCTTTTGCCTGGTCCGCCGCGTAAACCTGCATGTGCCTTATGCCCATTATTGACTCTATGTTCCTTGAAAGCACTTTCCTTACAGCCATTGAATTTGTATCCGTCTTTATCTCGCGCAGCATATCGTGCGCAAGCATAAGCGAATTTACGACTTTATTGACAAATTCTTTTTCTTCCGAATCCGCGTTTTTCAGCGCGGCATCTTTTCTTATTTTTCTTGAAAAATCGGCAAGCACGGACAAAAACGGCATGGAAAAGAGATAAAACATAAGTTCGCCGGTTTTTAATCCGTTTACGGAATAGAAAATAAAAACCGAAAACACGGATATAAAGAGGCCGTTTATCCATGATTTCATATAGGACATCAGCACGGCAATCCCGCAGATAAAAGCGAAAACCCACTTTGCTTCCATTGCAAGGGGATTAAGCGCCAAAATAAAAACCAGAAATCCCGCCAGGACCTGTAAGGAAAGAATGCCGTTCTGCTTCATGAATGCCTCTATTTAGCAATAGTTTTTACTGCGTAACCTTCGCTGAAAACCTCGCTCTGCTCAATAACTATCGCCGTTGCGCTGCTTTTCATGGAATTAATAACCATTATGCTGCCCACAACGTGGTACAAATCCGGTTCCTTGTTTTCAGGGTCAGGTGTCTCCCTTAATACTTCAAGTTTTTCCCCGGGCAGTATGCCCTTATCCAGCCCGATGTTAATATAGACAATATCCTTGTTTTTGAAATTTAAAGGGCCCTTAACGGTTTTAATTACGCTGCCCTGCCTTTCAACATTTTTGGATTTTACCTTTCTTGAAAGTTTTGCCTGATAATCCTTGACTTCCCTGCGCAGCTTTATCTTATCTTTATTCCCTATGGGATCATAACTTTTGGTTATTACCACCTGAAAGATATTATCTTTTATGTTTTTTGTGACCCTTGCCACGCCGTTTACCTTCACAAGTTTTCCAAGCATTTCTCCGGTTTCTTTGTCAAAAATTTCCTCGGAATCGTCATAAATCATGAGTTCGCTTCCTGCTTTAACGCTTTTTCCGACGGTTATCTTGACGTAAGCCCTGTCATTCTGAACCATCATAAGTTTGTTGTCCACGGTATAAATAAACCCGTCATCCGCGAAATTATCCGAAATAAATCCGGCGCGCTCCACAAGCACATAACCCGCGCTCTGAATTTTTCCTTTTTTCTCATCCTCCACAAGTATAAGTTCGCCCTCGCCGGCATCTTCGTAATCAACCACAAATTCGCCGCCCTCGCCTCGCTCTTCAAGGTCGCCGTAATCAACGTCAGCCCTTTTTTCCTGCGGCGCGGAATCTTCCTTCTTTTTCGCTATGAATTTTTCTATCTCTGACGGCTCTGTTTCGCCGGGAAGCAGTATAATTATGCCTTCGGTATCGCCGTTTTCATCCACCACTATTGCGGGGGTTTCGGAAGGCTGCGCTGTTTCAATAGCAATAACCTTTGTTTCCACGGGTGTGGCAGAAGGTTCTGCCGCGGATAAATCTTCAGCCGCAGCCGGTATGGAAGTCGCCGTATCCTTTACCTCTTCAACGGCTTTCTGCTCTTCTATCTGCCGGGCAGGCCCGCTGGACATTATAAAATCATCGTCCTCCGCGAAAACAAGACCGGAAAAGATAAAAACCGACAGTAAAAATACAGTAATTTTTTTCATTTTTCCACCTTTCAAATCAGAAGTTGCCAAGTTCCGCAAGCCTGTCTTTTGCGCCTTTCACGTTTTTTCCTTCGGGGAACCTTTCCAGATAAGCTTTATAGGCAAACCTGGCTTTTGTCCCTTGCATCATCCTGTCAAGCACCATTGCTTTATAATAATTCATGTCATCTATCCTGTCGCTTGATTCATTTTTGTCATATTCATCATAGATATCATATGTTTCAAGGTATTTATCAATCATTTGTTTTGCCCTTTCATACTTTCCGACGGTATAAACATATTTCATGTTTTTATACAGAGCAGCTTCAAGGTCCGCGTCTTTCAGTTCGGCCCTTGATTTTTCTTCCCATTTAACGCTTATATTTTCAGCTCCCCCGACAAAAACCACGGCAATTACAACAAGAATAGCGGTAATAAAACCCAAAAATTTCATATTTCCCTCCTTAAAATTAAGGATAATAATACATCTTAATAATATCAATAATAAGATATTTTGTCAATTTTGATTATAACTGTTTTTGCAGGTATTGTTGCCCGTCAGCGGCAAAAAAAAAGCCCGCGGCATAAAACCGCGGGCTTAAAAAAATACCTGCTTATTCTTGGTTATTTTCCTGCCATCATCGCATCAACATCGGCCTTTACTTCGCCTGTCGCTTTAATGTTAAACTTTTCAACAAGCACCTTTGCCACGCCCGGTGATAAAAACGCCGGTAATGTGGGCCCAAGCCTTATCCCTTTAACCCCTAAAAACAGAAGCGCAAGCAGTACGGCAACGGCTTTCTGTTCATACCACGCTATGTCAAACGATATCGGAAGTTCGTTTATGTCCTTTAATCCGAATACCTCTTTTAATTTAAGCGCGACTACAGCCAGCGAATATGAATCATTGCACTGTCCCGCGTCAAGCACGCGCGGTATGCCGCCGATATCACCAAGCTGAAGTTTGTTATACCTGTACTTGGCGCAGCCGGCAGTTAAAATAACCGTGTCTTTCGGAAGGTTTTCCGCGACTTCGGTAAAATAACTTCTTCCGGGCTGCCTGCCGTCGCAGCCGCCCATTACCACAAACCTTTTAATGGCGCCGCTTTTTACCGCGTCAACAACTTTGTCGGCAAGGGCAAGTATCTGGTCGTGCGCAAAACCGCCTATAATTTCTCCTTTTTCAAGTTCAACAGGCGGCGCGCATTTCTTTGCAAGCGCTATCACTTCGGAAAAATCCTTTGCCTTACCCTGTTCCCTGTCTGAAATGTGCTTTACTCCCGGATAACCCGCCATTCCGGTCGTGAACATCCTGTCTTTGTAGGAATCCCTTACAGGAACAATACAGTTGGTAGTCATTAAAATAGGCCCGTTAAATGTCTCGAACTCTTTATTCTGGTGCCACCACGAACCGCCGTAATTGCCCGCGAAATGTTTGTATTTTTTAAACGCGGGGTAATAATTTGCCGGAAGCATTTCACTGTGTGTGTAAACATCAACACCGGTGCCGTCGGTCTGTTTTAAAAGTTCTTCCATATCCTTTAAATCATGGCCGGAGATAAGGATTCCCGGGTTATTTCTTACGCCTATGTTTACCTTTGTGATTTCAGGTTTGCCGTATGTTTCCGTATTTGCCTTGTCAAGAAGCGCCATCGCCTTGACCGACGTTTCGCCTGTTTCAAGCACAAGGGCGGTCAGTTCATCGGCGCCAAGGTTTTTGGGTATTGCCGCAAGCGCCTTTATCACAAAAGCAAAAACTTCATCGTCATAATAGCCAAGCATTGCCGCGTGGTCCGCGTATGCCGCCAGCCCTTTAAGCCCGAACAACATAAGGGATTTAAGCGACCTTGCGTCTTCATTTGAACTGTAGCTTAAAACCCCTGTAAGAAGCGCTTTCTGCGCGAATTCTTCCTTTGTTTTTCCTTCCCATACAGCGCAGTCAGGCGCGTTATTGTCATTTCCGGCTTTTGCCTTTAACTCTCCCCTTAACACAAACGCCTGCCTTATAAGTTTTTCAATCTTGTCATCGTCAAAGTTTGCGTTTGTGATTGTGGCAAACAGGGACTGGCACAGAAACAGCCCGTACTTTCTTTCTTTATTGCCTGTTTTTTCCGCGTAATACGATATTCCCTGTAAAAGGAATATCAGAAGGTCGTGAAGGTTTGAAGTGCTTTCATTTTTTCCGCACACCCCTTTTGCCGTACAGGCTGTGTTTTTTACCGTTTCCTGGCACTGATTACAGTACATTCCCATCTTTTTTCCTCCTTAAATTATTTTTGAAGCAGAGTTTTTATTGTCATTTTTTCAAATTCAGCGGTTACGCACCGCTCTATCCTTATTACTTCTCTTCTTAACGCGCAGCCCTCCCGGTTACAGCACGGTTTGCCCCTGAACATGCATTCTGACATTTTAAATTCTTTATGGTAAATTTTAATTAAATCTATCACTTTTATTTTAGCGGGATTTAAGGCAAGCTTTAATCCCCCTTCAGAACCCTCTTTTGATTTCACAATGCCCTTTTTTATCAAAGGCGCGATAACCCTTCTTAAGAATTGATACGGGATATTCTGTTTGTCAGAAATGCTTTTAACCGATAAATATGAATCCCCGCCGGAGGAAAGCTCCATTAAAGCCCTTACCGCGTAATCAGTATCTTTGTTTATCAGTTTCATTTTTTCTCCTTTTATCCTTAACTGATACTAAAATAGTATCAGTTAAGGATAAAAAAGTCAACAATTATTTTACAGTGTTTTTATAGCATTATGGCTTACTTCGTATTTCCGGTTTTTTCACTTTTGACAATGTTTATTATTTCACCGGCAACAGAATTTTTATCCAGCATTATCCTGTTTTTAGGGTCGCGCCTGTAAGACACTTCAACCTGCCCTGTCACAAAGTTCTTTTCGCCCACAACCACCCTTAAAGGGAAGCCTATAAGGTCGGCGTCCTTGAACTTTACGCCCGGCGA
The DNA here is from genome assembly GCA_029565735.1 of bacterium. GTDB lineage: Bacteria > Oederibacteriota > PGYV01 > PGYV01 > PGYV01 > PGYV01. The sequence continues at coordinate 143,719 of JAKQNO010000071.1, forward strand.
TATGTCGCGGTCATCCATTATGACATCTATGCCCGCTTCTTTCAGCTCTTTGTAGAGAGTTTCGCAGTAATCCATGCCTTCCTTATATTTCGCGTTAACAACTATGATATTGACTTCATAAGGCGCTATTGCCATGGGCCAGATGATGCCGTTTTCGTCGTTGTTCTGCTCTATTGAAGCTGCCACAACCCTGGAAACCCCTATTCCGTAGCATCCCATAACCATTTCTTTGGATTTTCCGGATTCGTCAAGATATGTCGCTTTCATCGATTTGGAATACTTATTGCCAAGGAAAAACACGTGGCCCATTTCTATGCCTTTCTGTTCGTTTAATGCCCCGCCGCACTTGGGGCATTTATCCCCTTTTTTGGCAACAGCGAAATCAGCAATAAGGTTTTCCTGATAATCCCTGCCGCGGTTAACGCCTGTGTAATGATAGTCGTTTTCATTTCCGCCGGTGACTGTGTTTTTTAAATACGCGGCTGTTTCATCAACAGCCAGCCTTATTCCTTTTTCCCTTAAATTAATCGGGCCGGCAAATCCGACAGGCGCGCCGGTTTTTTCAAGTATCTCTTCGGGTGTGGCAAGGCGTATTTCGGAAGCGCCAAGCGCGTTTTTCAGTTTCACTTCGTTTATTTCCCTGTCGCCCCTTATTACCGCTCCCGCCATCTTTTTTCCGTCAACTATGTAAAGTATTGTCTTGGCGGTTTCTTCAGGTTTTTTCCCTAAAAAAGCCGCAAGTTCTTCAACGGTTCTTATATTCGGAGTATGCACTTTTGTCAAAGGCTCTTCCGCCGCGTCCACAACCGGATCTTTTTTAAACGACGCCTTTTCCATATTAGCCGCGTATTCGCACTGTTCGCAGTATATTATCGTGTCTTCGCCTGTCTCGGCCAGAACCATAAACTCTGACGATAAATTGCCGCCTATGGCGCCGGAATCGGCTTCCACGGCGCGGAATTTAAAACCGATCCTTTTACAGATTTTAACGTAGGTTTCAAACATATTTTTATAACTTTTCATCGCGCCTTCTTCGTCGCGGTCAAAAGAGTAAGCGTCTTTCATTAAAAATTCCCTTGAACGCATAACGCCGAAACGCGGCCTTATTTCATCGCGGAACTTGCCCTGTATCTGGTATAGGTTTATGGGAAGCTGCTTGTAGGAATTTACCTCCCTGCGCACAAGGTCGGTTATAACCTCTTCATGCGTCGGGCCAAGGGCGAATTCGTTGTCGTGCCTGTCTTTAATCCTCATCAGCTCTTTGCCGTAAACGTTCCAGCGCCCTGTTTCTTTCCACAGTTCCGCCGGTGACAGCACAGGCAATAAGACCTCCTGCGCGCCGGCTTTGTTCATCTCTTCCCTTATTATACTTATTACTTTCTGGAGTGATTTGAAGCCAAGCGGCATCCAGTCATATATGCCGGCGCCAAGTTTTTTTATCATACACGCGCGCAGCATAAATTTATGCGCGACTGTTTCCGCCTCTTTGGGCGTTTCGCGCAGGGTGTTTATTAAGGCACTGGAAAATCTCATTTTATTACCTCCTGAATTTATACATCCATAAATCCGTTTATTATTTTATAAACTTCATCAGTTCCTTATTAAACTCTTTTAGCAAATCTTTTTTAGGGACGCGCTTTATGATTTTGCCCTTAACGGTTATAATTCCCACTTTCTTTCCGCCGGATACGCCAATGTCCGCGTGCGCCGCTTCGCCCGGCCCGTTGACAGAGCACCCCATCACAGCCACTTTAAGCGGTTTCGGGATATACATGGTAAGTTTTTCCACGTCTTTTGCAAGTTTTATCACGTTAATTTCCGTCCTGGCGCAGGTGGGGCATGAAATTATTTCAACGCCGTATTTGCGTATGCCAAGGTTGGACAGCATCCTGTAAGCCGCGTAAACTTCCAGCTCCGGTTCTGCCGTCAGCGACACCCTCATTGTATCCCCAAGCCCCTCATATAAAAGTATCCCAAGGCCTTCGGCGGATTTTATCATTCCGGATATTTCAGTGCCCGCCTCTGTTATCCCTATGTGAAGCGGATAGTCGCGCTCTCTGGAAAAAAGTTTATAAGCTTCAATTGTCGTCATTACATCCGACGCTTTTAAGGACACTACAATATTTTCAAAATTATGCTTTTCAAAGTTTTCTATGTGCTCCATAAGGCTGGCTGTCATATTATTAGCCGCATCGCAGGAGCTTTTATTTTTAAGTTTATATTTAATATCTTTCTGCAGCGAGCCTGAATTAACGCCTATCCTTATTGCGGTATTGTGTTTTTTGGCGGCGTTTATTACGGCTGTCACTTTATCTTCATTGCCTATATTTCCGGGATTTATCCTTATCTTATCAGCGCCGTTTTCCATGGCCTCTATGGCAAGCTTATAATCAAAATGAATGTCCGCTATTAGAGGGATATTTATCTTCTTTTTTATCTGCTTTAACGCAAGCGCGGATTCATGGTCAGGCACGGAGCAGCGGACAAGTTCGCACCCGGCTTTTTCAAGTTTTTTTATCTGCTCTATTGTGGCTTTCGCGTCAGCGGTTTTTGTATTGGTCATGGACTGCACGCGCACCGGCGCGCCGCCGCCTGTTTTCAATCCGCCTATATTTACAGCTTTTGTATTATTCATAAATCTCCTTATAAATAATTACACCTTAAAAAACAGCCGCGCTATGTCTTTATACGTCACAAATACAAGCAATGCTATTAAAAGGAACCAGCCAAGCTGCATAAGCGCTTCCTGGAACTTTAATGACACGGGTTTTTTTGTTATTCCTTCAATGGCAAATATCAGCGCCAGGCCGCCGTCAAGCGGAAGCAGCGGAAGAAAATTTACTATCGCAAGGTTTATGTTGATTATCGCGAACAGCATTAAAAGGTTAATTATGCCGGTCTTTGCGACTTTATACGAAATTTCCATTACGCCTATTGGGCCTGCAACGTCCGCCGCCATTTTTCTTGTTATCATCCTGTAAATGGATTTTACAGTAAGCACGGTGAATTCCCATGTGTTGTTAAAGGCCTTTACAAAAGCCTTTGCCGGATTGTATCTTTCTTTAATGGTATTAAGCCCGGGAATAATGCCCGCCACGTAAACAGTTTCATTTTCCGATTTTTCTTCTTTAGGTGTGACATTAATTTTTACGGTTTCGCCTTTTCTGTTTACCTCAATTAACGCGCTCTTTCCCCCTGTTTTCTGAATCTGTGCCTTAAAATCATCCCAGTATTTGACCTTTTCCCCGTTGACAGATACAAGCATATCACCCTTTAACAGCCCGGAACTTTCCGCGGGATAACCTTTTTCAAAACTGTCAATGTACATTGTTTCGGCAAGCGGGCTTATACCTATAAAAGGCCTTTTTTCCTTTTCATTTAATATGGTCACTGATTCCTCTATTTTTGGAAACAGCTTTACGGTTTCTTCTTTGCCTTCGCGCGTATATTTAATAACCATTTCTTTATCGCCGGATTCTTTTATGCCCTGCGACAGTTCTTCCCAGTATTTTATTTTTTTGCCGTTAATCTCCGTCACGGTATCGCCTGTTTTTATTCCCGCAAGCGCCGCCGGATAACCGGGGCTTACTTTCCCTATCTGCGGTTTTAAAACATCGTTTCCGGCCATTAAAACCACCCAAATTAGGAAAACCGCGAAAACATAGTTCATAAATACGCCGGATACAGCCACAAGCATTTTTTTAGGGACCGGCTGGTTTAAAAAAGCGTTTTCATTTTCCGGATGCGCTTCTTCAGGATGCTCGCCTTCAAGTTTTACGAATCCGCCAAGGAAAAAAAGCCACGAAATCATGTATTCTGTTTCGCCTTTTTTAAAGGACACAATTGGCGGGCCCCAGCCGATGGAAAACTTTTCAACTTTTATCCCCTGCGCTTTGGCAGAAACAAAATGTCCAAGTTCATGTACAAGGACGGTCATTCCAAGCGCTATTATTATGTACAATACTTCAACCATTTATAATCTCCTGTGCCGCCTGCCTTGAAAGCAGGTCTGTTTTTAATATCTGTTCAAGACTGGGGTTCTTTATATTTTTATGCAATGAAACCGTTTTTTCAACAACTTCGGTTATTTTATCAAATGTAATGCGTTTTTCAAGAAAAGCGTGCACGGCTGTTTCATTGGCCGCGTTCATGCAGGCCGGCATTGTGCCGCCGGCTTTTCCGGCTTTAAGCGCGATTGAAAACGCCTTGAACTTTGAAAAATCAACCGGGCAGAAATCAAGCCTTCCTGCTTTTGCCAAATCAAGCGGTTTTACGACGCCGCGCCTTCTTTCGGGATATGTAAGCGCGTACATAATAGGAAGCTTCATGTCAGGATTGGAAAGCTGTGCTATTACAGACCCGTCTATATATTCCACAAGCGAATGCACAATGGACTGAGGGTGTATCACCACTTCAATTTTTTCAAAAGGTATATCAAACAGGTAGTGCGCCTCTATCACTTCCAGCCCCTTGTTCATAAGGGTGGAAGAGTCTATGGTTATCTTTTTTCCCATTTTCCATGTGGGGTGGGCAAGCGCCTGTTCCACTGATATTTTACTGAAATTTTCAAAAGGCGTGTTTTTTAAAGGCCCGCCGGAAGCGGTAATTATAAGCTTTTTAATGTATTCTTTTTTATTTCCCTGCATTGCCTGAAAAACCGCGTTATGCTCGCTGTCAACCGGAAGTATTACGGCTTTGTGTTTCTTTGCCTCTTTTTTGATAAGCTCTCCGGCTATTATCAGCGCCTCTTTATTGGCAAGGGCTATTGTTTTGCCTTTTCTTATCGCGGATAAAAGCGGCACCATTCCCACGGCGCCCACCACGGATAACAGAACCACATCCGCTTCCTTTAATACCGCAAGTTTTATCAGCCCTTCAATGCCTGATAAAACTTTTACGCCTTTAAGTTTACCCCTTAAATACCGCGCGGCGCCCGCGTTAAGCATTGCTACATATTTGGGTTTGTATTTTTTTGCCTGGCTTATCATCTCTTTGACATTGTCGTTTGCCGAAAGGGCGACAGCCCTGTAATCCGAAAGCGGCCCGTCAAAAAGTTCAAGCGCGGATTTTCCTATGGATCCTGTGGAGCCAAGTATGGCTATTTTTTTCAAGGTTTATCCTTTTATTACATTAAAAAAGTTTTTATGTAGAAGTATAATACCGGAGCGTTAAACATCATGGAATCAATTTTATCAAGGGCACCGCCGTGCTCCGGCAAAAGGTCTGATGAATTTTTTACGCCCGAATACCTTTTAATCACCGATTCCGCAATATCGCCTATCTGCCCGGTTACGGACAATAAAAGCGCCAGAATCATTACGTGATGCAGGGCGATAAAACCTTTTGGCAGGACAGTATAGGATATTATCGCGGCAACAATAACATTTATGACAATTCCGCCTATGCACCCTTCTATTGTTTTGCCCGGCGACAGTTCCGGAATAAGTTTGTGTTTGCCGATAGCCGAACCCACAAAATACGCCCCGCCGTCATAAGTAAGCGTTAAAAGGCCAAGCAGAAAAACCCACCAGCTGCCTCCCGGTTCTATGAACCTTAACAGTATTCCAAACGAACCAAGAACAGTAATATAAAACACCGGCCCAAGCGTATTAAATACCCTTGGCAGTTCAGCGGTGTCTTTTTTAAGTATGACCATAAAAAACAGCCCCATTATAAAAAGGGCGCTGGCAAAAAATATGTATGACTTTTCCATCTGCATTGTGATTAAAGCAAGTATTACAAAAGATATGGCAAGCCCTGTCAGCCTGAAATTTTTGTCGCCTTTTTTATCAAGCATTACATACAGCTCGTTTAAAGCCATTGTCAGGGCAATTATGTTAAGGCCCACAAAAAAATACGGATTTTTGTAAAAAATAAGAAAAACAAAAACAGGAAGTATAATAAGCGAAATGATAATCCTTTTAACCATTTGTCAGCCCTCCAAACCTTCTGTCGCGCGCCTGATAATTTTCAATGGCGGCGACAAGCTCTTTTTTTCTGAAATCAGGCCACAGGGTGGCCGTAATATAAAGCTCTGAATAAGCAAGCTGCCATAAGAGAAAATTGCTTATCCTCATCTCTCCGCTTGTCCTTATCATAAGGTCCGGGTCGGGAACGCCTTTTGTGTAAAGGTTTTCTTCTATCATTTTTTCGGTGATTTCAGAAGGAGCGGTTTCGCCTTTTTTCACTTTTTTTGCTATTTTAACGACGGCATTTTTAATTTCATCGCGCGAGCCGTAGTTTAACGCCAGTATCATGGTAAGGCCGGTGTTTTTTGCCGATTCTTTTTCAAGCATGTTTATTTTTTTTACGACAACAGCGGGCAGTTTTTTCCTGTCGCCTATTGATTTAAAACGGATGTTGTTTTTCATGATGGTTACGCGTTCGCGCTTTAAATAAGAATCAAGCATTGACATTAAAAATTTCACTTCAGGTTCGGGGCGCTTCCAGTTTTCAGTGGAAAACGCGTAAAAGGTAAGGTATTTAATCCCCAGTTCCGCGCAGCTTTCCGTTATTACCCTTACGGATTCAGCCCCCTCTTTATGCCCCATTATCCTGGGCAGTCCCCTTTTTTTTGCCCATCTGCCATTTCCGTCCATTATGACGGCTATGTGCGCGGGCAGGCGGTTTTTATCCACATTATTATCCTTAAATCTTCATCAGTTCTTCTTCTTTTTGCTTTGCTATGTGGTCAATGTCCGCTATGGCTTTGTCCGTTATTTTCTGTATTTTGCCTTCAGCGTTTTTTAAATCGTCTTCTGACACTTCTTTTTTCTTTTCTTTTTCCTTTGCCTTTTCATTCGCGTCGCGCCTTATGTTTCTTATGTCGACTTTTGTCTCTTCGGCCATTTTTTTCACTTTTTTAACCATATCTTTTCTTGTCTCCTCGGTCAGCTCCGGAAACCTTACTTTAAGCGAATCCCCGGTATTGGTGACCGATACCCCAAGATTGGAAGCAATAATTGCTTTTTCTATCTCTGCCAAAGCCCCTTTATCCCACGGTTTTATGTCTATTGTCTTGGCTTCTATGACCGCAAGGCTTGCCACCTGGTTTATGGGCATTTCATTTCCGTAATAAGGCACCCTGATGCCGTCAAGCACCGACGTGCTTGCCCTGCCTGTCCTTAACGCGCCAAGCTCTTTTATAAAATGTTCCGCTGATTTTTTCATTTTGCCTTCGCATTCCGCAAATATCTGATTCATAATTGCCTCCTTAGCTTATGGTGGTTCCTATATTTTTCTTCTGTACAACCTTTTTTATGTTCCCTTTTTCCTTCATATTGAATATTACAAGGGGTATATTGTTTTCCATGCAAAGCGATATCGCCGTGGAATCAATGACCTTTAAATTTTTGCTTAACACGTCCATGTATTTCATTGAAGTAAAGCGTTTCGCGTTTTTATCCGTCATGGGGTCGCCGCTGTAAACGCCGGAAACCTTTGTGGCTTTTAAGAACACTTCGGCGCCTATTTCAATTCCCCTTAAAGCCGCGGCCGTGTCTGTCGTAAAGTAGGGGTTTCCCGTGCCTCCCGCGAAGATAACCACCCGCCCTTTTTCAAGGTGCCTCATAGCCCTTCTTCTGATGTATGGTTCGGCAATCTGCTTCATTTCAATCGCGGTTAAGACCCTTGTGTGGACGCCCATCTGTTCCAGGATGTCCTGCACGGCCATCGCGTTTATAATTGTGGCAAGCATTCCTATGTAATCCCCCACCACCCTGTCTATCTTGATTTTTCCCCTTCCACCGCGGAAAATGTTTCCTCCGCCTATTACCACGCCTATCTGAACCCCCATTTTCTGAACTTCCTTTATTTCCGAAGCAATGCTGTGGATTGTTTCGTAATCAATCCCGCTGCTTTTATCGCCGGCCAAAGCTTCGCCGCTGATTTTCAGCATTATGCGTTTGTAATTTTTCCCGCCGGTTTTTTCTTTTTTCGCCATATGTATTCTCCGCCTTTTAAAAGGGTATCGGTATAATCGCAGTTTATTGGCCCGTAAAATATTATCCCCTCCCCACGTTAATGAGGAGGGGATTGTTGTTTATTATAAAACATCCGCCCTTAAATCACAATGAAATATTGAACTTTTCGCGGGTTAAACGTTTTCTCCCAGTACAAACCTTGCAAACCTTTTGACCGAGATATTTTCCCCTATTTTTCCAATCTTTTCCTTAACAAGGGTATCCACGTTTTTGGTGTCGTCTTTCACAAAAAGCTGCTCTAAAAGGCATACTTCGCTGAAATATTTGTCCAGTTTGCCCAGAACTATCTTTTCAATTATGTTCGCCGGCTTTTTTGTTTCCGCCATCTGCGCTGTGTAAATCTCTTTTTCCTTCTCTATAACTTCAAGAGGAACCTCTTCGCGCCTTACGTAAAGCGGGTTCATGGCCGCTATCTGCATGGCTATATCTTTGCACAGTTCCTTAAAATCTTCGGTCCTGGCCACAAAATCAGTTTCGCAGTTTACTTCAAGCAGCACGCCCACTTTGCCTTCGCCGTGGATATAGCTGAAAATAAGCCCCTGATTGGCCGATTTTCCCGCCCTTTTTCCGGCGGAAGCAATTCCTTTTTCGCGCAGCCACTCGCCTGCCTTTTCAATATCGCCTTCGCATTCCATAAGAGCCTTGCGGCAGTCGCCGATGCCGGCGCCTGTTTTTTCCCTTAATTCTTTTACCAGTTCAGTTGTCACTTCTGCCATTTTATATCACCTTTTTTTAGTTTTTTCTGTTTTTAACTCTTATTTCGCGCCTTCAGGTTTTTCTTTGAAAACTTCGGCGTAATTTGTAGTATCTGCAGCCGCTGCCGCAACTTCAGCCGCGTTTTCCATTCCTTCAACAGACTGTTCTTTTGTCTTTTCCGATTCTTCCTTCTGCATCGCCACTTCTTTTTCTTTTTCCATGGCCACTTTTTCTTCTATGATGGTGTCGGCCATTATCTTGCACATAAGCCTTACAGCCCTTATGGCGTCGTCATTGCCGGGGATTATTTTGTCTATTCCGTCAGGGTCACAGTTTGTGTCAACAACGGCAACCACCGGAACTCCAAGCCTGTTGCCTTCGCGGACGGCGTTTTCTTCCCTTTTTACGTCAATGATAAAAAGCGCGCCGGGAAGTTCGTTCATGTCCTTTAAGCCGCCAAGGTTATCCTGCAGCTTTTTCATTTCCTTTAACATGTTCATTTTTTCTTTTACCGGGTAGCGGTTGATATATCCGGTTGCTTCCATGTCTTCAAGCTGTTTTAAACGGGCAACCCTGGTTTTGATGGTGGAAAAATTGGTAAGAATTCCGCCCAGCCAGCGTGTGGAAATGTAAGGCATTCCGCAGCGTATGGCTTCTTCTTTAATGGCGTCTTTTGCCTGTTTCTTTGTGCCGACGAATATGACTTTTTCGCCGTTCCTTACGATTGTCCTTAAATACTGCGACGCTTCCTTGGTATACTTTAAGGTCTTCTGAAGGTCGATGATGTAAATCCCGTTCCTTGCGGCAAAGATGTAAGGTTTCATCTTTGGGTTCCATCTTTTGGTCTGGTGGCCAAAATGGACGCCTGATTCAAGCAGAGCTTTCATGGTAATCTGTGGCATGGTAGTTCCTCCTGCCGGTTTTTTCGCCTCTGTTTTCATCATCTCCCGCGGCACCCTTATGATAAAGGGACCGGCCGCGGAATCCGAAAACATGCGTTTTTTAAAAGCCTGCAAATAATATCAGAATTAGCGGGCAAAAACAAGCATTATTTTATGGAAAAAAACAAATATCCGGCAAATAATTTCATATTCCATATGTTCCATAAAAACCTGCCCGTCTGTTTTGAATAGATACAAATTATTTAAGGCAATAATATTTTTATCAAATCAACCTTTAATTCAAGCGCCTGTTTTTTAAAAGAATCCTTTTGATTATTGTTAAACCTTCCCGCCGCTGTTATCCCCCCCGTTATATTTGTTGTATACATTACAGCTCCGGCAATGCCATAAAGAACAATCCCGCCAGTGTCGTGCTCTTTGATACTGTTATATAAATTATAGGCAATTATCGCATTTACAGTAAACGCAATCAAACTATCGGCATATCTTTCGCAATACAGGTATCCTCCTCCCGGCAGAACAGCACCCAAAAAACCGGCTAACACTTCACTCTTTTGATGAACCTCTTTATATCCGTCAATATATTCCACTATAGCATAGGCGGAATCATAGAGTTCATTGCCCTTTTGAATTTTTTCAAATTCAAGTTTTGAATCAGCCCAGTCATTTAATGACAGATAATTTATCCCCTGAAGATAAGCAAGTTCGGATATTTGCAGTATTTCAGAATAGGCTTTACACAGCACAAGGGAATATTCATATTCTTTGCCGATATAAGAAGACAGTATTTTCCCTTTCGCAGATTCCGCTTTATATTTTTTTCCGCCGTTTTGAAAAATATAATCAAAAGCATCCCTTGCTTGTTCTGTTTTATCCGCCAACAAATAAGACTTTGCCACCATAAAATAAGCGTAATCCGCGCTATTTTTTTCACCGGAATAAATGTATCTTTTATATTCACCAATAGCCCTGTAATAATCACCTTGTTTAAAAAGGTAATCGGCAAAACTCGTGCCGTCATTTCCGGCAGCAGTAATACGGGTTAAAAAAAGCACAAATAAAAACATCACAAACAGCCTTTTCATTTTTCACCTTTTCCTGCACTGCAACTGGAAAATATAATATTTTCTTCAACGTTATCAACAAATAAATTCTTTTCATAATCAATTTTATACCCGCCTTCCGCCGCAAATAAATGGCATCTTTGCAGCCTTCCGGCGGTTAAAATAACACCTTCCAGCAAACCAAAGTTATTAATGGCAAAAAACGAAAATCTCGAACAGGACGGATAAAAGACACATTGAGCGCCGGATTTACCCGATATGTTTTTTTGATAAAACCTGATAAAAACAAGGGCGGTATACTCAAGATATGAATCTTGATTTAACAAAGCATTTTCCAGTTTTTCCTCGTTAAAACTATCATATTCTTTATCTGCTGCATCTTCATCCCAAAAAGCACATAAAACAGAACTTAAAAACAAAAAAAATATAAAAAAAATATATTTTTTCATTATAGCTTTCCTCTGATAACAATGCTATCTTTCGGAACAACAAAATACTTTACATATTCAGGAACTTTTTCTGTTTTTTTAAGTTTATATACCATTCTCTCCAAATATGATTCTCCGGAAATTTTTGAATATACCTCCACAAAAAGAGGAAATTTTTTATTGCCAATTTTCAGATAATTACCATACGTAACCCTCATTAAAATCGCCCGAGCAAGACCATACATAGCCACTTCTGTTAAGTTATCATCTGAATCATATTTAATTTCCAGGTTTTTTATTCCGGATCTTATTATGTCTTTTGGAACCCATTTAAAAATTACTCCGCTGTCAGAACTAATTTTTTTTACAAATATGAAACCCATGGCAGCAGGATCAATTTTTTTCACAGAAAGGCCCAAAGCGTTATTTCCTAAATTTTTATCCGATGGAATTATAAAAAGTTTATTTTCTTCAGGATAAAACACTTTTGTCTCATCTTTTTCAAAGGTTATTATTTGATGTACCGGTTTTTTAATTTCAAAAAAAACCTTGTCTTCGCGTTTGCCGTCCGATTCCAGCAGATAAAAATCTCCTGATAGTTTTTCAACAATGTCATTTTCTATTAATTCTTTTTTAAACAAAAAAGCATAATCCCCGCATACTGCTGCAGAACCGCAGAAAAAAATCATAATAAAAGAAATTATTAATTTTTTCAAAACTATCTCCGCCTTATAAAAACAAAAAAAACCGGAAATAATACCCGGTTTTTTGTTTTTATTTAAATTTAATATTAACAGCCGCTGCTTTAAATAGAAGCCGCAGAAATCAGATAAATAACACCCATAATGGCAGATGAAATTCCACAGCCTATTATCGCGTTCATCCCCTGCTCGCCTTTTCCTTCATCTTTATAGCATGATGTGTATGCCTGAAGATAATCAGATGATTTTCCCATGATTCTGTTTGCGGGCACAGACGGGCTTGCCACATAGCCAATTAAAATACCTATAACACCTAACAAACAACCGGAACCTATCCAAAGAACTTTGTTTACATCTGCCGCGGCATCCATCTGAGCCTGTGCGCAAACCGTGCCGGCTTCAGCCTTTTCCGCAAAAACAACACCGCTAAAACCGGAAACTAAAAAAGATATAACCAAGAACATTACGAATAATTTTTTCATACACCCTCCTGCGTATTTTAAAAGCTTCATAAGCAATATACAAAAACAGTATAAATTCCATATTTCTCTTATATGAACTTAAGTAATATACCCCCCCCGAGGTATTCTGTCAAGATTTTATTTCCGAATTTCTATTTTACATTCTTTTCTGGATGGAATTTTTTTGAACTGTTTTGTTACTAACATGCATAAAATTAGCGTCACTTAAATACAAACGAACACATGGCTTTATCCGGTTAACTTAGAATAGCAGGTTTTGCCTAAGGTTTGCCCTTAACGTATATAAAAAAGCTTAAATTTCGTATTTATACAGCGTCTTTAATCCGTTATACAGAAGGACGTTCGCGTAGGGTTTTACTATGCTTTTTAGCGGCTCTGTAAACCACGGGTATTTAAACATGAACCTGTAATCATCCGGCTCTTCCTGCCCAAGTATATTTTTTATTGCGCCGGCCGACACCGGTATGCTTGCCACATAAACCTTGCTATCCTTTACTTTCATGAAAGAAAGGTAAGGATAAGCGTCGTTTAACAGCGCAAGGTGCTTGCCGTCGGTCACTTCAAGTTTTAAATACAGTTCTTCGTCAATATGCTGCGTGCGTCCTGCGTATTTTATCCTGTCAACGCGCACTTCTTCTTTTACTTCCTTGACGCCGAAATATTTTTTTATGGACTGCGCGAAACCTGTTGTCATCAATATGTCTTTTTTCAGTTTAATAAGCCTGTTAAAAAGCGCCGGCCTGTCCTGCTCTGCCGCGGACTGTTCCGTTAAGACCACAAGTTTTTCCCTGTATTTTGTCTCAACAGGGGTAAGATACACCGGCAGCCCCGCCATCAGCAGGTACTGGTGAAGGTAGTCCTCTCCCTCTGTATTTGCGGCCCTTAACACAGGCACCGTAAAAATCTTGCTGAAACCCGAAAGCCTGTCTATTTTTTCGGTGTGCTCAATAAGCGCCGTTACAAGCGGCCTGATTGTTTTCTGCCCCATAATGCCGGCGCAGAAAAGTATTATTTCATCGGCCCCGCCCAGAAGCGACTGATACGCCTGTTCAACGTATATTTTTTCATCGCACATATACACGTCAAACCACGCTTTTTTAACTTTCTCTGGGGCAAGCTGTTTTATGTAGGTAAACAGCATAGAGCCGTGCACGGGCATAAACCTTGTGGTTTTAGGGTCCCTGCTTTCTGTCCCCACCGCGATTTCATCAAATAAAGGCACAAGCCTTTCAAGGTCATAACCGTTCTTATGAAAATCCTGGTACCAGTTGGGGACCTTCAGAATAAGCTTTACTTTGCTGTTTACCTTTTTGGAGGGTTCAATAACGTATTTTTTTGCCGCATCAGCTATCGCCCTGCATCTGTATTCAGCCCATGTTTTTGCGCCTTTTGCTTTTGTGCATGCCGGGCATCTGCATACGGTAAAAAACCAGTCGTCTATTATGATTTCATTGAAAATGGCTGCCGTGGTTTCAAATATTTTTTTAAGGTTTTTTAATGCGTTTTTATCGGTATAGCAGCTTGCCGCGGACGGGCCCTCATTATATTTCGCAAGGTCCGACAGGTGCGTCGTTGTCACGCAGCCGGATACCGCGTACCCTTCTTTTTCAAGCTCCTTTTTTACCTGCTTTAAAAGCGCGGGGTCGGCGCTGTAGCCGTCCCTGTATGATTCAATATAAACGCGTTTGACATTTAAGTTCTGGAATATTTTCATGAACTGCTTTATTTCGCCGCCGTAATCGCGCACGTCAAACGCGGTGAATAATAAAGAGTATGAAAAATTCTTCGGCAAAGGTTTCTTTCCCGGAATGGGCGAAAAATCAGTGATAATCGGGTCTTTGGGAACCGACAGCGGCCATTTTCCAAGCGGCCTGTGTTTTTTCGCGGGGTAACTTAACGCTTCAATGAATTCCAAAGGTTCTTTGGTTTTTTTATTTTCCTGCATTTTTTGCTCCTGTTAAAACAATTTCATTATACACCCGCGGAGCAATAGTGACAACAATTTACAGGGTACTCACCAAATCAGTTTCACAGGACAGAACCCGTGTTTCACGGGTTCTGAAGGGAATATAAAACACATTCGACAGCGAATTACTGTTCTTTATCTTCCATATATTTTTTTATTCTCTGTTTGGTCTTTCTTTCCTTGCTCTCTATTTCATTTAATTCAGCCCTGTAGAACGGCTCCATTTTTTCCATCTGCTCTATATACGCTTTCTGATCGGCCGTCATGCCGATCCCGCCGCGTTTCATCCTTTTTAAATTATCAATGCGTTCCAGCCTGCGTTCCAGCCTGTATTTTTTTATCTTTCCGTCGCGCCTGTAATTTCTTACATGTTCTATTTTTCCGCGCAGGTCCTTTATTTCATTGTATTTTTTTACAAAATTGCGGCTTAATTTTTTTGCTTTCCCGGGTTTCCTTAATTTTTTTGTTATAACCGTTTCATTATCCTTATCAAGAATTATGCTGTGAAGTTCATTGCCTTCCATATCATACCCGGTTACCGCCACGGCGCCGTCAAAAACCGCCACCTTGTCGTCATCTCCCGCGGACACCACAAACTCCGTGCCTTTTACCGCTGCCATTGCCATTTTTGTCCTTATCCCAAATTCCTCTTCTTTTGTCAGTTTTTTTACGACAGACATTATGCTTCCTTTTATAAGTTCAATAAGGGTTTTGTTTGTTTTGCCCCTTTTTAAAAGTTTAATTGTCAGCTTGCTGTTGGGGTCAAGTTTTATGATTGAAGCGTCATCAAAAATGATTTCCAGTTTTGACTGTATTTCGGTGTATACGGTATCGCCTTCAAACAGCGGGATGAATATGTCGTTGATTCTTTCCGGATAGCTTTCCCCTTTCCTTTTCAGCTGGCATTCGCCTTCAACTTCATTTATATAGGCGGCCGCGTTATCCGGAAAAAGAGCCTGTTCTGCGGCAGTAGTTTTTTTCTTTGTAACAGCCGCACCCTCTTTTGCCCCTGCAAAAACCGCGGAAGCGGCAAATATTAAAGAAAGGATAATTAAAAATGTTTTTTTCATTAAACACCTCTGTCTTATTTGGCTTAAATACCTTTTAAAATAGACGGCTGTTTATGGCTTTTTGTTTACCTGAAAAACCGAAAGCCTGCCTTTTTCCGGGCCGCATGTATGAAAATCCGCAAACACAATCTGCGAAGCCGCGGGAAAACTTTTTTTCACGGCCGCCGCGGCGTATTCCGGCGAAGTGTTTTTTACATATACCGGCGCCACTCCGTGATAAATGGCAAGCTTGTAAAAAAGGTTAATGTCATGGGTGGCAGCGGCTATGGTGTTTTTAGGCCTGTAGTCGGATACATACCTGATATCCTTTAAACTGCAGGCGCGTACCGCGACGACGCTGTTTTTTAAAACCCTTCCGCTTATGGCCGCGCCGTATGAAAGCACATTTTCGCAGTGATGGTCAGTTTCTATAAAAGCCGGCATATTGTCCGCTTTATCCATGTCAGATTCGGCTTTTTTAAGGATATCAGACATGACTTTGACGCTTTTTTCCGGATATTTTCCCATTGAAGTTTCGCCTGACAGCATGACCGCGTCTGTCCCGTCAATTACAGCGTTGTAAACATCGGTGATTTCGGCGCGCCCCGGATACGGGTTGTTTATCATGCTTTCAAGCATCTGCGTTGCGACAATCACAATTTTCCCGGCATTGTTCGCCGCTTTTATAAGTTTCTTCTGGTATTCCGGAATGTTCGCGTAGCCCGCTTCAACCGCAAGGTCGCCGCGCGCCACCATTATTCCGTCGGCTTCCGCAAGGATAGCCTTAATGTCTTTTACCGCTTCAGGTTTTTCTATTTTGGCAATGATAAGCGGGGTGTTTGCGGGTTTTAATTTTTTTATGAACTTTTTCATTTCAACAAGGTCAGCCGCGCGCCTTACAAATGACAGGCAGACAATATCAACGCTGTTATTCAGCCCGAATTTAAGGTCCTGCCTGTCTTTTTTGCTCATTGAACTTATAGGCAGTATAATGCCCGGAAGATTCACGCCTTTTCTGGAAGCCACATCGCCGCCGGCGGTTACCGTACACAATACCTCTTTTTTAACCGCATCCGCGGAAATGACTTTCAGCTGGACCATTCCGTCATTTATAAGTATCTCTTTTCCTTTTTTTACATGTTTGTATAAAACCGGCACATCTATCGGGATGACCTTTATGTCGGCATCAGAGATAAATTTTCCCGCGCATGAGATTTTAACTTTATCCCCTTTTTTAAGGGTGACAGAAGCCGGTATTTTGCCGATTCTTATCTTTGGCCCCTGCAGGTCCTGCATGACAGCCGCGTGAAAACCCTGCGAGCGCAGTTTTTTTACATAACCAAGTATCCCTTTGAAAAAACCGTAGTCCCCGTGCGAAAAATTCAGCCTGAAAACATTAACCCCGTTTTTTGCAAGTTCTGACATTTTGAAATACGAAGCCGTTGCCGGCCCCAGAGTGGCTATAATTTTTGTCTTTTTCATTTTGTGTTTTCCATTATCCATTTTATATAGTTTTCATTCCCGTTTTTTATCTCCACCACAGCCACTTCAGGCACTTCATATGAATGAAGTTCGTTCACCCTTTTGGTAATTTCCGCGGCAAGCGATTCTTTTGTGGCAATCATCATCAGTTTTTCTTCGGCTTTTTCTATGGAACCTTTCCACCAGTAAGACGAACTTATCCCCTTAATTACGCTGACGCACGACGCAAGTTTTTCATTCAGCAGGGCTTCTTCTATCCTGTCAACATCTTCCTGCCTGTCTGCTGTAACGTAAACAAAACACGGTTTATCCTGCATGGCTTATACCTCCCCTGTTTTACTTTATTACAAGTATACCATTGATACGCCCGCCGGGCGAACTAAAAAACAACCCTGTCCCTGCCGGCTTTTTTTGCCTTGTAAACATTTTCATCCGCCTGTTTTATCCTGCCGCTTATCCCGTTTAAACCTTCATTGGAAAATGCCACGCCTATGCTTAACGTTGCTTTTATGCGGCTGCCTTTATAAATGAAAACGGCCTTTTTTACGTTTGTCCTTATTTTCTCCGCCCTTCTCTGCGCTTCGGTTTCGGATTTGTCCCTTAAAAAAACAATTATTTCTTCGCCGCCGTACCGGCAGACAATGCCTTCGGGCAGCGCCGTTTCCCTTATTATAAAAGCCACCCTGTTTAATACAACGTCCCCCGCGGCGTGGCCGTAAGTGTCGTTTATTTTTTTAAAATGGTCAATGTCTATCATCATCACGGCAAGGTTGTTTCCTATTTTCGCGTCTGCCACGCCTTTCACTATGCCTTCCATATACTGCCTGTTATAAATTTTCAAAAGCGGGTCATAGTTTGCCATATGAAACAGGCAGCTTATCCAGTGCGCAAGCATTCCAAGAAAGAGCACAATTCCCATCATTGGCGCCAGCATAAGCGTTTTTTCATACGGGTCAGGGTGCATGTTCAGGTAAAACACCATAACAGCAAGGCTTACCAGGACGCTGCCAAAATTATGTTCTTCTTCAATTGTCAAAAACGAAAATATCATTGAAAGCACAAGTATAAGAAGGCTGAATGTCCCAAAATATGAATCCGTGTCCTTTTCAAAAACCGGAAAAATATTCAGCAGAAGCACGTACGCGGCAATGTTGAAAACAAAAACAAAGCCGGCCCATGCCCTGCCTGCCGCGAATCCGGTGGTGGCCGTGGCAATTATAACCAAAAGCAGGTTCAAAGCCAGCAGCAAAAGCATTAATTTAATGCCAAAGCCCTCCGGCAGATTGCCCGCTTTTTCGTACAAATCCAATGATATATCCATTATCTTCAGCCCGTTAAACGGCCTGTTATAAACAAGAAGCAGGTTTATAAAAAAGGAAGACACCACGGCGCCCGACAAAAGCATTTTAAATTTGTATATTCTGGGATAGGAAAAAAGCGCGGTAATAATAACCAGAGCACCGGCAGAGACAATAACAAGGTTATAATTTAAGGATTTCATATACGCGGACATCTGCGTGGAATACAGATACCAGGCGGAATGAAATACCGCAAGCAGAAGAAGCGTGCCGATTACAAATTCAGCCCTGTATTTTTTAAATGTTTCTTCGTATTTTTGGTTCAATTTTGTCTCCGTTATTTGATTAGACAAATTACAACAAAAACCGGAATTATGCAAGTAAGGTATAGGCGGAAGGTCAGAGGCTTAGAAGATTGGATGGTCAGCAATTTCAAAACCCTCCGACCCTCCGACCCTCCGACCTTCCGACCTTCCGACCCTCTGTCCCTCCATTCCTATAATAATATTGACGCTTTATCCCTTTACTGTTAAAATAACTAAAATTTTGAATCCCGGAGGACAATTGTGAGCAAATACAGTACAAAACTTGTAACAGTTCTTATATTTTCATTTTTTATTTCAACAATGGCAGGCGCGGCGA
>JAKQNO010000045.1 GCA_029565735.1 bacterium
CGCGCAGGGCAACAGCTACCTTGAAGACACCCTTCTTTTAACCGGCGGTTTTGGCTATGATTTAGGAGCCTTAAAAGCAGGCGCCGCGTTTAACATAATAGCCCTGTCCGGAATTGCCGAAGGCGTTTCATTTGACGCGGGTATGCTGTTTGAAATAAACGAAAGGGTAAGGGCGGGTATAACGGTAAAAAACCTTATTAACTCTTCCTTTATATACGCGCTTGATGATTATTCCATACTGTCAAAATGCATGATGCCGGTGTTTGTTAATCTTGGCATAAATTTCAGGCCCTTTGATTTTGTAAGCGTGAATTTTGACGTACACAATTTATTTGAAGCGCGCTCGCGCGTGGATTTAATTTCAGGCATTCCCGCCGACTACACATTTAAAAGGGAATTTATTCTTGGAGCAAGGGGTTATATCGGCAATAATTTTATCGTCAAAGCCGGAATTAAATCCGGCGAAAACAAAACAAACGCCAACCCTTTTGAAAATGAATACTCCATAAGGACATCTTTATCCGCGGGCATAGGATACGTAAATGACATGCTAAAAGTGGAAGCCGTGTATTTTAACGATTTCAGGACGGTAAACGGCGCGAAAAATCCGGGCGGGTTTATGCTGGGTTCGGGGTGGTATTTTTAACATGAAAAAATATCTTCCGTTTGTCACGCTTGCCCTGGCGGCAATACTTTTTATTCTGTACAAAACAGGGGCAAACCCTTACGCTTTTGGCGCTGTGCTTTTTGTATTTGTCATATTTCAGGTTGTGATAAGTTTTAAAAAAATGTCCCAAATAAACGCGGGCAGGGAAAGCGATTTAAAATTTGAAAGAACGGCAAAAATTTTAGGGATTGCCGCTGGAGTTTTAATATATATCTTTGTATTTTTTGTCCTTGTGCTGCTTGGCGTGCTTATGGGTGCATCCGCCGCCGGCGATGAAGCGCTTATCTGGAATGTTTACGGGGTTATAAGCGCGGTGCAGAATTTGAAGTATTTTATTACAGGCGCGCTTCTTGTCCTTTATCTTGCGCGGTATTTTGTCCTTGCGCGCGGTTTTAAAGCGCTTGATGAAGCGCAGAAAGCGGATAAAGGCGCGTGGGTAAAAGCGGAAAAAAGGAGTTCTCTTATTTACGCGGCGGTTATTCTTGCGGCAATGGCGGTGATTTTTTATTTAAAGTCAGCGGTTTAAGCTATAGGCAATTAAGCAAAAGCAAAGGAAAAATGAGCGCTGCGGGTATGCTATAGCTTAATTGCTTAACTGCATACTGCTTAAATTCCCGGGAGGGAATTACAATTAATCCACTTTTAATATGGCAAGGAAGGCTTCCTGCGGGATTTCCACGGAGCCAATCTGTTTCATCCTTTTCTTTCCCTCTTTCTGCTTTTCAAGCAGCTTCCTTTTTCTTGTGATGTCGCCGCCGTAGCACTTGGCAAGCACGTCTTTTCTAAGCGCGGGAATTGTCTCCCTGGCTATTATCTGCGCGCCTATCGCGCCCTGTATGGGCACCGGGAACTGCTGGCGGGGGATAGCGTCCTTTAATTTTTCGGTTAAGTCGCGCGCCTTGGCGTACGCGAAGTCCGCGTGGGTTATAAATGAAAGCGAATCCACGGGTTCGTGGTTGACAAGGATATCCACGCGGTCAAGGTTGGCTTCCCTGTAATCAAGAATTTCGTAGTCCATTGACGCGTAGCCGCGCGACATGGATTTTAACTTGTCATAAAAATCCCATATGATTTCCGCAAGCGGCATTTCGTAATGAAGCACGGCCCTTGAAGTGGAAATGTATTCGGTTGTCTTATAAATTCCGCGTTTTCCCTGGCACAGCTGCATCATGGCGCCGATGTAATCCGGCGGCGTTATTATGGAAAACTTTACAAAAGGCTCCTCTATTTTTTCTATCCTTCCGGCTTCCGGAAGTTCTGACGGCGCGTCGCAGACAAGCACTTCTTTTGCCGTGGTGTAGACTTTATATTCAACGTTGGGCGCTGTGGCTATAAGGTTTAAATTATATTCGCGTTCAAGCCTTTCCTGCACAATTTCCATGTGTAAAAGGCCCAAAAACCCGCAGCGGTAGCCAAAGCCAAGCGCTTCGGATGATTCCGGAGTAAAAGTAAGCGAAGAGTCGTTAAGCTGAAGTTTTAAAAGCGCTTCTTTTAATTCCGCGTACTGGTCATTTAAAACCGGAAACAGCCCGCAGAAAACCATGGGTTTTACTTCCTGATAGCCGGGCAGTGGTTCCGCGCACGGCTTGTAAGCGTCGGTTACGGTATCGCCTATTTTTATGTCCTTTAAGCTTTTAATGCCGGCGGTTATAAATCCGGTGTTGCCGGCTGTCAGTTCGTCTGTTTCAACCATACCGGGCCTGAAAATTCCAAGGGTGGTCACTTCCCAGTTTGTGCCGCTTGCCATCATGGTTATCTTCATGCCTTTTTTTATTACGCCGTCATACAGCCTTAAGAAAATAATTACGCCTTTGTAATAATCAAACTGCGCGTCCATGACAAGCGCTTTTAACGGCGCGTTCACGTCGCCTTTGGGCGGCTTTATTCTGTCCACAACCGCGTCAAGTATTTCGGTGATACCTATGCCTTCCTTGGCGCTTGCCTTAATGCATTCTTCGGACGGTATGGCAAGCAGCTCTTCAAGTTCCATCATAACTTTTTCCGGGTCAGCGGCGGGCATATCAATTTTATTTATGACAGGAATTAAAGTCAGGTTGTTTCTGACGGCAATATGCGTGTTGGCCATTGTCTGCGCTTCAACGCCCTGCGACGCGTCCACAACCAGAAGCGCGCCTTCGGACGCGATAAGAGATCTTGAAACTTCATATGTAAAATCCACGTGGCCGGGCGTGTCCACAAGGTTAAGGGTGTAATCCTGCCCGTTTTTTATGTAATGAATCTGCACGGCTTTGGCTTTAATGGTTATGCCGCGTTCGCGTTCCAGTTCCATGCTGTCAAGGACCTGTTCTTTCATTTTTCTTTTGTCAATGGTATGGGTCTCTTCCAGCAGGCGGTCGGCAAGCGTTGATTTGCCGTGGTCTATGTGGGCTATAATGCTGAAATTTCTTATAAACTTCATGTATTCATTGTTCATTGTTTTTCTACCTTCACATATTTATATTCAAAGTAACGGTTCTGCGTCTTTCTTTCACCGTATTGTATCATAAAGGCAATCATCTGCATGTTTTCCTTGCGCGCGTCCATCCTTGCCGCCTGCATGTTAAGGTTAAAGGTGCGTATTTCGCCCGGCGCCAGGTAAAAGGTTTGGTCCGCGGACTCGCTCATTGAAAGGTTTGCTATTTTCATGGGCTTCATAATAAAGTTAGAGCCGGTTTTGGATGTGTTTTTCACGTTTATTTCAACCGTGAAAGGGACGTTTAACTTAATTTCGTCGGGCGCGTCCCATGTAACGGTAAAAGGAAAGCAGCCCTGTTTTTTTCTTAAATAGGTAAAAGTCGCCGCGCCCGTGATTCCCCATTCAAGCGATGAATACGGGCCGCTTGTGTTTAAAAAAGCGCGCGTCAAATCGTGCCAGAAAAGGCCAAGGCTTGGGTTAACGGGAAGAAGTTTGTCCACAAGGTGCTGCTGCCTGATAAAGTGTTCGTCAGGGCCGGCCGGGTCGTATGTGCGGCCAAGCAGGTTCCAGTCCACGCACTGGCCGGCGACAAGCGATGTTTTTCCGCGTTTTAAATAGGCCTCCCAGTCGTTTATCATCATGGGATAAGTGTCTTTTGGAACTGAATAATACATTGCGGCGTTCATGTCAATGCCCGCGTCAATGAACATAAGGGGGTCCTGGCCGTGCTGTTTTCCCATTTCCCATGTCAGGGTAAAAGCCCACATGGGTTTGGTGATTCCGGCTTTTTCACGGATGTAGATTATTATCTGAGACATTTTGTGGGCGCGCCACCACTGCCACATTTCAATTACAGACCTGTTTTTTTCTTTTTCTATCTTCCTGCCAAGCCACAGCATGCGGCTGTCTTCGTCAAGCGAATACCAGTCCGCGGGCACGCCGCGCACGGGCATATCGCTTACAAATTCAGAAGCGTATTCGTAGCCGCCAAAATCAGTCCTTACATAATCAAGGCCCACATAATCAACGCCGGGATTATTGTTCATTTTTTTAAGAAGGTCGGCTATGTCGTCGTGCCTCTTTTTATCTTTTATGGAAACATATATAAGTTTTCTTAAAGTGTCGTTTTCTTTGTCATAGCCGGTGGTGTGGGCATACGGCGATAAGTCCTGCCTGTTGCCTAAAAGCACAAAACTTGTTATCCAGGTGCCGTATTTTATGTTGTGCCTGTGAAGCTCTTCGCCCACTTCGCGCATCTGGCGGACTGATTTCTGGTCCCATGGGAATTCCTCGCTGTTTACGGCGTTTGGTTTGTCCCATATCTGGCTCTGGCCCACGCAGTGCCACATTGCGTCAGCACCCATAAACTTTGACCACAATACGTAATTTTCCCATACTTTTACGGCTCTTCCGCCCACTCCGGGAACGCGGCGTATGATACTGTCGCCGGGTTCTATGTTCATTACGGAAAAACCTTTGGGAAGTTCCGGCGCTGTGCGGCCTTTAATTTTAAATGCCGCGTTGCCCGCGTGTCTTTTTGAACCGTCTTTTAAAAGCACCATTGCCCTGTATTCGCCAAGCTTTGGATTAAGAGGGATGGGCCATTTTCCGGTGAAACGTTTTGTGCTTCTGTTGTATGAAAGGTTTATTGTGGTTGTTTTTCCCACGGTGGTGATAAGGGTATTTTTATGAAAGATTTTGGCGGTGCATTCCATATTACGTGAGGGCTGCTGTTCTTTCTTTCTAAAAGAAGGAATCACCGGAGTACCGGGCATTTCCAGATCGCACATAATTGTCACAATTTCGTAACGCCAGTATTCGGGTTTGTCCGTTGATACTTTAATATTTACCGCGTGAACACTTGAAAAAAACAGTATTAGCGGTATAATTAATGTAAATTTTGTCTTCATAAACGTCCTTTTATTGAAATATTAAGCATTCTGCTAAAAGAGAATTATATAGAGTTATATCGGCAAGGTCAAGCACAAAAGGGAGATTATAATAATGAAGAAACAAAAAGGGCTTTTTGTATGCGAAATTTTTGAGGATATTGAAGGTGAAGGCAAATATCAGGGCTATCCGACGTTTTTTATACGGCTGGCGGAATGCAATCTGCGCTGTAAATGGTGCGACACAAAGGAAAGCTACGCGCAGGGCAGGCCCTATGATGTTAAACTGCTGGCAAAAATGGCGTCTGACAGCGGCTGCTGCAACATAAGCATAACCGGCGGGGAGCCCCTGCTGCAGAAAAAAAACGTAAAGGCATTGATAAAGCTGTTAAGAAAAAAATGCCCGGATAAAAAAATAACCGTTGAAACCAACGGCTCTGTGTCAGTGGCAGGAATTAATGCCGATAACATAAGCATGGATATTAAGCTTTTGTCATCGGGAATGAGCAGGGAAATGATGCTTTCCAATCTTAAGTTGTTAAAATCAAAGGATCAGGTCAAGCTTGTCGCGGGTTCAATTGCGGATTTAAGGCACGCGCAGGCGCTGCTTGCAAAGAACAAAACAAAAGCCGAAATAATAGCACAGCCGGTTTTTGGAAGGATAAAGTTTTCCGCCATAAGGGAGTTTATCCTGCGCCGCTGTTTGAAATGGCGCGCAATGGTGCAGCTGCATAAGATGAAGTAGTTTAGATGCTTGAAAGCTTGGAAGGTTGGATGCTTGGTTTAGATCCGGTAGGCGCGTCCCTTTAGGGCGCGGCAGTTGATTTTGTTTTAGTAGTGGTAGACGCGGGTCTTTAGCCCGCGCGGTGTTGAACTTATATTTTGGTTATGTAGTGGTAGGCGCGTCCCTTTTAAGGCGCGGTTATAACGAGCATGCGCAGAGGAAATCCCCGGGTTTGCGCGGATCTTTAGCGCAAATGCCAGGCGGCCGTTAATTTGGTTTAAAAAGCCGAAGAGGACAATCCATAATTCATAAATGCCATAAGCAGGTTTAAGTCCTGTTTGCGGGTTATGCGTAACTGTTATGTGAAGTCTTGTTATTTGTTATAAAAAAATGGTATAATTTTTTGTTTAAATTTTTATAAAAATGAAACGGGCGGGGATATGAAAAATAAATATTTATACGCGGTTTTAATTTTTATTGTTTTTATAATAGTATCTGATTTAATCTGGTTTCATAAAGATAAAACTCCGCAGGCGTGGGATGAATCCATACATCTTGTAGCCGCTATTGATTATTCAAAGGCAATCAAAAGCGGAGATCCTATCAAGATAATTTCTTCTTTTATAAAAAAAGAAAGTTTTTATCCGCCTTTAGTGCCTTTTACGGCTGCTTTATTTTCCGGCGGTGATAATTCGCAGGACGGGCTTACCAGGCCGATGATTTTATTTAAGGTGATTTTAATTTTTTCGGTTTTTATATTTGCGGCGAAAAGCCTGGGGCCTTTTGAAGGGCTTATTGCGGCGATATTGGCAGGTACGTATCCCTTTATTTACTCTGAAAGCCGTATATTCATGTTTGATATGCCGCTGGCATCCGTTACTGCTCTTATGACGGCTGTTTTATATCTGACAAAAGGGTTTAAAAACAGGGGTTTTTCTATTTTGCTTGGGGCGGTTCTTGGCATGGGTATGCTTGTTAAATGGACTTTTTTTATTTTTGCCGCGGCTCCGCTTATTTATTATTATATTGAAAACAGAAAAGACGGGCAAAACACGGGAAAAAATCTGCTGATGTGTGTTTTAAGTTTTTGTGTAATCGGCATGCCCTGGTATCTTTATAATATGTTCGGATTGGTTAAAAATATTTTTTTCTATTCTTTTAAACAGGGTGCAATAGAAGGGCAGGCTTCCGTCTTTAGTATCCAGGGGCTTACTCAATACTTTAGATTTCTTCCCGACAGCATGTCGTGGCCTTTGCTTTTACTGTTTGCCGCGGGCGCCGTGCTTGTAATAACCGATGCAAAAAACAGAAAGTTTCTTTTATTTTTTTTAATACCAACCGTTGTTTTTTCCCTTCTTTCCAATAAAAAATCAAGGTATATTATGGCGGCAATGCCGTTTGCGGCTGTATTATCCGCTTACGCTGTTTCACGCATAAGAGGAATAAAATTGAAAAATGCCGCCGGAATAGCGGTTATTTTATTTGCTGTTGTTAATTTTATTTTTGCGTCGTATTCTTTTGGTTTTAAATGGCCCCTTTCATCAAGACCGGGCTTGGCCGGCTGGAAAATCGAAAAGTTTTTTGACGCGATAGAAAAGGGCCCGGTCACGCTTGCCGTGGTTCCGGATCACAGGTTTATGAATAATGCTTCTTATATTTTTTATACGCGCTACAAAAGGCCTGATGTCAGAATAAACGGAATATTTAATTTTCCGATGTTCAGCGATTATTTTATTGTTAAAACAGGCGATGTGGGGCCGTGGTTTAATGCGGCTGACAGAAGGACCCGGATAACGGCAGAAGCTGTTTCCGGAAAAGGGCCCATTAACAGGCTTTATTCCAAGGTGCTTGAAGAAGATTTGCCTGACGGTTCTTCGGGAATCCTTTATAAAAGGATTTCAGATATCAGGGTAAATGACGCCGAATTTGAAGCGAATTTAAAGAAGAATTTTGATAATCTGATAAAATTTTATCTTAAAAACACTCGCGGCCTGAAATTCAGGATGAAAAGAGACAAAGGAAGCCTTTTAATTAAAGAGGCGGAATTCAGTTTTAAAGAGGGTTTTGCGGGTGATTTTAAACACAAAGACGCGGGAATGAAAATTTCAGATACGGGTGTAATCCTAAAAGGGCTTATACTTGACCCTGATTCGCTTAATGAAGGCAAGTTAAGGATATTGTCGCTTAAAGAAATTGAAGTAACTTCGTTAAATGTTAAAGGCAAAGATATCGCCGATCTGGCGCGTTTTTATACGGATGAAGTTGAAGGGCTTGATGTGAGTTTTGAGGGGGGCGATATCAGCGTTACCGGAAGATATTTAAAACAGAAGGTAAATATAAAAGTGTCGCTTTATAATCCTTCAATAGAAAATTCAAATATATATTTTAAAGTTAAAAAAATAAATTTTGGTATAATTTCACTGCCTTCAGCTTTGGTCAATTTTATGTTAAAGGATTATAATCCGCTGTTTAAGCTGTCATTAACACCTGTTAATTTGAAATTTGGAAAAATTAAGGCGGAAAATGATATTTTGCAAATAGAAAAAATTCTTTAAAATTTTGCAGATATATACACGCCGGAAAATATGGTATCATTTTAAACATGAGAAAAAAAATACTATTGATTATTATAACGGTTTGTTTAACTTCATCAGCCGGGGCTTCTGTATCCCGAGCCGCATATTTGCTGACGGGCTTAAGCCCGCGCCAGGCGGCGCTGGGCAGCGGTGTTTCTTCCGCGCTTAATTCATCATCTGCTCTGAATATTAATCCCGCGTGCGCTTCAGGCGTAACCGCGGCGGAAGTTTCCGCTTCGCAGGCATTAATGCCTTTAGGTATAAGCGGAAGAACGCTTACAGGGGCGATGTTATTTGATTTTGGGGTAATCGCGGCGCAGTATCAGGGGTATAATTTTGGTTCGCTGGAAACGCTTGAAGCTGACCAATTTGGCAGGCCTGTCATTACCGGGGATGTCCTTGAATTAAGTTCAGATGTGTTTACAATTGCGTACGCCAAAAAAACCGGAAATTTGGGGATAGGCGCGGCAATTAAAGGCGTCTTTGAAAAAATAGGAAAAGAATCCGTTTTCGGCGCGGCCGATATAGGCATCACGTACAGCGATATTTTAAACGGCAGGATGGGTATAAGCATAAA
>JAKQNO010000082.1 GCA_029565735.1 bacterium
TATTATGATAGCGGAAGAAACCCCCGCCAAAAACAACAAGGATAAAAAGATAAAGAAAAAGTACCTGCAAAAGTTAAGGGATGAAAAAGAGAACGTAAAAAGGCATATGATAGCCAAAAGGGTGGAAAAAATTAACCTTGAATCAGGGATAACAGAAGAACAGGAATTTTATAACGAAGCAGGGGAAAAACTTGGATTTGTAACGGTAAAACGCAGGCATAAAATAAAAGTTATGCCGCGGTATAAAGCCGCCGGTGCTGCGGCAGTGAAGGAAAGGGAAATAGAAATGCCGGCAGAGTCAGAAGTGGAAATGTCCTCCCCACAGGGAAAGGCCAAGACCAATATTGTGATGAATAATATTAAGGTAAATGAGGATGTGAAGTTTGAATGGGTAAAGACAAAACAGGAGGGGAAGAAATGAGAAAAATAATTTTAACGCTTTGTATTACAGGGATAATAACAACGGGTCTGTTGTTTGCGCAGGGGAAAAACGGCGTGACCCAAACCGCACAGGCGGAATCAACACCTGCTGTTGCTGTTTCCACGGCGGCAGCTGACAGCGGCGCAGCTACCGTTGAATCCAAAACTATAAAAACCGAAGTCCAGTCTCCCGGTGTTGTGACAGAGTATAAAGAAGACGGGACAAAGGTCGTGACAATTAACCTGTCTGAAGTGGATGAAAACAAACTCCCGGAAAAGTATGAAGCAAAAATAATCCTCGAAGCTCCTGTATATAGCGCTCCAAGTGGAAATGGCGAACTTATGTACGATGGTAAAGTTATAGTTAAAGAGGATAATAAAGGGATTATGAGATTGGGAGGTAAGAGTTTCAGCCCGGACGGAACGTTTTTAATGTCTTCTACAACTGATGGATATCCGGGAGAGTTTGATGTAAAAGTTGATGAGAGTGGTAATATATATATTCTTGATATGTTAAATAGTAGGATACAGAAGTTTAATAGCAATGGCAAACATATTAAAAATATTATATTAAATAATGTATATACAAGCCGATACGATAAAATTCGCGGACAGACATTATTGGATAATAGTAAAGATGAAATTGCGGTGCTGAAGGGTGATGTGTATGTTCGCGACTCGGTAAAAAACAAAATTGAGAAACTTGATGAATCAGGAAAAGTTCTTGAGACGATAAATATTCCTGAGGTAATAGACGGAGAAAGCACGAGGGGTATGAAAGAATGGGCGGATAAGGAAGGTGTAATTGCGACTCGAAATAAAGCCAAAATAGAAAAACGGTCTATTAGAGTCAGCGGTATTCTTTTAAAAAGAGGAGATATTAAATACGATTCTTTAAATAGTAATAATGTCATTAGTTTAAATGAAAAGAATAAGATTGTGGTATTGAATAATGCTTTAAATTTATTACTCAAATCAAACGAAAAAATATTTGGTATATATTTAATTTCTCAAAATGAAAAATTTTTATATTTTAGTATTACGGGAAATGGTTTCTATAATGGTATTTTTAAATTTAATTCTGAAGGAAATTTAGTTTCGCGAATTCAAGATTGGAAGTGTTGGTTTTCTAAAGAATGGTCAGGCGCGTGTGAGATACCATCGGGGGGGATACGTGGTCTTGCAAATGGCGGAATACTATCAAATACACTTATGGACAATCGGAATAATATTTATCTTTTTCAATTAGTGTGTTGTGAAAATGATAATTGTCTTTCAAAAATAAGAATTATAAAAATCTCAACGGTTAAAGGTAAATAAATGAAAAAGAATTTAATTCTAAGCAGAATTTTTACTTGGTGTATTTGTATTTATTTGTTACCGCTTCGTGCTTTTGCGTTAACAGGTAATCAAATAATCAGTAGTGCGAATGAATATGTTAATTTTACTTGGGTCTGTAATAGTGAAAACGCAAGGGAATTAAATAAGGATGGGATTTGGAGTACTTCGGATCCTATATATCCATTTATCGCCAAAGGTGAACCCACAGGACCTGACCCTGACGGAGGCGGACCACTTGCTGCACCTACATCCACTGGGGTTAGTATTGGAGCACCGTATGGTTGGGGTTTGGGCGAAACTGTTGCGGTAATTGGTAATGGGATTCAAGGGAACAGCAAAGGTGGCAAACTTGCGAATATAAAAACTCCATTTCGCGCCGGATTGCTTGATGAAGATTTACGTGGAAAAACTCAACGTCCTTGGGGTAATTATTATACCGGCATAGACTGCTCGGGATTTGTTGCTAATTGTTCCGGTTTGCCTGCTTTGCGTATGCATTCAAAAAGCGAATACTGGATGTGGCATCCTTCCTCTGGGCACTTTAAACTAGACGTCTTCTCTGAACCGGTAATATTTTGGAAAGATGTAGTCCCTGGAGATATTTTTGTAAAACCGGGAAGGCACATAGCGCTGGCGGTTGCTACTCCAATTGAAAGTTCAAGCAGAGTGGATTTTCCTGTTATTGAATCGGCTGTTATGTGGGATGGTAGTTATAGATCAAAAGTTGTTTCTAACACATATTATGCTTCAATAGATATATATGGAAACTTGACTACTTCTATATGGAGATCTCATGAAAACTCATACGGGTATGAAATTAGGAGGCTAACTCCTTCTTACATTAAGAAAGCAGTCTTTTATAAAGCGAATATTGTTGATGGTAAAATTGACAGTTATACAAAAATCTATGAAAAATATTGGGAAGAACAGATAACCGGAGAAAGAAAATTAGAAAGCTTTGAACCTAAATTGTCAGGAATTGCTGAAGCGGGTATTATATTAGTTGATTTAACTTTTACAAAGGGAATGGCTGTTAGAACCCCCTTTAAGCCGGTCTTAGGAGGCGAGTATGCACATTGGCAAGATAAGAAAATACTATTTGGAAGAAGCGGCACGAATCAATCTGAGTGGAAAGAGATGGAATGTATAAGTGATAGTAATGTAAAGGCGAAAATGGCTATGGGGGAAAAGGGAGAGCTTTTTAAAGGGTGGCACGCGGCTGTTGATGTTGATGCCGTTAGTGATGTTGATGTTGCAAAGGTATATACTAAGTGGGCTGGCGAAATAACAATTGATGATATTGATAATTTTGGTGAATTTACTTTAAAGGTTTATGCTAAATCAATTATGCAAGACGAATTGGACGCTGATCCTTCAACTGTAACTAAGAGAACGCCATCCGGAAGGTGGGAAGGTTATACTCCCGATGTTGATACAAACCACATAATCAACATAGTCCCTAAAGGCAGTGTTCTATATATGAGCGGGCAAGGGTCTGCTCCTGTCGGGACTGCAACACCGTATATATATGACAAAGTTATTGTTAAAGACTATAAGCAAATACCGACAGAAGAACCTACCTATCTTCCTGAAAACATGACTCCTATACCAACTCCGACAAATGTTGTCCCTGACACGGATGAAGTGTTTATTGGGGATTATATCAAAGGCGTTTTGTATGGGCTTGTAGGCGAAGCTGACTTTTCTGATAGTAAATATGAAAACGGTTTTAAAGCGCTTGCCGTTGCCGCCTATACACAACTTTTACGTGAAATTGAAGTTAATAAAGAAGCCGGGAATTCGTATGACGTTATGGTGAATGGATACGCGGGGAAGCAGAACTATTTTATTACATATAAAAAACTATCCGGTATAAGCGGGACTAAAAGTTTAATTGATAAAGTTGTTGACGAGCTGGTAAAGCCTATAAACATAGACGGAAATTGTGCGTAGTCAGGCTCGTGTAGAGTTTTGACCCGTTTTTTACTTGATGGTTTTTGGTTATGCTCACTTGCTGCCATTATCCTTGCCAAGATTATAAACCCTTCGTCTTTCTATGGTCAATGCCTTTTTCTTTGCCCTGCGTTCAAGTATCTCCTCCTTTCTTCCTGCGTATACATCATTTGGGCTGACGTTTTGCAGTGACTCGTGCGGCCTATTATTGTACCACTTTACAGCTTCAGTCATTGCTGCCTGTAACTTGTCCGGGCTGTCATAGTTAACTACAAAAATATGATCCTTAATGGTTCTGTTGAATCTTTCAACCTTGCCCTGTGTTTGCGGATGGTACGGCCTGCCAAATATGTGCCGCATACCTCTGTTTTCTAAATAGTCTGCAAGAACCCATCCGCTAAACGCGGCTCCGTTATCTGTAAGCAGCAAGGGATGCCTGTCCAGTGTATGCCCAAGACTCTTTGCTTCGGCAAGCGAAATCTCAACTGCATCAGACGCGGAATAACCGCTTTCATCAAGCATAAGACGGTCGTTCATCACACGTCTGGAGAAGTCATCAAGAACGGGGATATATTTGTAATAACCCCAGTTCGTGACAAACATTATGGTGCCGTCCATCTGCCACATTTCATCAGGCCTTTGCGTCTTTGTATGCCATTCCTTAGCCGCAGGTTCTTCTTCTTTCGGCCTGATTGCCAGCAGATTATGGCGCTTTAATATCCTCTGCACAGTCTTTTCGCTGACGCTAAAAGTACCTGTATCTGTTAACAAAACCGCTATCTCTCTGGGCGACATTTCCGTGTGTTCCTTTGCCGCTGACACCACATCCGATTCTTCCTGCGGCATAAGTTTATTCCACGGTGTGCAGGGCTTGCGTTTTCGTTTCATAAGCCCTGATATGCCTTCCTTGCTAAGAACTTTTTTCCATTTATAGTATGTTGATTCGGGGATTTTTAAAAACTTAAGCGTCCTTCGTTTTTCGCCGCGCTTTAACACCCTTATCTTGCTTAAAAGCACGGCTTTTCCTTCTTCGTCCATCCTCAAATGCTGTTTCTCTATTTTTTCATAATTTTTTTTAACAGGTTTATGTCAAGCGCCATTTCCCCGATAACGTTTTTCAGCCTTTCATTTTCTTTCTTCAGTTCCTTTACCTCGCCGTCATTTGCCTGGCGCAGTGTGTCTCCCTGCAGCCTGCTTTTACCAGCTTCCATAAAATCCTTTAACCAGGAATAATACACCTGTGCGTGTATGCCTTCGCGCCGGCATAGTTCGGCAATCGTCAGTTCTTTTCGGAACCCTTCAAGGACTATCCTGATTTTTTCTTCAGAGGTATATCTCTTTTTGGTATGCCGTTTAATCTTCTTAATCATCCGGGCTGTGCTTCCGGCTTCAACCTCTATTGTTTCTTCCTCGTTGTGTTTTGTATTTTCCATGTCATGCTCCTTTTTTCTATAATTTTAACCCTCTTAGAGGGCGAGCACAACCTAAAAACCATCCTGTCATAAAACCTGACGAATCTCTACACTTCGCTGACTTTCAACACTTGTGGATAAATGGTGCCGAGAACGGAACAGGTAAGTACTCTGTAGAAAAAGGGGATAGAATAAGGTTAGAAGCTATAGCGGCAAAACCTGATGGATGGTCCAGCAATATAGCAAATACTTGGGCTAATTTAGAAATACAGAGTGAAACTGCGGATACTGCATATGGCGCAGTTAACGGTCAAACATATAACAAAAATGTCCTTTATGCCCATAGAGAAATTTCACTTCCGTTTATCATTAGTTTATCTGCAGTTCATATACTTCATTACCCTGATGAACCGCAAAATGGCGTTTTGTCGTCACCTTTTGCGGCAAATAATTGTTTATTATCTCCGAACAGTACTAATTGCCTTGTTATTCCTAAAGACAGCGAGAAAAGGCCTGACGTTTTAAGCGAAAGTCTTCTGTTAGGCACTACGCTGACAGGTTGGGGTGGTAATATAGCAAGGCTTGGCGAAAGGTATCCTGCAGATGCTAACGATACCGGAGTAGGGGAAGGTACGGAAAAAAATATGGGGATACAGAGCGGGACTTTATCTGCCGCTGTGACATCTTCGATTGGGGTGAAAGTGAAACACACCCTTGATGAAACTTTCCAGGCAAGCAGTGAAGAACTTTTTAAAGATACAATAAGTTCAAGCGATGTAAGTTGGCATGAATATTATGTGCAATACCCTTACGAAGGAGAATTGTTTATCCGTACAGAATCAAATGGAAATGTATTGGAATATTATGACGCGCTTGAAATTAAAGTTTATTACTGGGCAGATTATCTGAACAATTGGGCTGATAATTATGGAAGTTTGTACTTTCAGAACGGGGAAAGGTATAAAATTGAGTATAAAAAAAGGACTGGTTCAAGTTTGAATGTAATTTTTAAACTTGGGCAGCCGGTGGATACATCTGCTCCATTACCTTTGCAGGGTTATTTGGAATCGCAGGTTGTAAATCCCGGAGAAACAAAAGAAATACTTTTTAATGCGCCTGAAGATTTTTATATAAATGACGGATATTCGCCGGAATATATTAATGCGGGGCTGGGAATTGTTAATATTGATGCTATGGGTGATCTGGGAACTGTACTGTTATATGATAAAAACAATAATCTAATTGTACAATCTACAGGTGCTGTAGATATGACACAACCGCTAATTTTATATAAATCATTAATGCCATACAAAATGGTGGTTAGTTCAGCTTCTGAACCTATGGAAGCGGTGCTTATGTATCAAGGCAGGCGGGTAAATAATTATATTATGAAAACGCCTGCATGTTGCCCTTATTCTTATAAACCCGCAACAGACATCTTGGTGCAAAAAAACTCTGAAGTTACATTTCATCCGCCGGAGGGTGAAATATTAAAAACAGTTAAAAATGCACCACCCGGTTATTATTCAAATATAACGTTTGTCTTACTTGAAAAAGATAAAACCTATACGCTTACAGCAAGAGCCGGAACACAGGCTATGCCATATTTCATTACGCTAAATCATAAAATAACAGAATTCGAAGAAAAAAATTTAACACCCGACTTTACCGGCGCTACCTCCACCAAGCCCGAAACGCATATATTTACAAATTATCACGGCGGAAGCGTAAATGGTTATGACGTTCAGGCGGAATCAAACGATATTTTAACCGCTAATGTGTCAGGTATTGAGCGTGTATCAGACGGAGAGATAAAATATTCCTTATCTATAAATACAGTTCAGCTTATAAAAGAATGGAATTCCGGACAGGATAAACCGTTTAATATAGGCGGCAATACTGTTATTTACAGCCACGGCGAAGATACGTCGTCACAAAAAATCAATATTTTCCAAAAACAAAGCGATAACAATCCTTATGGTTTAAGCCTTTTCCCGTCAGCGCAGGAATACGCGTCTGTTACAACAACTGCGGGCGGCGATATTAAGCCGGGCCCTGATAAAGTGCCGCATTCTTCTGTATGGACGGTAAAAGGGCCGTATTATCCGGATAGTGATGTTCTTCATGAAGATATAGTGCTTAAAAAAGAAGTTGACGGAAATGCAGCCGGAGATACAGGCCTGACATTTGGTGACACGGAATCGTTTGGCACAGGGCTTACTTATGATGAATATGATATAGACAAGGTAAATGCCGTGTTAAGAGACCCGTCTTATGAACCTTATGAAAGCAAAACCTATATAAAGGTAACAGGGGAGATTAATACAGCAACCGCAAAATATTACACAATATCTTATAAAAAGCGCGATGATGCTGATTCGTGGCACTATGCATATAAAAGTTTAACTCCAAGGACAGGCGTTCTTGGACACATTCCTGTAAAAGACAAGATAGGCGCGTATGAGGTACTGTTAACGGTTGTAAATACAGACGGCACTGTGTATAAAGCGCAGGAAGAAGGGGAAGTTGGGCATGTAATAACGCCAAATGGCGGTTTTGCGGCAGACGCTTATGAACAGGTATTTTTGTCTTTCCCCAAAGGCGCTTTAAGAAAAGACAAGACAATAACAATAACACCTTTAAAACGCGAAGAGGTTCCGGCGCTGGAAAGCGGCGCTGTGCCTGCCGCGTTAATTTATGATTTTAAGGCGTCAGACAAAGGTATCGCGGAAGCCGGCAGGTTAAGGCAGGATGATTTTAAAATGGACGCTAAAAATAACATTCCAAAGCCCGCCATTTTAACAATGCTTTATGATAATCGCCAGCTTGGCGATTTCCCGGAATCTTCGCTTAGCGTTTACAAGCTTCATATTACAGACAGCGGGGTGGAAGAATTAAAACTTGTCCCGTCTATGATAGACATAGATGCAAATGTAATAACAGCAGAGATGACTTCGTTCTCCACGGTTCAGCTTATACCAAACGCCAACCCGCCGCTGTTTGAAGTTTCCGCGCTGCCTAATCCGGCAGGGCTTGGCAGTGTGGTGTCAATATACGCAAGGCCTTCAAAACCGCTTAACGGCGCTTTAAACGGGTGGGTAAACCTGCCGTTTATTAATCCCGCACCTGTGCCTGTCTGGCTTACTTTCACAGCACAGGAAAAAGAGTACATGAACGGCACGGCAGATGTGTTTGTGGAAGCCCTATCCCCAACAACTACGGCAGGGATACTGGAGGATGGGTATAAACTGATATTGGGTGTTGTGGATCAAGATGGTTTGCCAAATAATGGAGTGATAAATAACGATTTAATATTAAACAAACTAATTAAGCTATCAAATGTCATTGAAAATGAACAAATTATATATGATAAATTGTATAAAATTAATAGAGCTGGTGTCTATACCAATTATACTGAAACACCTTCGGTTTCAAAAATGTGGGTAACGGTAGTTGATACGACAGGTAATACATATAATGAAAAACAAATATATAGTTTTGCGACAAAAGATACCACATGGGCATATGAAAAATTAAGCGGAAAGAGAATCATGAATGTTTATGTTTCAGACACAAAAAGAAATCTTATTCTCCAAACCACCGCACCCGGTGAGCAATTAACATTCCCGCCTGTAAACTGGTGGAATAGCAAGACAATAGAAATGTCAGGACAAAAGTATAAACTTTCAAATGTCCAAATTCGCGGCAGTCAGGCAACAGGGACAACTATAACAGCAGAATTATTGCAAAATGGTGTTCCTGTAACCATAACAGACGCTATGAAAAGCCTGTCGTGGACAATGTACGCGCCTGTAAACGAATACATGGCTTCTTTTGATGTGGATGAACACGTGCCTGGGACTGTATCAGGCACCGCGGAAGTCCTTGTGCAGGGTATAGATTATCTTGGAAACACAGGCGAAGGGAAAGGGTATTTTGTAATAGATAAGGTTTCACTGCCTGTTACTGTTGAAACGGACAAAATATTGGCAGGGTATGGCGACACCATTACAGTTAAGGCAAAATCCAAAATCAACGGCGTAATGCCTGTTATTAAAATATTTAAGAAAAACCCGGTTACAGAAGAAGTGCCGGTGGATGCGGCAAAAATAAGCGAAATTACTCTTCCCGGAACTATTTTAAATACAGGGGAAATTTTATATCCTTTAACAGCTCTGCCGCCGGACTTTGACAATTACAGCGGTGACGTGGAAGTAAAGGCGGAAATCACGGTTAATAATAATGTATATTCAGACAGCAAGACAGTAAAAATAGACACTGTTAAGCCCGTGTTTACACTCTCTGTTGACGGCACAGAACCAAAAGGCGCGGGTTATTTTGACCTTATAATAGATGTAAGCGAAGAACTGCGCGAAGCGCCGGAAGTAATAATTAACACCGGCGTTCACGAAGAAAAGATAAAAGCAGATATGGTTCATTCAACAAGATATCTGGCAAAAAAAGAGATAAAAGATGAATACGCATTAAATATATTTACAAATTATTATTCGTATCAGACTCTCAGTATAAATGTTTCGGGTTATGATGTTGCTGGTAATTCAGGTACTGCAAGGAAAAATGTCACATTTGATATCCTTCCGCCGCAAAAGGTTGAAAATCTAACCGGGACAAGGATAATAACAACAGGCGGACAGTATCAATTGCCCGCAAACCGCCTTGATTGGGAAATGTATCAGGATCCAACGCTTGCCGGTTTTGTTATTTACCGTGATGATGTATATCTTGAAACGGCAGGTCCGTTATTAAGAAGCTATACAGACGTGCTTGCAGGGCCGAATTTTGATTATCAGCCCTTGGGAAGCCATACGTATTATGTCGCGGCAGTTGACCTTGCAGGCAATACAGGCGCCGGTGCCTATGTGACCATTAACGATGAAGACGGAGCTCCTGTTACTGTTTTAGAAGCTTTGGGCAACAGCTATTGTGTAAATTATGAAAGCCCCAATCCTTTATATATAGGCAAAAATGTATCGCTGGGGCTTAATGCGTATGATACTGCAGGTACTTTTGATGATGTGACAGGGGTAAAAAACACATATTATTCAATAGCTTCCGGCGCCAACACAGTGTATTCACAGCCGTTTGATATAAATTCGGCAAATACAATAACTGCTGTTTACTACTACTCTGTTGACAGAAATTCCAATACAGAAACTGTAAAAAGCACAAAAATTTACAAAGATACAAAAGCCCCCGCAATATTAATAGAGCCGGTTGCTCCGTTCTATACCGGTAACACTTTATACACGGGGAATATTGCATACGAAAATATAACTTCACTTACAAGAGAACAGATGAAAGCAACGATAACCGCAAAGGCAAACACTATAAGCCCTAAAATGATTGAAGCTTTAAGCGATGAAGAATTAAGGACGCTGCTGTTGTCTGTGGACAATAACCTTTCCGGTGGTTCGGACGGCATAGACGCAATGGATAAACCGCGTTTAATTTCCGCGATTACAAACACTTCAAAGGATTATGACGCGGACGAACTGTTAAACGTAAGCGAAGATGATTTAAAGTCAATTTTCAGGGCGATTGTTAATAAAGATTTTGGTATAAATGTTTATTATTTCAGCCCTGCATATAAATCAATTTCAATAAGCGCGTCAGACGCCGCGGGTGATATGTGCGGCTCTGGAATTCAGTCGTTGTCCTACAAATTTGATGCGGCCGCGGAATATACTGTTATTACCTCTACTGCCTGCAGTTACACGATAACACCGGATTTAAGCGGCCTTACAGAAGGCATGCACAGCATAGAAGCAATAACTAAAGACAGGGTGGGGAATACGGGAATATATTCGGGCGCGGGCGACGGGTTTATGTTCTTTATAATTGACCCTTTTGCGCCGTCCACCAATGCGTATGTATGCGGAGAAGGCTGTGAAACAATAACAGCGGATAATGCCGTATTGACAGTTACAGCGGTATCTGTAACAGTTGAGTTGAAGGCTTTTGATAATGATAAAATGCCGTCAGGAGTTGCAAATACATACTATATTTTAAACGCAGGAGAACCTCAGATTTACTTAACCCCGATAACACTTGTAAATGCCGAATCTGTTTTAAGCTATTACTCTGTTGACAGGGTGGGAAATACAGAAAATTATAAGATGTTAACTGTTTACAGAATAGAACCAACACAAACAGCCACGCCTACCGTTACAATGACAGAAACTGCAACGCCAAGCATAACAC
This sequence comes from bacterium, assembly GCA_029565735.1. GTDB lineage: Bacteria > Oederibacteriota > PGYV01 > PGYV01 > PGYV01 > PGYV01. The sequence continues at coordinate 11,349 of JAKQNO010000082.1, forward strand.
CTACTGCAACAGAAACTGTGACGGAAACGGTCACAGAAACAGCCACACCTTCAATGACGCAGACTGTAACACAAAGCGTAACAGTATCTGTGACAGAAACTGTAACTGAAACCTATACACAAACAGCAACAGAAACTGTAACAGAAACGGCAACACCTTCGGTAACTCAATCAGTTACGCCAAGCGTTACAGAGACAATTACGGAGACTAATACAGAAACCGTAACCGGAACAGCAACCCAAACTGCAACAGAAACATCCACAGGAACTGTAACACAAACTTGCACAGAAACCGCAACTGAAACAGTCACAGCAACTGTTACGGGTACTGTGACAAAAACAGTTACAGAAACTTCAACAGAGACTGTTACAATAACGGCAACTGAAACCGTAACGGAAAGTGTCACGCAAACCGCAACAGGTACAGCTACTCCGTTATCCACGGACACTGACACCAAAACAGCAACCCAGACCGCTACAGAGACTGTGACAGAAACAAGCACTGCTTCGCCAAGTTCCACGGTAACAGATACCGCGACAAATACCGCCACTGAAACTGTTACAGAGACAAATACAGAAACCGTTACAAATACAATAACAAAAACAGCAACGCAAAGCGCAACAGAAACGGTTACGCAGACGGCCACGCCTACTGCAACCGGCACTGCAACTAAGACTGTGACAAGGACGATAACAGGAACCTCATCGCCGACAGCCACCATAACAGTGACTTCTACTAAAACAATAACGCCAACGGTAACGCCGATTTCCACGCCTTTGGCACATTTAAGGTGTGAATATTTCAGTTACAATACATTCGTGCAAACTGACACGATTTTTGTTAATATAAGGATATATAACACAGGCAATACTGCCTTAAATACCGGCGGCATGACTGCTAAATACTGGTTCACGCAGGAAGGCATTGACGCTTCAATGGTTGAAGTGGATGATTCCAGAATGTTGCCGTCAGGAAAAGATATTAAGGCAGGAACAACAGCCGGCATTTCTGTGTTAAACTGCTATCAGGACAGGTTATTAACCGCGGGATTTGGTACCGATATGTTACAGCCGGGCGAATATATTGAAGTGCATTTAAGAATACACCACACGTCATGGCAGTCATATAACAAATATACGCAGACCAATGACTACTCGTTCGGGACACAGTCGTGGTTTACACAGTGGAATAAAATAGGCTTGTATTACAATAATTCGCTTGTTTGGGGAATAGAACCGGACTGCTCTCAGCCTATACCCACCCCGACAATAGGTTTTGCAATGTTTGAAAAGTTAAAGAAAGTTTTAAACTATCTGCAATAAAATTTTGTATTGGATTGTTTAGGTACTGGTAGCCGCGCCTTTTAAGGCGCGTTGTTTAAAAAACAACTATTTAAACATAGAGGAGGATTTATGAAAAAAGGAATTGTAATTGGCGTAATCTTTGTGGTTTTTACTATGTTTGTGTCCTGTGGTAAAAAATCCCAACCCGCCGAACCCATTGTACCTACTGCGACGGCAACAAACACGCCTTATCACGAGTTTTTAGGCGCCTGCGGAAGTGAAGGGACAGCAGAGGGTCAGTTTAGTTGTATTGAAGCAGTGATTGTGGATGGTAATAACAATATATATATAAGTGATGGTTGTACCCATTACATTAATAAGTTTAACGGCAGCATGATATACCAAATGAGATGGGGAACGAGTTTAAATGGTAATGGATTAATTGGGTATTCGAGTAGCATGACTTCTGATAGTACTAATAATGTTTATTTGACGGAATTTGATAAGCACAGAGTGACTAAATTTGACAGCGCAGGGAATGTTTTAGATTATTGGGGTGAATTAGGTTCCGGTAATGGGCAGTTTGATACTCCGGATGGTTTGACATGCTTTGGGACTAATCGTATTAAGGTAGTTGATATTATGAACAAAAGGGTTCAGACATTTGATCTGGAAGGTAATTATATTTCTCAGTTTAGTCTTTTTGTCACCGGAGATCCGGTTACTAATTATCATTCTGGAATTGTTGTTGATTCTTCAGAAAACTTCTACGTTTTAAATTACACAAATAAATGTATTAAAAAATTTGACAGCAGTGGTAATTTTATAAAAAAATGGGGTAGTAATTCATACAATCCCGGGGGGATGCCTCAGCCAAAAAACATAGCTATATATGGTAATACATTATATGTCACGGACTTCACACGCGAAATCATAATAGCTTTTGACCTTGATGGCAATGTCAAGTATGAAATCTATGGCTATACAGAAGGCGGTATATATAAAAGGTTATCTGACCCGAATGCACTTGCTGTTGATTCTTCCGGTAACATTTATGTCTCTGAATCCGACACAGGCGTATGCCGTATTGTAAAACTAAGCGGAACGCCTTTGTATAATTAACAAAGTTTAATTCATATCCTTGCATTAAATCAAAGGGTTTTATTTGGATGTTTGCAGGAAAAGCGCTCCCGCGCTGTCCGGATCTTTGTGTTATGTAGTGTTAGCCGCGAGTCTTTCCCGGACGTCGCAGCAATAATGATGATATGGCGGAGACGGCAGCCCGCGGATCTTGATTTTATTATTTAGCGTAGAGGCGCAACATGTTGCGCCTCGCCTAAAAAACAAAACCGAGACGTACCATGGTACGTCTCTACGATAAAGGGCAAAATAAAAACCGCACGGAATAAAATTTTGTTTTTAATGTTCCATTTTTTCTTCCGTCCCTCAGTCATAACGTCCCTCGCAGTTTCTTCCGACCATCCAACCCTCTGACCATCCGACCTTCGGACTTTTATCTTTACATATGCCGATTTTATGCTAATATATCACTAATTACTTAATATTCAGGAGGTAATTATGAAAGAGGTAAAAGGTTCGCTTACAGTTAAAGGAAAAAAAGTTGCCATTGTAATATCGCGTTTTAATGAATCCATAAGCAATAACCTTTTAAAAGGCGCTGTTGACTGCCTTACAAGGCACGGCGTTTCCGATGATATGATAGAAGTATTCTGGACGCCGGGCGCTTTTGAAATTCCCGTCGTGCTTGCGCAGCTTGTAAAGAAGGCAAAATACAACGGTTTTATCGCACTTGGCGCGGTTATCAGGGGAGAAACACCCCACTTTGACTACGTAGCCGCTGAAGTTTCCAAGGGCATAGCAAACGCAAGCATCAACTCCGGCATTCCTGTCGCGTTTGGCGTTATAACCGCTGACACAATGGAACAGGCACAGGACAGGGCAGGCGCAAAAAGCGGAAACAAAGGGTGGGATTCGGCTTCCGCTGTTCTTGAAATGATGGACTTAATGGACAAAATTTAACAGGAATAAAAATCCGCTCTTTAAAGGACAACTGACATGGGAATACGGCGCGCAGGAAGAATAATTACTCTGCAGGGGCTTTACCAGATGGATATTGCCAAGAAATCAAAGGCGGAAATAATTGATTTTATAGAAAATTATCCCGCGCTTAAGCTTACCGAAGACGAACCAAAGGAAAACTTCATAGAAAAATCCAAGGAATTTGCCACAGACCTTATCGGCGTAATCAGCGATCACATTGAAGAAATTGACTCTGTAATCCCCAAATACCTTAAAAACTGGAAATTTGACCGCATTCTCTCAATAGACAGGTGCCTCTTAAGGATGGGCGCGGGCGAACTTTTCTACAAAGAAGACATACCCTATAAAGTCACAATAAACGAAGCAATAGAACTTGCCAAAAAATTCGGCGATGAAAAATCCGGCGGATTCGTAAACGGAGTCCTGGATAATATCGTAAAAAGTGAAGCCGAAAATTTCGCTGTTCTGGCAAAAAAGACCGCAAGATAAAACTTTAATTCCGTTTATTTTCCGCTTGTTTTTATGTCCCTTCAGGGACATTTTGCCTTTACAACCCCTTTAAAGTATAGTATAAATTAACATACGGCATAAATATTTATGCCTGCAATTTATAAGGAGGTTTTACTTTGAAAAAATTCGGAAATTTATCATCTTCACTCTCATTCTGGCTTTTCGCTTTTTTTGTTATTGTGATATTTTTTAATTATTATTCCGTAAACAAACAGCAGGCCGTTAAAAAAATAAGCTATTCCGAAATGCTTGAACTTGCCTCTGCCGGCAGCGTGAAAGAAGTGACTATTGAAACCCAGGACACTATAAATATTGTAAAAGGGACCGCGGCGGACAATTCAAAATTTGAATCTTCCGCGCCTTTAAATGACGACGCAATGTTCAAAACGCTTCACGATAACAAGGTGAAAATAACATCCAAACTGCCCGGCAGCACTTTTGGCCGCATGTTCGGGTCGTTTTTTCTGTACTTTGGGCCAATTATTATATTAATCGTTTTCTGGATTTTCATGATGAATAAATCGCAGGGCGGTGCTGGCGGCGCAATGTCATTCGGCAAAAGCAAAGCCAAACTTGCGGTGGTGGGCGGCAAGGTAACGTTTGCCGATGTTTCCGGCGTTGAAGAGGCAAAAGAAGAACTTCAGGAAGTAATATCGTTCCTTAAAGAACCAAAAAAGTTCCAGGCGCTTGGCGGAAAAATTCCCAAAGGCGTCCTGCTTTTAGGCCCGCCCGGAACAGGCAAAACGCTTCTGGCAAGGGCTGTTGCCGGCGAAGCCGGCGTTCCGTTTTTCTCCATTTCCGGCTCTGACTTTGTTGAAATGTTTGTCGGCGTAGGCGCCGCGCGCGTGCGCGACCTTTTTGACCAGGGAAAAAAAAGCGCGCCGTGCATAATATTTATAGATGAAATAGACGCTGTCGGCAGGCACAGGGGCGCGGGCCTTGGCGGCGGGCACGATGAAAGGGAACAGACTTTAAACGCTCTTCTTGTTGAAATGGACGGTTTTGAAACAAATTCAGGCGTAATAATAATAGCCGCCACAAACAGGCCGGACGTACTTGACCCCGCTCTGTTAAGGCCGGGCAGGTTTGACAGGCAGATTGTGGTTAACAGGCCGGACATAAAAGGCAGGGAAGGAATTCTGAAAGTTCATTTAAAGAACGTTAAAATAGATGATAAAGTTGACATTTCAGTACTTGCAAAAAGGACGCCGGGTTTTTCAGGCGCTGACCTTGCCAATCTTGTAAATGAAGGCGCGCTTCTTGCCGCCAGGAAAAACAAAAAAATGGTTTCCATACAGGAACTTGAAGAATCAATTGAAAGGGTTATGGCGGGGCCTGAAAAGAAAACCAGGGTGCTTTCTGAAAAAGAAAACAAAAATACCGCGTATCACGAAGCGGGCCACGCTATTGTCACAAGGATGCTTCCGGGCGCAGACAAGGTTCATAAAATTTCCATAATCCCAAGGGGAATGGCCCTTGGTTATACACTGCACCTTCCAAGCGAAGATAAGTATTCGCACACAAAATCAGAGCTGTTAAATGAAATAGTTATTTTTATGGGCGGGCGTTCGGCCGAAGAACTGGTTTTTACCGATTACACAACAGGCGCTGCCAATGACATTTCCAGGGCCACATCCATAGCGCATAAGATGGTCTGCGAGCTTGGGATGAGCGACAAGCTTGGCCCAATGGCTTTTGGAAATCAGAATCAGGAAGTGTTTATAGGAAGGGACTTTATGCGCGAAAAGAATTACAGCGAAGAGACAGCCAAAATGATAGACGCGGAGATACATTCAATAATTGAATCAGGCCACCAAAAAGCCCTTTCAATCCTGAAAACAAACATCAAGCTGCTGCACGCCCTTGCAAAAGAACTGCTTGAAAAAGAAACAATTGAAAACGAGGAATTTGAAAGGATTTTCAGCGAGTATTCAGTAAAAGAGAAAAAAACACCCAAAAAGGCAAAAACAAATGGATAAAGAAAAGATAAAAAAAGCCGTCACAATGATACTGGAAGCAATAGGCGAAGACACCGGCCGCGAAGGTTTAAAGAACACGCCGGAGAGGGTTGCCGATATGTACGAAGAGATATTTGCCGGCATTAATCAGAAACCCGAAGAGTTCATCAAGATATTTGAAGAGGATGAACACGAAGAACTTATTATCCTTAAAGACATACCTTTTTATTCGGTGTGCGAACACCACCTTATGCCTTTTCTTGGAAAGGCGCACATAGGTTATATCCCGAAAAAAAACAGGCTGTTGGGTTTAAGCAAGCTTGCCAGAATGGTTGAAATGTTCGCCAAAAGGCTTCAGCTTCAGGAAAGGCTTACTTCACAGGTTGCTGACACCATAATGAAAGCGGTTGACCCCCTTGGTGTTATTGTAATAATAGAAGCGCAGCACCTTTGCACCACAATGCGCGGAGTCAAAAAACCCGGCTCTGTTATGGTTACATCCGCTATACGCGGTATCTTCAAGGATGATGAAAGCGCAAGGAAAGAAGCTCTTGGCCTTATAAATAAATAGCAGGGCGGCGGGCTATGATTATCAGGGGAAAAAGTTTTGATTTTTCAAAAGTGTATTTAATGGGTATCCTTAACATTACCCCTGATTCTTTCTCTGACGGCGGTTCTTTTTACAGCACACAGAAGGCGGTTGCGCACGCGGAATTTATGGCCGCGAACGGCGCCGACATCATTGACATGGGCGCCGAATCAACAAGGCCCGGAGCGGCATCCGTAAGCGCCGGAGAAGAAATTAGCAGGGTTGTTCCGGTTATAAAAGAGTTCCGGATGCTTAACAATGACATTCCTGTTTCAATTGACACTTACAAGGCCGCAACCGCGGCAGCGGCAGTTGAAGCGGGCGCGGATATTATAAACGACATATCAGGCGGCACGTTTGATACGGATATGTTAAAGACAGCGGCCAAACTTGGCGTGCCGTACGTTATTATGCACACAAACACAACGCCGGACAAAATGCAAAAAGAGATAAAGTATTCACAACAAGGCGTGGTAAATGACATAATTGCTTTTTTTAAAGAACAGATTGGCAAAGCGGTAAAGGCGGGGATTAAAGAGGATAATATTATCCTTGACCCCGGAATTGGTTTTGGCAAAGAGTACCGGCATAATATTGAAATTATTAATGCAATTCCGGAATTTAAGAAACTTGGTTTTCCGGTTTTGACAGGCGCTTCAAGAAAGTCATTTATAGGTATTGCCACAGGTAAAACCGCGGATAAAAGGCTTTTTGGAAGCATGGCGGCAGCGGCGGTTTCGGTGATAAAAGGTGCGGATATAATAAGGGCGCATGACGTGCCGGAAACTGCGGATGTAATAAAGATGTCTTTTGAATTCATAAAAAAGGATGGCGGCGGATAAAATGGAAAAATTCTTTAACACCATATTAAACACATTTTCAGGCATCCGCGTAAACGACGTCTTTGATATCCTTCTGGTGGCTTTTGTAATCTACCAGGTATTTATGCTTCTGTACGAAACCCGCGCCATACAGATGCTTAAGGGCTTTATTGTAATTTTATTTTTTGTCGTAGCCGCAAAACTGCTTGAACTTAATACTATGACATGGATACTTACAGGGCTGGGTACAATCTGGATAATAGCTTTTATAATAGTTTTCCAGCCGGAATTAAGAAGGGCTCTTGTTGAACTTGGACAGAACAGGTTCTTTAAGTTTATCTTCAAGGAACACGGCCAGCTTTACAGGGAAATACGCGAATCCGCGGTCATACTGGCCAAAAAGAAAATAGGGGCGCTTATAGTGCTGGAGCGCGAAGTAAACCTTAAAAGTTTTATTGACACCGGCACAAAACTTGACGCGGAAACCACTTCCGAACTTCTTGTGGCCATATTTAACACAAAGTCGCCGCTCCACGACGGAGCTGTCATCATCAGGGAAGGCCGTATAGCCGCGGCAGGCTGTATTCTTCCACTTACACAGAAAGAGGATGTGGAACAGATGTACGGCATGCGCCACAGGGCGGCAATCGGAATTTCGGAAGAGACCGACGCGATTACAATTATAGTATCCGAAGAGCGCCATACTATATCACTGGCAATAGGCGGAAAAATAACCCCGGACATTGACGGCGACACGCTTCTTGAAATACTTTCGCTGTATGCCCCGAAAATAAGGTGAGCTTATGAAAGAATTTATGGCAACTTATATCCTGAAAAACTGGCAGTATAAAGTAATGGCGCTTATTGTCGCTACCGGGTTATGGCTTTTTGTGGTAAGGGAACAGGAAATGACCGTAACAATTGAAGTTCCCGTTGAATTTACAAACTATCCGGAAAACATGAAAGTTGCCGGTAATGTGCAGTCTTCTGTAAAGGTTCAGCTTGAAGGCAGAAAAATTATTATCAACCAGATAGATAAAAAAACATTAAAGATAATCATTGACCTGAAAAAAGCCGTTGTAGGAAAAAATTCATTTCAGATTCTCGGAAGCAGGTTTAAATCGCTTCCGCGCGGCCTTTTTATCCGCGACATCTCTCCGGCGTATATATATATAGATTTCATCAAAGAAGCCCCTCCGGTTTTGGAACCGCAGAAAACAGAAGATGAAAAGCCGGCAAAACAGAAATCAGGTGATAAAAATGGCAAGACTGTGCGTTAATATAGACCACATAGCAACTTTAAGGCAGGCACGCGGCGGAAATGAACCGGACCCGGTTGCCGCGGCCGCAATAGCCGAAAAAGCCGGCGCTTTTGGCATTACGGTGCATTTAAGGGAAGACCGGCGCCACATCCAGGACAAAGACGTAATACTGCTTAAAAAAACCGTTAAGACCAAATTAAACCTTGAAATGTCGCTTACCCCGGAAATAGTTGATTTCGCGGTAAAAATCGCCCCTGATGAAGCGACAATAGTTCCGGAAAAAAGGCGCGAGCTTACAACCGAAGGCGGGCTTGATGTGATAAAAAATATGGCCCGTTTAAAAGATGCAATTGCACGGCTTAAAGCCAAAAATGTTATGGTAAGCCTTTTTATAGACGCGGAGCCAAAACAGATAAAGGCGTCAAAACAAGCCGGAGCGGATTACGTTGAACTGCACACCGGCAGGTATGCGAACGCGAAAAACTCCGCGCAGGAACAAAAAGAACTTAAAAAAATCAAAGCCGGCGTTATGCTTGCCGTACAAACAGGGCTTAAGGTAAACGCCGGGCACGGTTTGAATTACGAAAACACAAAAGCCGTAGCTTCAATAAAAGGGATAGAAGATTTAAATACAGGGCACAGTATTATTGCAAGGGCTGTATTTACAGGCCTTGAATGCGCCGTAAAGGATATGCTTAAGCTTTTATAAGGGAGGAAAAAAAGTAATGATGCTTTCCAAAAATACCGGCAAACCGGCGCTTATAACAATTACGGTTCTGTCATCAGCCGCGGTTGTTTTCTCTGTTTATATGTTTTTATTTCAGAAATCATTTTATGCCGCGTTTTTTGCCGCCGCGTTTCTTGCTATTTCCATACTTTCCACATACGCCCTGATGATTATGGCAAAAAACGAACAATCCATTGTGCTGGAATCGCCGCTTAATGACATTGATTCAAAAGAAACGATGATAGCGGCCGTGGCTCACGAAATAAAAAATCCGCTGAATTCCATAAAGGGAGCCAACCAGTACCTTCATGACAAATACAAAAGCAAACAGGATATTTACGAATTTACCGGGATTGTCGTGGAGGAAATAACACGGCTTGAGCGGTATTTAAATGAATTTTTAAGTTTCTCGCGCGGCGTAAAGCCTCACATGAAAAAACACGACATACAGACTTTTACAACGGGAATCCTTATGATAACCAAACACAATTTTCCTTATGGTATTAAGATTGTATCCGAAAAACCAAAACTTCCCGACGTTTACATGGACGCTGAGCAGATGAAACAGGTAATGGTCAACCTGTTAAACAACGCAAAGGACGCGACAGCAGGAAGGTCTTCTCCCAGGGTTGAAATACGCCTTTCTTCCGATGACCGTTACGTTTACGTGAAAGTCGCCGACAACGGCTGCGGCATTTCAAAAAAAGACCTGTCGCGCATTTCAACGCCGTTTTATACCACAAAAAAAGAAGGTATGGGAATAGGCCTTGCCATCAGCAGGTCAATAATAAAGAAACACGGCGGCGACCTGTCAATTGAAAGCAAGGTCAATAAAGGCTCTGTATTTACGATTTCCATTCCGGTGGAAAAAAGGAGCGTAAAAAGATGAGCGCCAAAAAAGTCCTTGTCGTTGATGACAACCGTTCCGCTTTAAAAGTAATAAAAGCCATCCTTGAAGAAGCAGGTTATGAAGTTTATACGGAATCAGAACCTGAAAAAGCGCTGCTTTTTCTGAAACACGAAACAATTCACGTCGCGCTTGTGGACTTAAAAATGCCGAGCATGGACGGCCTTGAACTCTTCAGAAAAATACGCCAGCTTGACAAAGAGATGATTGTTATCATAATGACAGCTTTCGGCAATATTGAATCTGCCGTGGAAGCGATGAAACTTGGAATAGAGAATTACCTTCAGAAACCGCTGAATTTTGACGAACTGAAAATGACTCTGCAGAAAATATTTGAAAAAATTGACATGAAAGAAGAGCTTGCAATCTTAAAAGGGCAGATAGAAGGCAAAAACACTTTTGAAAACATGATAGGCAAATCGAAAAAAATGCGGGATATTTTCCGCAAAATCAGCAGCATTGCGATTGTTGATTCCACGGTTATGATAACAGGCGAAAGCGGAACAGGAAAAGAGATGGTGGCAAAAGCCATTCACAACCTTTCCAAACGCGCCAAAAACAAACTGATATCAATTAACATGGCCGCAATACCGGAGGGCCTTCAGGAATCGGAGCTTTTTGGCTACCAGAAAGGCGCGTTCACAGGCGCTTATAACACCAAACCCGGAAAATTTGAAGCGGCTGATAAAGGCACTCTGTTTCTTGATGAAATAGGAAACATCAATCATAAAGCACAGGTTAAACTGTTAAGGGTATTAGAAGAGAGAAAAGTGGAACCCCTTGGCAGCAATAAGCTTAAAAGTGTGGATGTCAGAATAATAAGCGCGACCAATTCAGACCTTAAAGAAGAAGTTAATAAAGGCAATTTCAGGGAAGACCTTTATTACAGGCTTAACGTAATTTCAATTAATCTGCCTCCTTTAAGGGAAAGAAAAAGCGATATACCGCTTTTAGCAGTTCAGTTTTTAAAGGAAATATGCCTGCGCAACAGCCTGGAACAGAAATCCATATCTGATGACGCGCTTGAAATGATGATTGAATACAGGTGGCCCGGCAATATCAGGGAACTGAAAAACGTCCTTGAAGAAGCCGCTGTCATATCCGCAGGCACTTTTATAAGGCCGGATGATTTAAATATGTCTTCGTATTCTGACAATATCCGCGATTCTGCCGATGATATGATTCCCGCGGATATGCCCTTGTCAGAGGTTGAAAAACGTTCAATTATAAACGCCTTGTCAAAAACCCGCGGCAATCAGACCCACGCGGCCAAAATATTAGGCATCACCAGAAAAATGCTTATGCATAAAATTGAAAAATACCAGATAGCCAATATTGTGCCTGTAAGGACAAAACGCAAAAAAATGTCCGAATAGGGACATTTCATCCCATAAAATATCAATATAATCAAAGGTTTACAGTATTTTATACTGGCATGATTCTTGCATATTACAATACAATAATATAATACGCGGAGGAAAAATGAACGCCAGCTACCTTGAAAAAAGAATAGATACACGCGCGGATGTTGAAGAGGTATTAAGATATAAAGTGCTTGGTGACGGCGAAGATACAATCACTTCTTTCAAATATGAAAAAGCAACCACAAGAAATATTTCAAAAGGCGGAGTTTGTATGGTTTTACCCCATAAAATCAGCGAAGGCAATGTTATAAGGGTTGAAATACCGCTTGAAAACGAATCTCTGGTTATTAAAGCGTTCTGCGAAGTACAGTGGTGCAGGCTTGCAAACAAAGACGGCATTTACGAAGCCGGCTTAAGCTTTATAGCCCTTAAGGATGATGATGCCAAATCGCTTGAAAATTATATAAACGAACGCGAAGCAAAGGCAATGTAATGAATACGGAAATTCTTACCATAAAAGACCTTGCGCTGCTTCTTAAAGTAAAACCTGTAACTATTTACAAACTTGCAGGAAGGGGCAGGATACCCGGCGTTAAAATAGCCGGAAGCTGGCGTTTTAAAAAATCCATTATAGACGAATGGATGGAAAGCCCGGAAAGAAAACCCGTATCCCGCCGCGATAAACAGGAAAAAGAACTGATTCCGGCATAAGTATTACCGGATCCGCGCCTTTCTTCAAACATCAAACCGCCTTATGAAACATCATTATGTTTTTCCATTATAATTATGGCTTGACTTTTATTTATTGCTAATTTACAATACGTTTTGTAATTTATACCACGGTGCAGGAGGAAATAATGCGTTCAATTAAGGCAATATTATTATTTGCCATCATATTATCATTAGTTTTGGCTCCGGCTTTAAATGCGGCAGATAAAAAAAAGAAAGAAACAGAAGAAAAAAACGCCAAACTTGCGGAAAGCGGTTCTTCCAATACTCAAAACGGAGACGTTAAAATAGGCGGTTCCGCGGAAGGCCCCGGAACAGACCCGGTTATTTTTGATGATGCCACCCTTATTACGACACCGGTTGCAACCCCGACCATCATAGTTGTGTTTGACAAAAAAGATGTAAATGTATGGAAATACCTTACCGACGTAAAAATGTATCTTTTCAGGATAAAAACTGATTCCAAAAGATATGACGCACAGCTGCGGTCCAAAATGGACAAACACCTTCTGGACATGGGAAAATCAATTGCTTCCATGCATACTTACGCCGCGCTTCACGAACGGGATAAAGTTGAAACACAGTGGGCGAAATCCGCGGATAAAGCTGAATATACCCTGCAATACGCGCGCCTTCAGGTTGATGAATTTCATGAAGATTATTACGAAATAGAAAACAACATGAAAGC
>JAKQNO010000107.1 GCA_029565735.1 bacterium
TCCCGGATTCACCAAGGGCTTGATTACAAGACACCGGCAGAGATTTACTTGCCAAAAATCAAAGAAAGGAGGATGGTTGCTTAACCTGGAAACCACCTTAAACTGGTATTAAAAACGGTCTTGACATACGGTACCACCGTATCCCATGGAAGACGCCCTCAGAAAACCCACAAAAAAAATAGGCGAAATGTTTTATAACGGCGATGTAAAAAAAGGCGCGTGGGAATCGGGAATGTTCAGCGCGGATTACGGTTTAAGGGGCATATACAGGCTGTTTGTAAAAATGGGGTCAGCCAAGTTTATAATAAACAAGGCAGGTTCAATTTTTTCAACCTATTATAAGCCAAGCGTTATGAAGACGGAAGACACAGGAGAAAATTCGACGGTGTTAAGAATTACGGAATTTGCCGATATATGCCCCATTATGGAAAACAGGATAGGCGGCTGGATGCAAAAAGGGCTTGAAATATGCGGCGTTAATGATATAAACGTGGAAATAAGCAGGGCAATGACCAAAGGCGATCCTGTAACCGAATACGCGGTAAGCTGGAGTGATAAATAAAGCGGCCGAAAATGTGATATATACAGGGGTGTGTGTTGGATGTAATGTTTGAAAAGATAAGCAAAAGCGCGGAGCTGGTACTGAAAAAATCACGCGGGTCTCACGATTGGGAACACACGCAGAGGGTTTTGCGCCTTGCCGTGCATCTGGCAAAAAAAGAAAAAGCGGATTTAAAAACGGTTAAATATGCCGCGGCGCTTCATGATATAGCCAGGCATGAAGAGGATAAAAGCGGCGGCAGGAAAGATCACGCGCTGCTTGGCGCCAAAAAAGCTTCGCTGATACTTTTAAAACACGGGTTTAAACCGGATTTTATTGAAGCCGTAAAGCACTGCATTGAGTGCCACAGGTTCAGGTCGGGAAGAAAACCGGCCACAAAAGAGGCAAAGGTACTTTTTGACGCGGATAAACTTGATTCCATAGGCGCGGTGGGAATAGGCCGCGCTTTTTTGTTTGCCGGAGAGGTTGGGGCAAAATTGCACAATCCGTCAGCTGATATTTTAAATACAAAACCATACACGCAGGATGATACGGCGTACAGGGAGTATATGGTCAAACTGAGGCATGTGAAAGGCAGAATGTTTACCCGCGAGGGCAGGCGTCTTGCCGAAGAACGCCACGCTTTTATGGTGTTATTTTTTAAAAGGCTTGGCATGGAAACGGAAGGGAAAATCTGATTTGAAAGTGAATCCGGAAAACATACTTTCAGAGGAAGAAAAAAACGCGCTGCAGGCACTGATTAATGCCGCTGAAAGCAGGACAACAGGAAAGATACGCGTTCACATAGAGAAAAAAGCGGGCAGGAACCCTTTTGAAAGGGCGCGTGCTGTTTTTGAAAGTTATAACCTTAACACATCCGCCGATAAAAACTGCGTGCTTCTTTACGTGTCAACTGCCGACAGAAAATTTGTGGTATTCGCGGATGACGGAATAGACGGGAAGGTTCCCGAAGGGTTCTGGACGCATGTAAGCGATTCCGTAACCGCGCAGCTGAAAAACGGGGAATATTCAATAGGGCTGACCGCCGCCGTAAACATTACCGGTAATATGCTGGCAGAACACTTTCCGGCAGGGGGTGTTTTATGAGGATGCGGCTTATTTCTGCCGGTTTAATTCTTGGCGTTTTTTTCTGCGCTCTGCATGCGTCTGATATGGTCCCTTACAGGAAAAGCAGGTATATAAATGATTACGCGGGCGTGATAAATGACAAAAACGCGCGCGATATCATGCTTCTTTTAAAAAAATTTGAACAGAAAACCGGCATTGAATCCAGCATTCTGACAATAGGCCGCGCGGCGGATTATTCCGCGGGCAAAGAAGGGATTGATATGCTGGCTTCGCAGGCGCTTGCGGAATGGCGGCTTGATGATTCCGGGATACTGCTGGTGGTCGCTGTATCCGACAGGCGGCTGAAAATTGAACTTGGCAGGTCGGTTCACGAAACCGGCTGGGATAAGTCCCGCGAAATAATAGACAATACAATTATTCCGTATTTTAAGTCCGGAGATTACAGCACCGGAATATATGAAGGCGCCAAAGCGATGACAGGAGCTTTTAAACCGTCCGGAAAAACAAACAAACCCGCGTTTTTGATTTACTTTCTTATGGGCGGCGCTTTGCTTTTATTTGCCGCCGCGGGGATAAGTTTTGCGGTTTCAAGGGCGAAAAAACCAAAACAGAATTTTACGGCGCAGCCCGGTGCCGGAAGAAAAGGGTACGGCGGCGGCGCTGTCGGCTCCTGGTAAATCATCCGGCTTTCCAATCCCTGTAACGTCTTATCCAATTCTCAGATTTCGAATTTTCGATGTTTGCCGTTTCTTCGGTTCCTCTGTGCATCGCGTTTTTCAGCTTTCGCTTCTGCTTAACTGGCTATAGCTTAAACCGCTGTTCTCTTTATCGTTTCTATATACTTTCCCGCCTTTTTGTTATATAATGATAAATGAATAAAGGATTTCTTGCTGTAAGGGGGCGTAATATGCAAAGAAACCTTAATATGTCGGTAATTCCGGGAAGCCATATGCTAAAACCACGCACTGACACAATATTATTTTTTAATGATTTTATTGAAGGAGTGCGCCATGCGTGAGGATGAAATAAAAACAAATCCCAGAATACTTTTGGTAGAGGATAACCCCGCTGAATCCAGGCTTATAAGGGAGATTTTCAAGGGATTTGATCCCGGCTGTATAATAGTAAGCGCCAAAGACGGGGTTGAAGCGACTGACATCCTTTTAAGGGACAAGGATACAAATTTTGATATTATAATACTTGACCTTAACCTTCCAAGGAAAAGCGGGCTTGAAGTTTTAAGCGAAATAAAAAAAGACACTCCGGCAAGCGGAATTCCGGTGGTGGTTCTTTCAACTTCTGATTCTGAAACGGACATTAAAAGGTCTTATGAGTTGTCCGCTAACTGTTATATTACAAAACCTGCCGGGCTTGACAGCCTTATAGATGCGGTCAGGGGTATTGATAATTTTTGGCTTGTTTTATCCAAAAGGATGCACTGAAATTTTATGTGTTAAAAATATCCGGCAGTGGTATACTGTTCAACAAAAAAACAGGGGAATTTTAAGTGAATAAAAAACATATAAAGGTACTTCTAATAGAGGATAACCAGGGCGATGTAAGGCTTATATGGGAAATATTATCCGAAGTCAGAAATTCCCCTTTTTATCTGGAAGTTGCAGCCACGCTTTTAGGCGGCCTTCAGTCCCTGGAAAAGGCGAAACCCGATATTGTGCTTCTTGACCTTACGCTTCCGGACAGTAACGGCATATATACGCTTAACAGGGTAAAAGACAAGGTCAAGGAAATACCTGTTGTTGTCTTGACGGGTATGGATGATGAAATGCTTGCCATAAAGTCGTTAAAGGAAGGCGCCCAGGATTATCTTGTTAAGGGAAGGACAGACAGCGAACTTTTAAAAAGGGCCATCCTTCACGCCATTGAAAGAAACAAGCTTATCAGCGACATGGAAGAAAACGACCGCAAGCTTAAGGAAAGTTATGAAAGGCTTAAAATTCACGATGACCTCCGTGAATCGGAAATAAAAAGGCTTTCGGAAGACCTGGCTTTGGTTGAAAATGCGTTAAAGGACGTTTTGAAAAAACTGGAAAGCGGCGGCAGCGATCAGGCGGAAATTGAAAAGGCGGTAAGGGAAACCGCCGCGCAGCTTGAAAAAATTAATGTCAGGATTTCTTGATTAAGCCGTATTCCGGTGATATAAATATAATAAGGGAGCGCAAGAAGATGAAGGGAGAATGCCATAATGCCCGCTAAAGTTTCCAGGTCTGTTGATATTCTGCTTGTGGAAGACAACAGCGCTGATATAAAACTTATAGAGGAATGTTTTAAGGACCTTACCATAAAATGCAATATTAACGTGGCGACAGACGGCGAGCAGGCCGTGGATATTCTTAAACGCAACGGGACCCACCTGAACGATGTAAGGCCTGACGTTGTGCTTTTGGACCTTAAAATACCAAAAAAAGACGGGTTTGAGGTTCTGTCTGAAATAAAAAGTGACACATCTTTATCCGGCATACCGGTAATAATTTTATCATCTTCCAGCCTGAAAAATGACGTGGATAAAGCGTACGCGCTTAAAGCCAATTTTTACATCACCAAAGAGATGGATATTGAAAATTACGTTCAGATTGCCAAATATATAGAAGATTACTGGCTTTCAAAATCCGACAAAAGGGCTGTCTGACAAAAAACGGCCTTAAAATTTCCTTTCCCGTTATTATCCTGTTTGACAGTATTCCGGCGTTAAATTATAATGTTTATTAAGGCGCTTTAACAGGCGCGGCTGCAAATAAAGTTTTTCAGGAGCCGGTTTATATGGAGTACGGGAATGATTTTTTTAAAAAGATCCTGGACAGCCTTTACGACTCTGTGTATTTCTGCGATAAGGAAAGAAAGATAACGTATTGGAATAAAGCCGCGGAAAAACTTACCGGTTATACGGCCAATGAAATAACCGGGACCCACTGCTGGGATCAGAAACTTGTTCATACCAATATAAAAGGCGAAAATCTCTGCGGCGGCGCCACCTGTCCCGCGGTAAGGGCGATGAAAGAAAAAACATTGGTTGAAGAAGAGATATACTTAAGGCATAAAGACGGGCACAGAATACCTGTTTTAACCCGCATATCTCCGATTTATGACGAAGGCGGGAATGTAACCGGAGCCGTGGAAATTTTCAGCGATAATTCCGCCAAAATGTCCGCATTCGCTCAGATTGAGAAACTTGAAAAACTTGCCTTTATTGACGAACTGACAGGTATTGGCAACAGGCGTTATACGGAAATAAAAATAGGTGCAAAACTGGCGGAAACTGAAAGGTACGCATGGGCCCGCGAATTTGGCCTGCTTTTTATGGACATTGACAGGTTTAAACAGGTCAATGACGTATATGGGCATGATACAGGCGATGGTGTTTTAAAGATGGTGGCCAAAACCCTGGCTTCCAATTTAAGGTCGGATGACTTTATAGGCAGGTGGGGCGGCGAAGAGTTTGTGGCTGTTATCACTGACACCGACAATAAAAGCCTTTACGGCATTGCCGAGAAATTAAGGGCTCTTGTTTCCCAGTCGTCTTTCACCACGGACCGGGGCTCCGTCTCAGCCACTATTTCCGCCGGCGCCACAGTGGCAAAAAGAGGCGAAACAATGGAACAGCTTATAAAAAGGGCTGACAGGCTTATGTATGAAAGCAAAAGTTCGGGAAGAAACTTTGTGACTATAGGGTGATGCTATGAACCAAAATGAAGCGCTTGAAAAGATTTATAAGACTGCAAGAGTCGTGGGGTACATACTGTCTGCCGGGCTTTTGTTTTATGCGGGTATTGTGGAATTCATTTCCGCAAGGCCGGACATAGCCGGAAAAACAATAGTTGAACTTGACCCCAAGGTTTTAAACAAGATTTTTCTAATACTTTGCGCGGTGGTGTATATAATCTGCGTATATATTAAGAAATACTATCTTAGAAAAGCTTCGGCGGGCGGCGCGCAGGCGGTAACGTCTCTTTATATTTCATCCGTTTCGGTCCTGATGATATGCCAGGTGCCTGCTGTACTTGGGCTGGTTTTATTCTTTTCAGGCGGGACAAAACAGGATTTTTACGTGATGCTTGCGGTTTCCGCTCTTATGTTTGTAATCTTTTTCCCGAAATATACCGAATGGCAGAAGATATTTAAGCCAAGGCAGTAAAATATTTGATGGTTTTTTGAAAACTTTACAATCAGTACAGTTTTTAATATAATAGATAATAAAGTATTTTAGACTGTAACCTTTTTTGGAGGTTTTGTTTTGCCTGATAAAACGACTGAACGCCGGCTGCTTGAAGAGATAAAAAATTTGAAGGAAAAGCTGGCCTCCCAGGAAAGCCTTGAAAAAGAAGTTAAAAGTTTAAAACAATCCCTTAGGCACGCCGAAGAACTTAACAGTAAAATGGCAATGGCGTCGCTTGACGCTGTAATGACTCTTGATTTAAGCGGTAATATTATTTACGCATCGGAGCGCGCCGCGGAACTTTACGGGGCAAAGTCCGTATCTGAACTTATGGGCAAAAATGTAAGGGTTGCCTTAAGCGGGGAAGAACTGCACAGGTTTGAAATGAATTTAAAAAAACTGCTTGCAGAGGGCTTTCTTGGAGGCAGCGAATATATAATACGAAAGCAAAACGGGGAATCCATCTATATAGAATTAAGCTCCGCGGTTATGAAAGACGCAAAAGGAGAACCGTCCGGTTTTATTTCGGCGATAAGGGACATAACAAAAAGAAAAAAACTTGAACGCGAGCTTGTAGAAAGTATTAACAAATACAGGACGCTTTTTGAATCCGCTTATGACGCCATAACAGTGCACGAATGCACGCCCGGTGAAACGGACGGCAGAATACTGGAGGCAAATGAAGTCGCGTGCAGGATAATCGGCTTAAGCAGGGGGCAGCTGCTTAAAAAAAAGCTGTCGGACTTTATGCCGCCTGAGGCAACCGGTATTTCCAGAAAGGCTGTTGAGGAAATAATAAAAAACGGCCACTGCGTTTTTGAAACGGTTATCAGGTCGGAGCATATAACCGCGCAGGCTGAAGTAAGCGCACACATGATAGACTTTGCCGGAAAAAAGGCGATAATTTCCGTAATAAGGGATATAAGCGAGAGAAAAAAAACCCAGCGGGTGCTTGAAGACAGCGCCAGGACTGTCCGCAAAATTATGAACGGAATAATACTGGCGATGGAAAAACTTGTTGAAAAAAAAGACATTTACACCGTTGGCCATCAGAAACGGACGGCTGACCTTGCCGCGGCAATTGCGTCTGAAATGGGGCTTGAAAAAGACCGTATCACCGGAATTTATATCGCGGCGGTTATTCACGATATTGGAAAAATATTCATTTCAGGTTCAATACTTAATAAGACATCAAAACTTACCGGCGATGAATACGATGTAATCAAGCAGCATCCGCAGGCGGGTTTTGATGTCTTAAAGACAATAGATTTTCCATGGCCCGTGGCGCAGATAATACTTCAGCACCATGAAAGGATTAACGGCAGCGGATATCCCAACGGGCTTAAGGACGGGCAGATACTTTTAGAATCAAGGATAATAAGCATTGCGGATGTGGTGGAAGCGATTACTTTTGAGCGGCCTTATCACGAAGCGTATGGCATAGAGCGCGCGCTTGAAGAGATAATAAAAAATAAGGGGACGCTTTATGATCCGGATATTGTGGATGCATGCTTAAGGCTGTTCAGGGAAAAAGGGTATGTTTTAAATGACGATTTAAAGGACAGAAACAGCATAATTTTTTAGCTGAAAAATATCTTTTTGCGGGGTGAGTTTTGAAATATTTAACGGTGATTATGATGTCCTGCGCGGTACTTTTTGCGTTTTATGGCTGCACGGGAAGTTCCAATCCCGCGGCGGCTTCTTACAGGCCGCCTGCGGCGGCTGCCACTGCCGTGCCGGGATTGGTTGACTGGCGTGAAATTGATTCGCCTGTGGAAACAAAAGGCGTTTTTAGCCACG
Organism: bacterium; assembly: GCA_029565735.1. Classification (GTDB taxonomy): domain Bacteria; phylum Oederibacteriota; class PGYV01; order PGYV01; family PGYV01; genus PGYV01. The sequence goes on from JAKQNO010000107.1 coordinate 7,602, forward strand.
TATTAATAAAGGCCGGAAGTAAAACAGCCTTAATCGGAGGAAAAGATTCCGCCGGATACCTTAAGGCGGCTTTGATTACTTCTGATTTTGAAAAGTGGTCGGCTTCTGACGCGGAACCGGGTTTTGGCGAAAGGGAAGATTTCGCGTACTGTACTGACGGGAAAAAAACATACATAATAGGCGGGTATTATACCGACGGTAAAACAGAAAAATATTATGACGATACATGGGAAACTTACGGGGCTGTGACTTTTACGGCTGTTCCTGCGGAAAAAAAACCCGCGCCGGCGCGCGGTTTAAGGGCCGCGGTTTTTAAGGACAGCATCAGGTTAAGCGGCGGATTTGACGGAAAAAATTATATAGATGATGTTTACCGTTTTGACGTGAAAAAAGGGTGGATACAGGAAGACAGGGAAAAGGAAAAGTTTGAAGCAAGGGCAGGCCACGGTTTTATCGTACATGACGGGAAACTTTGGGTTATAGGCGGAAAAGGCAGGGATGGGAAATTCGCGGATGTGTGGAATTCTTCCAACGGCGTTGACTGGGAAATCTTAACGGAAAACGCCATGTTCGGGCCAAGGTCGGATTTCGCCTGCTTTAATTTCGGCGGAAGGATGTGGGTTGTTGGCGGCGAACTGCAGGATAAAAAAACAGCCGGAGACGTCTGGTGGTCGGTAAACGGAAGTTCATGGGTGCAGGCGGCAAAGGACGCTTTTCCGTCAAGAAGTTATCCCGGATACATTATATTAAATGACAGCGTCTATGTTTTTGGCGGCGTTTCTGATGAAATAAAAAATGACGGGTGGTGGTCAAAGTGAAAAAAACAGCTGTGTTATTTTTAATGCTGGTATTTGCCTTTTCCTGCGGCCGTATCTTTCTTATTGAAGCGGAAAAAGCAAGGGCAAAGGCGGGCGATTTTCTTTATACCCTTTACAAGATGCAGGATGTTGATGCCGCGTACGCGATGACTGATTCCAATTTTGAAAGCAATAACGGCACAGGCGCCCTTGAAATAGCGTTTGACACGGCAAAGGTAAAATACGGGACTTTTATAGGGTTTAAAGCGGACAGCTATATTGTTGATTCGGACAACCGTACAGTGGAACTTTTTTACAGGGCTTTAAGCGAAAAAGGGGTGCTTCATCACAGGATATCGGTCAGGCTTGATGAAAACGGAAAATATAAAGTTACGGGCATGGAAACTTCACCTATGCCTTTTGGCCCTTTCAGGACTGAACGAAAATTCAAAAGCGAATAAAAGGGGCTGCTATGGCTGTTGAATGGAAACCGGAAATGTCAGTGGGTATCGGAGAGATAGATGTACAGCACAGGAAGATAATAGGCAAATTAAAGGAACTGTCAGAAGCCCTGGAAAAAAAAGAAAGCCCGGAAGCAACGGCGGGAATAGTAAAATTTCTGGCTGTTTATATAGAAGAACACTTCAGGACTGAAGAGATGTTTATGTTAAAGTACATATACCCTGATTTTAAGGATCATCAGGACAAACATATAGGCTTTTTAAAACGGATAGGAATCCTTGATGATCAGATAAGGGAGAATAAATTAAAGGGCGATGAACTGTATAACGAAAGCCTTGCCGTATATAACTGGTTTGTGCTTCATATAGATAATACAGATAAAAAGATGGGTAATTTTCTAAGAACAAAAATAAGGTGATTCTGACAGGGATGTGAAATTAAGGGGGCGGCATTGAATATCTGGACTTTTGTTCATTTTACGGCTTTTATCGTATATTTCCTGCTTATTCTTTATATTATTGTCAAAAACCCCAATGCTGTCATAAACTGGATGCTTGCAATGGTTTTTATCTGCATGTGCTACTGGAGCGGCACCAATGCCGCGCTGTATAATGTGTACATAACGGCGCAGGCGGCGGATTTTATCCTGAGAACGCAGGGGACCGGATGGGCTCTTTTTCCCGCTTTTTATCTCCTGTTTTTGCTTCACTTCATGAAAAAAAACAGGGTGCTTTCTTCGGTTTACCTTTACTTTTTTTTAACGGCGTCAAGTGCGTATTTTATTGCGGGAAGTTTTTCCAATAAAATGCTTACATGCTGTGACAGCACATATTTTGGGCTTACAGGTATCTGGAAAAACACCGTGTTTTCATGGTCCTTTGCCGTTTACTGCACGGTGTTGTTTGTGTTTATTATTTTTATGCTTGTGGATTTCATTAATAAGCAGAAAAATTCGGGTTACAGGGAATCGGCTAAAATAATCCTTGCTTCCACGGTTGTGTTTTTTGCCGTGTCCCTGATTATAAGTTTTGTGATGAAGGGTTTAAGGGTGCATGTGCCTGTGCAGGCCAATATTACCATGCTGATATTTGTGGCGGGCACGGTATACGCGGCGGAGAAGTACGGATTTTTTGAGATAAACGCGGAAACTGCCGCTGATAAAATTGTTGAATCAATAGATGAGGGCCTTATACTTACAGACACAGAAGGCGTTGTTGTGCAGGCAAATAAGAGGGCTGTTTCAATGATGGAACGGCTTGGAAATCCGGAAGGGAAAAATATTTTTGAACTTACAGGCGAGAAATCCTTTGTGACAAGGGTGGTTTCAGGGGAGAAGATTCATGCCGAAGTTGTCAGGGATACGCCTGTGGGAAAAAGGGTGTATACAATATCTGCGGGGCCTGTTGAAAAAAAAGGCGAAAGATTCGGTTATGTTTGTGTCGTAAATGACATAACAGACAGGAAAAAAGCCGAAGAAGAACTTAAGCTAACCATACAGGAATTACAAAGGTCAAACGCCGATCTGGAACAGTTTGCAAACGCGGCAGCGCATGACTTGAAGGAACCCGCAAGGATGGTTGCAAGCCATATTCAGCTGCTTAAAAAGAAAAGTTATGAACAAATGGATGGCGACCGTAAGGAGCATATGGATTTTGCGGTGGAAGGCGCGTTTCGTATGAACAGCCTGATAAATGACCTTTTGGACTACGCGGCGATACAGTCCGGAGCCGTCAAGCCCTCTGTGCTTAATCTTGGCCTGATAATAGCGGGAGTGACAGCGGGCCTTAAGCGGAAAACAGATGATGCAAAAGCCGAAATTACGGTATCAGGCAGCCTTCCGCAAATCCGCGGGGATGAAAAGCAGATTGCAAGGCTGTTAAATAATATTTTAGATAATGCCGTAAAATTCCGCGCGCCGGGCGTAAAACCGCAGATTGAAATTTCTTCCCGTCAAGACGCGGATTCTGTTTATATAATGGTTAAAGATAATGGTATTGGCATTAAAGAAGAGTATCAGAATAAAATCTTTGATATGTTTCAGAGGCTTAATTCAAGGGAACAATATGAAGGCAACGGAGCCGGCCTTGCCATATGCAGGCGCATAATGGAGCGGCATGGCGGCAAAATCTGGGCGGAGTCGGCAGGTGATGGTATGGGCAGTACGTTTGTGATGGAATTTAAAAGAGCGGTTTAAGCTGTGGTTTAATGCTTCGGGTCGGATGGAAATAAACGCTGTCTGAACCGGTTTTAATGGTATAATTAATTAAGAGTCCGGCACGCTGTTAAAGGGAGGCGTAAAAGTGAACGTCTGGACGGTTCTTCATTTCTCGGCTTTTTTAATTTATTTTGTCCTGATGATTTACATAATAGTGAAAAATCCGGGTGCTGTAATAAACTGGATGCTTGGAATGGTCTTTATTTGTCTTTGGTTTTGGAGCGGTTCAAATGCCCTTTTGTTTAATTCATATGTAACTCCGGAAAAAGCATCGTTAATACTGAAAATTCAGACCATCGGCTGGGCGTCTTTCCCCACTTTTTATGTACTTTTTCTCCTTTGTTTCATGAAAAAAGAAAGTTTGCTTAAAAACCCCATAATTATTATTTTGTTTTTTTTCATGCCGTTTTTATTTGAAGCCGCGGCTTTTTCCGAAAAAATGATGGTATGCTGCGACAGGACATCTTTCGGCCTTACCGGTATCTGGAGCAATTCTGTTTTTGTATATCTTTTCATACTGCATTGCGTTGTGATGTTTGTATTTTCTCTTGGTGCGCTGTTAATTTTTAGAAACAGGCATAAAAATATTAATATGAGAAAATCCGCGGATATAATACTGGCGACAACAATCACGGCGTTTGTCATCACTTTAACAGTAAGTTTTTTGCTTAAATCCCTGAAAATTCACGTGGCGCTTGAGGCAAATCTTGTATTTCTTATTTTTGTATCGGGTATCATTTATGCGGCGGGTAAGTATGATTTCTTTGAAATCAACGCCGAACAGCTTGCGGACAGGATTCTGGAATCCGTTGATGAGGGGTTGGTGCTCACCGATACCGGGGGCGTCATTATACAGGCAAATACGCAGGCCGAGCGCATGCTTGGACGCAGATTAGAACCCGGAAAAAGCGTGATTAATGAAGTGTTGAAAGATGAAAAATTATTGACGGGTATAATGTCGGGGGAAAAGTTTGACAATACGGAAATACGCGGCGGCGGTGAAAGGGTGCTGAATGTTTCCTGTTCTCTTGTTGAAAAGACAGGAGAGAAGCTTGGCTTCCTTTACGTGGTAAACGATGTTACGGAAAAGAAAGACGCTGAAAAGGGGCTTGAAAAAACAATGAAAGACCTTGAAAGGTCAAATGTTGACCTGGAGAGGTTCGCGTACGTGGTATCGCACGATTTAAAGGAGCCTTTAAGGATGGTTTCCAGCTATATGCAGCTGTTAAAGAAAAAGTCCTATGACAGGCTTGAAGACGCTGACAGGGAATACATTGATTTTGCCGTGGACGGCGCTTTGCGTGTTTTTATTTTCCTGCAATAAAAAAGCGCCAAGCACTCCCGCGGCAGAACCGGACGGCAGCACGCCTGATCTTGCCATTGCAATTTCGGTTGATTCTTCAATAACAGGGCTGACGTTTGACGGGGTCTGCGACAGGGACTGGTTTAAGGTAAACGTAACAAACGGCAGCGATTATATATTCAGGACCTTTGATGTTTCGCAAAATCCAAATGACTTTGAGTACACGGACACTTATATGGTTCTGCTGACCGCTGCGGGCAAGGCTGCATTAACAACCGGTGATTTTGCCGATATAACCTCCAATGCTTACGCGTTTAATGACGACTGCTTTTCGAATTGCGGAAATGATCCGGCAGGCGGCGGCACGATGAGCACTATAAATTTCTCATCTGATTATACCGGCGCAGTATATATACTTGTACTGCCTTATGAATGCACCGAAGATTTAACGGGACTTAAAAACGCTTTTAATCCGGAATATTCTTTTGAGGCAATAAAAGAAATAATTTAACACATAAAGGCGTTAAATATCCCGCATCAGCGCTTTAAACACTTTTACGCCCTGCTCAAGTTCGTTTATTCCCATTGATTCATTTGCCGTGTGGCACATACCGGCTTCGCCCGGCCCTATTACCACACATGGAATTCCGGCCGCGCTGAAAGCTCCGGCGTCTGTGGCAAAAGCGGCGCCCCTTGGCGCGGCGTCAAGCCCCTGTTTTGTAAGGCTGTTTAAAACGCTTTTTATAAAAGGATGGTTTAAGTCCTGATGCAGGGGATTGTCCCTGCATTGTGGTGACACTGTAAAGGAAATAAGAGGGTCGGATTTTTTTAATTTTTCCAGGACTTTTTCAACTTCCGGAATAACTTCTTCGGTTTTTTCTCCCGGCATTACCCTGCGGTCCACATGTATAACACACTCGTCAGGGACGGCGTTTATCTGGCGCCCGCCGTTAATCATGTTAATGGAGCATTGAGCCTTGCCGCATAAAGGGTCGGTTGCGGCCAGTTTTCCTATATAATCCTTTTCCAGAACATCAATCACTTTTATCATATCTTTTATTGCGGACCTGCCTTTAAAAGGCGTTGAAGCGTGCGCTGATTTTCCTTTGACATTGACGGAAAAGTGTCCTATTCCGGCGTGCGCCACTATGGGCTTTAAGGATGTAGGTTCTGCAACAATTATTCCGGAAGGTTTAAAACCAAGCGCTGAAAGATAAGTCTGACAGAAGGCCAAAGCGCCGCTTCTTTGCTGTTCTTCATCCACTGTGAACAGAAGCGCTATGTTATTTTTACATGTATTTTCCGGCTGCAGTTCTTTTAACGCCCAAAGGGAAGCGGCAATGCACCCTTTGTCATCGCAGGCGCCCCTGCCAAGTATACGCCCGTCTTTTTCAGCGCCGCAAAACGGGTCAAAGTCCATCCCGTCCGCGGATACGGTATCCATATGGGACGCGAAAATTATCCAGGGATTTCTGCTGTTAAATTCTTTTGTTACAAGCAAATTTGGCGCGCAGCCGGGCACTTCAAGGAAACGGGCTTGAAGCCCGAAAGAAAGCGCGGTTTCCTTTATATAATTCCCGACAGGCGCTTCCGGGCATGGTTTTTGTGTTATGTACTGGTTAACCGAAGGTATTTTTACAAGCTCTGTTAAAAATTCTTTTGATGATTCCGGCTGCATATTTTATCTCCCTGTCTGATTTTTGTTATTATAACAAAAGCATGGGCGAAAGGACAGCGCCGCTTTGTTCTGTAAATACGGCTTCATACCTCGGGCGGAAGCTGTAACCCGCATCCATCATCACACAAGCGCGGGTGGACTAAAAAAAATGTTATGCTATAATAAAAAGAAAAAGGGAGCTGCCATGAGAAAGAAAATAAAAGACGCGGCGTATAATATTTTCCTGATAACCGCGGGAAGCCTTATAACGGCTTTTGCCATAAAAGCCTTTCTTGTGCCGCAGGAATTCATTTCAAGGGGCGCGACAGGCGTGGCGCTTATGATATCGTATAAAACAGATGTCCTGCCGCTTGGAGTAATATACCTGCTGATAAATATACCCATATTCATCCTTTCCTTAAAATTTGTCAGCAGAAGGTTTACGGTTTACTCGCTGATCGGAATGGGTATTTACACGCTGATACTGGGCTTTATGCCGTTTGAATTTTATCTTAAGGATAAAATGCTGTGCGCCGTCATAGCTGGCGGGCTTTCGGGTATTGGCCTTGCCATTTCACTGCGTTCCTACGGTTCTGCGGGCGGAGCGGATGTCCTGTACATAATAATAAACAAACTTACGGGGATGCCCATAGGCACTTCATCTATGCTGATTAATACCGTGATTGTGGGTTCTATGGCGTTTATTTTCCCCTTTGAAAATGTTTTGTACACTCTGGTTTATATCTTTATAAATATGTATGTCACGAATAAAACATTTCACGGTTTTGCCCACAGGCGCGCCGTGCTTATAATGTCGGAAAAATCAGACGCAATAGCGGAGCATATGAAAAATGAACATTTTGCATTTACCGTAATTGACGGGACGGGCGGTTATAAAGGCGCCAGGCAGAAGATACTTTATTCTGTTGTTGAAAAAAAGAAAATCGCGTATTTGAAACGTTCAGTGTTGGAAAGCGACCCAAAGGCTTTTATGGCGGTTATGACCGCGGAAGATGTAACGGGGATTGAAATAGGCAATCAGCCGCACTGGTGAGATTAGACAGGAGATATTAGACAGGAGAAAGGAGAAAAAATTGAAAAAACTTATTGATTTTCAGGATGAATGGGAAGCGCTGTCGCAAAAAGCGGATGCGGATTATGCATCGTTATCGCCGGACGAACGCGTTTGGTTTAACTGCCATACTTTGATGGAACAGGCGGAAAGCGGCATAATAAGTTTTTATTATAATGAGTGCGCTGACCACATGGACGACACGCTGGCAGACCTTGAAAAAATAGGGTTTACACAGCCGGTTGAACTTTTAAAAAAGATAAACGCCCTTTTCCCCGGCGGTATTATGCCTGATATTGAAAAACGCAATGAAATAATAAACAGCTGGGAAAGCGAAGAATACAATTTGATGTTTGAGGAAATTGACGATAAGTTTAATGGATTTAAGAAAAAGTTTGAATCAAAGATACTTGATTTTATTATGGAAAAAGGGCTGGCATACGGTAAATGAAAACATCGGTCCTGATAAAAAAAGTAATGCTGACAGCGGCGGCTGTTATTTTTTGTTTTTCGTTTACGGCCGCGCAGGAAAGCCCGGCCGATTTCTGCCCGCTTGAGCCGGGGTTGAAGTGGACTTACAGCCTTTTTAATAAAAAAGAGGCAAAGAAAAAGGGCGATGTTCAGGCGGTTGTTGATAAAACTGAAGAATACGGCGGTAAGCTGTATTCTCTGTATGAAGTCCCGTCAAAGGGAATAAAATGTTTTGTCCGTTCTGATGAGCAGGGAGTCTGGGTCAAAGCGGCGCAGATGAACCTGCCGGTGTTAAGTTTTATTTATGTCACGCTTGAACTTGAAAAAGAGGCAAATATTCTTGTGTTTCCGGTGCGGGAAGGCGAAAAATGGAAATATGAAGGAAATGTAAAGGTAAAGGCCCTTGCTATAATAAGCATTAAAGCAAAAATTACGGCTGATATTGAGAATAAAGGAATTGATGAAGTGGCAATAAACGGCAACACCGTGCCCGCTTATCATATCAGCGCGCGGGTAAACAGGAATCTTATTGATAATAATCCTATGACAGGAAGCTGCTGGATGGCGCGTGATATGGGTCTGGTTAAAGCGGAAACAAAGAATTCATTGCTTGTTTTGCGTGAATTTGCCGGAAATAACAATAAGTAAAAAAGTATAAGGTGATAACTTGACTGAAGATGAGAAACTGATAACAGCCGCGGAAAAAGGGGATTTGGACGCGGTAAAAGACGCCGTGAAAAATGGAGCGGAATTTTTTAACGTGGCAATGCTTAAAGCCGCCGGGCAGGGAAACCTTGATGTAATTAAGTATCTGCTTCGCAGGGGGGCAAATAATGTTCCGGACGCCCTTAAAATGGCGGCATCATCAGGGCGTGAAGATGCGGTTAAATACCTTCTTGGAAAGGCTGATTCCGGGCTTAACACAGCTGTCATGGAAGCGCTGAAAAGCGGACATGAAAACACTGCGGCCATGATGCTGAAAAGCGGAGCCGGAAGTTTTCATGAATTGTTAAGTTTTGCCTATGACAACAGCGATTTGGCTTTATATACTGATGTTAAAGAAAAAGCGGGAAGGCAGTTTACTGTGATATTGAAACAGGTTTTAAGTGAAAGGTTTAACGGCTTAAACCGGCGCCTTGCGGATGAAAAACTTGAAGCCTTTATTAACAATGACGATGAAGTGAAGATGACGGCTGTTCTGGACGCGGGATTTGATCCGAATTATGTACTGCTGTTCAGGCAGAATATTAAAGCGCCGCTTATTCTGTGCGCTTTGGCTGCCGGAAGTTTAAAGGCGGGCGCCGCGGTTTTAAAACATAAACCGGATATTTGTTTAAAGGGTGTTATTTATCTGAATGAAGAAGAGAAAGAACTCTCTATCCTTGACCTGCAGAACGCGCAGAATGAACCTTTATTTGGTCAGGTTCTGCTGCGGGGATACAGCGGGCTTGTTAAAGAAGAACCGCTTAAAGTCTTTGAAAGCGCGGTAACCGGCTGCAATGAACCTGTACTGGATAAAATAATGCGCAATAAAAAGTTTTTAAAAAAGGCGGGCGGTGATTTTATCACATTCGCTATCCTGTTGAAAAAAAGAGCGCTTGCCGGACAGCTTATGCAAAACGGAGCCGGGTTTACAGATTCGGAATTTTATACAAAAGAGCAATACGCGGCCATAGCAATGCTTGCGGATAACAATGACACGGTTATGCTTTACGCTTTAAATTCCGCGGGGCTTACAAAGAGGCGGGTAAAGTATGATGTTAAAAACAGCTGGGAAATTCCGCTTGTTAAAGCGGCTTTTGACCGGAATTACAGGGTCTTATCCGTACTGGTCAAGTGTTTTTTTGACCCTTATGAAAAAATAAGCGGGGAGGCGACCCCTTTGTCGTACTGCCTGGCAAACGGCGCCGATCCTAAAGCCATAAGCATATTAAAACAGCGTGCCGGTAAAAGGGTTAAAATCAATTGACGGTGGAGGAAGATAATGCAGGACAGCACCGGAATACCGGGACTGGATAATATATTAAACGGAATAATTCCCGGAGATAATATTGTCTGGCAGACTGATGTGCTGGAACATTTTCTCCCATATGTAAAACCCTATTGCGCGTACGCGAAAAAGAATGACAGGCCTCTTGTTTATTTTCGCTTTGCGGGGCACGCTCCTTTTGTTTCCGAAGCCGACGGCGCGCGGGTATGCGTGTTAAATCCCAGGGAAGGTTTTGAAAAATTCATATCCGGCATGCACGATGAGATAAGCAAAACCGGAAACGGCGCTTATTATATTTTTGATTCGCTTTCTGAACTTGCGGTTGAACACTTCAGCGAAAGCATGATAGAAAACTTCTTTATTCTGACCTGCCCCAGACTTTTAAAGATGAAATGTATAGCGTATTTTGTTGTTACAAGCAATATAAATTCTTACCACGCAACAAGGGCCATTACAAAGACAACCCAGCTGATACTTGATATTTACAGCAGGGACGGCAGGGAATACATTCAGCCCGTTAAAGTGGACGGCAGATATTCTCCGGACATGTTTATGCTGCACGAACGCGCAGGCGAAGATTTTCTGCCTTTGATGAACAGTTCGGATATTGCCGAAATATCAGCTTCGGAGCCGTGGTATGGGCTGCAGTCAGCGCCTAACAGGGCGCTGGGGCTTTGGGACAGGCTTTTTATTGAATCCGAAGACGTAATTGAATCCTGCAGGCGCGGCGAGTGTTCTTTGGATACCGTAAAAACTGTTTTTTTAAGGCAGTTAAAACAGATTTTTTCAAATGACCTCAGGATTCTGGAAATGGCTGAAAAGTTTATTGACCTTCCGGAGCTTATACATATATGGAAACGCACCATCGGCAGCGGAATGATTGGCGGAAAGGCCGCGGGCATGCTTCTGGCACACGCGATACTGAAAAAATATTTTCCAAAATATGAAAACATAATTGAAAAACATGATTCGTTTTATATTGGTTCGGATGTATTTTATTCCTATCTTGTAAGGAACGGATGCTGGCACATCAGGCAGGAACAGAAAAATCCGGCCACTGTATATGAACGGCTTGAAGAGGCAAAAAATCTTATTTTAAACGGCAGTTTTCTGGAAAGTGAAAAGCAGAGATTTTCCGACATGCTGGACTATTTTGGACAGGCGCCTGTTATTGTGCGTTCCAGTTCGCTTCTTGAAGATAATTTTGGCAACGCTTTTTCAGGCAAATATGAAAGCATATTCTGCGTGAACAGCGGGACAAAAGAACAGAGGCTTGATGAATTTTTAAATGCCGTCAGAATAGTATACGCAAGCACTATGTCCAAAGAAGCGCTGGCTTACAGGGCAAAGCGCAATGTACTGGATATGGACGAGCAGATGGCGCTTCTTGTGCAGAGGGTATCCGGCGCAAGATATGACAATATATTCATGCCGCAGCTTGCGGGCGTGGGTTTTTCCTATAATTCATATAAATGGGACGAAGCCATTGACCCTTCAGCCGGGCTTTTGCGCCTTGTATACGGCCTTGGCACCAGGGCCGTGGACCGGCATGATGATGATTACACAAGGATAGTGGCTGTAAATGCCCCTGACAAAAGGCCGGAAGGAAATCAGGCGGAGACGGTAAAATTCACGCAAAAAAGGGCGGATGTGCTGGATATCCGGAACAACACGCTGAAGACGGAATACTTCACGGATATCTTAAAAGAGAATCCGGGGCTGAATCCGGAAATGTTTTCTGCGGAAAAGGAATATAACGGAGTCAGATACAGGGTGATAAATTTTGACCGTGTTTTATCGGGCACTGAATTTATTAAGGATATGGGGGATATGCTCCGCATATTAAGGGATAATTACGGAAGCCAGGTTGATATTGAGTTCACGGCGAATTTTGACAGGGAAGGCAGGTACAGGATAAACCTGCTTCAGTGCAGGCCGCAGAGCGTGAAGAAAGCCGGCGCCCTTTCCGCGGTTCTGCCGTCGCCTTCCCCTGAGAAAATAATCCTTAAATCAAAAGGCGGGCTTGTGGGCCAGGGAAGGACAATGGCTGTTGACAGGATAATTTATGTGGTGCCGGAGGTTTACGGAATGCTGCCTGAACAGGACAGGTACGCGGCGGCAAGGCTGGTGGGCAAAGCCGCGCACTATAAAGAAGAAGCGGGAAGGAATATAATGCTGATAGGGCCGGGAAGGTGGGGTACAAGAATGGTGCAGCTTGGGGTGCCGGCGGCTTTTTCGGAGATTAATACGGCTTCTGTAATCTGCGAAATAGGAAAAATGCACGAAGGCCTTACGCCGGACCTTTCCATGGGCACGCATTTTTTTAACGACCTTGTGGAGATGAACATCCTGTACATAGGTTTTTTTGACAGCCTTAAAGGCAATATCTTCAACGAAAAACTGCTGCAGGCCCTGCCGGACAGCTTTGGCCAAATGTTTCCGGGCGAAAAAAATTACGGCGGAGTTTTAAGGGTAATTGAATCTGTTGATAAAAAAATATACCTTCACGCTGACCCTGTAAAACAGGAATGCCTGGTATTTACCGCGTAATAACCGCGGATACATTATCTGATATTAAAGGAGAAACGCCATGTTTAAAGAATATCTGCTTGCTTTTATTCCGGTCTTTGTTGCTGTGGATGTTATAGGGCTTCTGCCGATATTTATATCGCTTACAAGGGAAATGGGAAACAGGGAAATCAAAAAAGTGCTTACCCAGTCGTTTATAACAGGGGTCACACTTGCGCTTGTTTTTATTTTTATCGGCAAATGGATATTTGCCGTACTTGGCATTACTGTAAATGATTTTATGATTGCCGGCGGCATCATACTTTTTCTTATCGCGCTAAGGGATATTTTTAATATTGCCAAACACGCCGGTACTGCGGAAGAAATGGGAGCCGTGCCCATTGGAACACCTTTGATAGTGGGGCCGGGTGTATTGACAACATGCCTTATACTGACCGCGCAGTACGGCATCATTCCGACCATAACGTCCGTTGTTATAAATGTATTAATAGCCGTTATAGTGCTTAGTTTTTCAGGGAGGATAATTAAGGCGATAGGAAATACCGGAGTGCTGGCGGTATCAAGAATAATGGCGCTTTTACTTGCTGCAATAGCTGTTATGATGATAAGAAAAGGGCTGAATCTCTAAGGCGCGTGATAGTTTAAGGGAAAATGTTTAAATATAATACGGCATGATGTGTTTCATAAATGAAACACTTTCTCATAAGTGAAACAAATAACATACAGACTCCATCTTTTTGAACCTATAAACTGCTTATTTTAAAAGAAAAAACAGAAATAAAATGGGCATGGTATTTGCTTATTATTTATCAAATATATCAAATATCATATCGGAGGTAAATAATGAAGAAAAATTTAAAGTTATCCGCAAAAATCATACTGCTTTGCCTTGGAATAATAATTGTATTTGGCTACCTGAATTTAAGGACTCTTGATGCGCAAAGAAAAGCCATGATTGAAGCGAAAAATGAGAATACAAAGAAGGTTGTTCAGACCGCGGTTTATGTGGTTGAATCATTTTTAAAACAGTATAAGGAAAAACAGCTTGATGAAAAAACGGCAAAGAGCCTTGCGATGGAAGCCCTTCGCGGCATAAGGTTTCAAAACGGAGATTATGTGTGGATAAATGACACATCACCTCAGATGCTAATGCACCCGCAGGGAAAAGACGTTCAGCCCGGCTGGTATGTTCCGGGGGGTGTATTTGATTATACCACCGCTGATGGCAAGAAACTTTTTCAGGAGTTTAATAAAATAGCGCTTTCATCAGGCGAAGGTTTTATAAATTACAAATGGATTAAAAGCGGAAAAGCGGGTGATAAAGCCGAACCGAAAGTATCCTTTATAAAATATGTTAAAGAGTGGGACTGGATAATAGGCACCGGAACATATACCGATGATGTACAAAAAGAAATATCCGCCGCAATTACAGGGATATTTGCGGCGCTTGTGCTGATTGTAATTATTTCGCTTAGCGCGGCCTTTTTCCTTTCAAGGTCAATTACAAGGCCTGTTATAGAAACCATAAAATCCCTTTCCGGAGGCGCTGATCAGGTTTATGTGGCGTCAGGGCAGATAGCCGCGGCCAGCCAGGACCTTGCCCAGGGAGCATCGGAACAGGCCGCTTCAATTGAAGAAACCGCGTCTTCGCTTGAAGAAATAACTTCAATGATTGCGAATAATACGGAGAATACCAAAAAAGCCAGCGCCGAAGCAATAAGCGCGAAGAGTATAGCGGACAGCGGAATTAACGCGATGAATAAAATGGCCTCTTCAATTATTGAAATAAAAAAAGCGTCAGATGAAACGGTTAAGATTATAAAAACAATTGACGAAATCGCGTTTCAGACAAATCTGCTTGCGTTAAACGCGGCGGTTGAAGCGGCGCGGGCTGGCGAAACAGGCAAGGGATTCGCGGTGGTGGCTGAAGAGGTCAGAAGCCTTGCAAAGCGCAGCGCGGAAGCGGCAAAAACAACCGGCGAGATAATAGCAAATTCGCTGAAAAACGTTGAAAACGGAGTGAAATCATCGGAAGAAGTGAAGATGATACTTGCGGAAGTTGCGTCAAGCGTGGCAAAAGTCAGCGCGTTATCCGGAGAAATATCCGCGGCAAGCGAAGAACAGGCAAAAGGGATAAAGCAGATAAATTCCGCCGTAGGCGAAATGGACAAGGTTACGCAGAGAAATTCGGCAAATGCGGAAGAGTCCGCGTCCGCCAGCGAGGAACTGTCGTCTCAGTCCGCGGAGTTAAACGATATGGTTGTGACTCTTGCGAATGTTATAGGCGAAAATGATATTATTGAAAAGGCCAAGGCTGAAGAAAAAAACAGGCTTGAACTTGCTGCTAAAAGAAAAACCGGGCCCGTTTATAAGGAGGCGTTAAAGATAAATATACCGCATACTCAAATGCAGGCGGCGGCAAAGATAAATAAAACGCCTGTTGAAACCCGGCCGCAGGCAAAGATAAACAAACCTTTAACCCTTTCAAAACCAATAATTAAAAGCGTTATGCCTGCGGAAGATCCAAGGAAAATAATACCCTTTGACGGGGACGAAGACCTTAAGGATTTTTAATAAAGGAGGCGATGATGAGAAAAATTTTTGTATTAGCGTTGTTTTTTGTGTCGGTTTCAGCCGGTTTATTGTTTTCCGCGGAGGTTAAATTTTCAGGATATAACTGGTTAAGGTATACTGCTAAATATGCGGGTACGGATTTTGTTTCAAGCGGAGCCGCCGTTGAAAGGAATTACCTTAAGTGGGATATGGCGGTGGATGAGAAAGTATCAGGGATGCTTATTCTTGACATTGTAAACGTTGACGGCGCCCAGGAAAACATAGATTTTGGAATATGGGTGAAAGTCCTTGCTGTTGACTACAAATTTTTTGACGGGCTGACCGCAAGGGCGGGCATGCAGGTGCTGGCTTTTGGAATGAATGATGTTTGGAGTTATCCGCTTATTGGTTATTCAATGGACGTAAGAAAAGGCCTTGTTAAGGTGTGTGATATGGGGCTGGGGCTGTACGGGAATGTCAAAGTACTTAATGTGGATTATCAGATATATGCTGTTAACGGAAGCGGTTATAAATCTGTTGAAGTAAACAAAGGAAAAGCCGGCGGCGCAAGCGCGGGAATAAAGCCGCTGCCGGAACTTTATGCCAGGGTATCGGTTTACGCGGATCAGCCTTATGACAGCAGGGAAACTGATATAAACGGCTCCGCGTTTATCAGGTATACGACAGGCCCTGTAGATTGTTTTGTTCAGTATCTTATAGCTGACAGGGAAACTTCCGCGGGAAAATCAGGGACGGCGGAAGGTTACAGTTTTTTTGCCGGTTACAAAATGACGGATACTGTCAGCGCCGCGCTGAGGTTTGACACGTGGAACCCCGATACCGGAGCTTCTGACGACACTGTAAATACGTATTTTGCCGGGGTGAGTTACATTGTAAACGCCAATCTGCTTTTGCAGCTGAATTATGAACTTGAAATGCCGGCTGAATTAAAAGGCGCAAAACAGGACAATAAATATATGCTGCAGACAAAATTTTCATTCTGAAAAACAGAATATGATTTGCGGGCGTGATTAAGCTTTAACGGGTTGACATAAATTTTTATTAAGGTATAATACATACAAATGAAGCGCAAGCTGACACAGAGCGGAAGACTGGGCAGAGAGTAAGCGGGAAACCGCAGACTAATTGAAAAGTAATCCGGAATTTATAAACCGCAAAGGTTCATAAATTCCGGATTTTTTATTTTATAACAAAAACCGAAAGGAGGTATGCCATGGAAAACCCTGAATGTACAAGTGACGGCATACCGTCCGGCGGTACGGTGCCGTCCCTTTCCTGAAAACCCGCCTAAAAAATCAAGGAGGGACAGCCATGATGGTAACTGAAATTTTTACAAACGGGTTAAAAACAAAAACAATTCCGGAAAATGTAGTTGTGTCATTTTCCCGTATTGATGATGTGAACAAAGAAGGCGCGTTAAGAAGGGGCACTCCGCTTGCGCTTAATCCGCAGGGGATGAAAATCCGCGATGATCAGGGGCTTAAAAAAGGCGAAATGATTCTTGTGAATATTCCCTGCGATGAAAACAACACGGTCACGCTTATCGGGGAAGTAATCGGTTTAAAAAGGGTGAAGGGCACGGAGGTTTACGAAAAATCAATTGAGTTTATCTACATGAGCCTTTCGGAAAAGTATCTTCTGAAAAAATTCCTAAACGGCCTGAAGGAACAAAGGTTAAGTTGAAAAGCCTGCCGGAATATGGCCTGAAAACGGAATAAAAAAACGGAGGTGTGCCATGAAAAAAATAAACGGACTTGAATTTAAAAATACGGATCTTTTTATAGGGTGCAAGAATGAAGTTAAAAAGTACACGGACAAAGGCTGGGAAGTAAAAGAGGTAAGCTTCTGGGATTACGGAGAGCCCACCTATGTCCTGGCAAGGAAGAAAGCGGAAGAAGAAAATATGCCTGACGGCATGGTATAAGGGAGGCTGAAATGGAAAAAACAGTTGAGATACTTAACAGACACAAAACGCCGCCGGCTTTTAACGCGGCGGCGTTTTCCGGGGACGGTGATAAATGGGTTACAGAGATTGACAGGGATATGGCGGTTTCGTACAGGATAAAAAAAAGGATTTTCAGCAAAAAATCAAAGTTTCAGGATATAGAAGTGTTTGAAAGCCAAAGCCACGGCAGAATTTTGACGCTTGACGATATTGTAATGCTGACCGAAAGGGAAGAGTTTACTTACCACGAAATGCTTACGCACGTCCCTTTGTCCGCGCATCCGTGCCCGGAAAACGTGCTTGTAATAGGCGGCGGAGACGGCGGTATTGTAAGGGAAGTGTTAAAGCATGATTGCGTTAAGCAGGTTGACTTTGTTGAAATTGACAAAGACGTTGTGGATGCGTCAAGAGTACATCTTAAAAAAATGTGGTATGACGAAAACGACAAAAGAGTTTCTGCTTATTACGAAGACGGCGTTGAATACGTTAAGAAGAAAGAGAATTTTTATGACACGGCCATTATTGACTGCACGGACCCGTCGCAGATAAGCGAAGGGCTTTTTTCCCGTGATTTTTATCTTTCGCTGAAAAGGGCGCTTAAAAAGAACGCCGTTTTTGCCACACAGTCGCAGAGCCCTTTTTATGACGCTGAATTTATTAAAAAACTTCACGCGGGTTTACGGGATATCTTTGTCTATGTAAGGCTTTACCTTGCCCATGTGCCGTTTTACCCCGGAGGATGCTGGAGCTTCACCTGTGTATCCGACACTTTTGAACCTTCCGTGGTAAGAAAGGTAAAGTATGGCAGGCTTGGAACCTTATATTATAATGAATACCTGCATAAATCGGCGTTTGTCCTTCCGGAATTTGTGAATAAAATAGTATCCGGTTAGCAGGCCGCTGACTGCTTTATGACTTTTTGGAAAATTACCCTTGCCAAACCCTTTCCTGTGTGATATTTTATCTTCCCACGGTAAAAGTATGCCCTTTTACGTATTACAGGTGCGTTCTGGGATGCTTTTTTCGCGGAACCTTGCGAAGCCGGATTAATCCGGCTTGATAAAGACGGGTGTTTTCCATCTAAAAACACGCGGATTTATCGGATTTATTTATTGCTTTAAGGCGGATTATCATGTCTGCCGATAAACCATTTTTATGAAACGAAAGGAGTTTTTGCATGAGGACGTATGAAGCTATTGTGTATTTAAGGCCGACTTTAACGGAAGAGGAAATTAAAGGTGTTCTGGGCAAAGTAAAAAAGACTTTGGATGACCTTAAGGGTGAAGTGATAGAGGAAAAAGCGCCTGAAAAAAAGAAACTTCATTTTTACATGAAGAAGTTTAAGGATGCTTTTGTCTACTACATAAAATTCAAAGTTGAAGAAAAGCAGGTTATTGACGTAAGGGAAAAATTAAGGCTTACCGAAGAAATCATCAGGTTTATGATTTCCAACGAAGTTGTGATCAAGATGAAAAAAGTTAAGGTAAGAAAGCCAAAGAAACCCGCTGCGGATACTGCCGCCGTAAAACCGGCTGATGCACCCGCGGAAACGCCCGAAGGCGGAGCGGATCAGGAATAAAGAGATAAAAGGGAGGTATGCGGCATGGCTAATCTGAACAGGGTGCTTTTAATGGGAAACCTTACAAGGGACCTGGAAATAAAGTACGTAAAGACAGGACAGCCTGTTACCAACATAAGGCTTGCTGTCAACCGTTCATACACGACGCAGACGGGGGAGAAGAAAGACGAAGTTTGTTTTGTGAACGTTGTCGTGTGGGGCAAGCAGGCTGAAAGCTGCCACACATATTTAAGAAAAGGCTCTGCCGTATTTATTGAAGGCAGGCTGCAGTCCAGAAGCTGGGAATCGGATGACGGAAAGAAAAACAGCATTCTGGAAGTTGTGGCTGACAGGGTGCAGTTCCTTGACAGAAAAGGTAAAAAAGACGAAGAGTTTGCGGGAGAAGATGACACGCAGGGCGCTGACGCGCCGGGCGGTGCCCCTTCCGGCGGGGATGACGCCCCGTTCTAAAAAAATAAAAAACATACAGAGATTCAGGAGGATATATAAATGGCAATGAAACCGGCAGGCGGAATGAAAAGGAATTTTGTTTTTAAAAGGGCTAAAAAGAAAAGGTGCAAACTGTGCACCGCTGGAAAAGATACCGTTGATTATAAAGACGTTGATTTTCTGCGCGGATTTATCACAGAGAGGGGAAAGATAATACCAAGAAGGGTGACCGGCAACTGCGCGAAACACCAGCGCACCGTTACCAGGACTGTTAAAAAATCAAGGGAAGCGGGAGTTCTGCCTTTTACGGCTGAATAAACCAGATAATGGCCGGCGATATACTTTTTTTCCTGTCAAGCCTTGTACTGATTTTTTTATTTTTTGGCGCCCTTGATTTTTTTATGCTGGGGCTGATAAAAAAGCGGATTGGCTGGTTAAGGGTGATATCGTTTGGCATGATGTTTGTTGTTTGCGCGGTTCTTGCCATGTATTTAGGGCTTAAAATTTCCGCCGGACATGACATGAAAGATTATCTTAACCGCGAGCTTAAAAAAAGCGTTGAAATTGCAATGGAAAGCCAGAGAAAAGCCGGACTGCCTGAAGCTGACATTCAGGCCGCGCAGAAACGCGTGGAACTGCTTGTGGTAAAGACGGCGCCGGCATGGATGTTCTTAAGCGCGCTTTTTGTGGTGTTTTTAAATTACATGTTCACAAGGGCATACGCGCAGAAAAGATTTGGCATAGAGCATGAAATGACGCCTTTTGCGTTCTGGAGGCTTGACCTTAAAGTAATGTGGCTGACCGTGGCATCGCTTGCTGTAATCGCGGGAAGCCGGTTTTTTCAGGATGAAAGTGTTCAGGCGGCGGCAATAAATACGCTGTTTGTACTTGGAAACCTGTACTTTCTTATAGGGCTTGCGGTCATCACTTTCTTTATGGAAAAAAAAGGCATGCCGGGCTTTGTTAAGTTTATGGTTTACATGGCTGTTGTTTTTATGCCGGTAATATCTTCCGTGCTTATTGCAGCGGGAGCGCTTGACACATGGTTTAATTTCAGAAAGGCCGGAGTAATCAACATAAAAGGATAAAAAAACTGTTCGGAGGTAATCATGGAAGTTATATTAAAAGAAAATGTAAAAAAATTGGGAAGCGCCGGAGACCTTGTTAAAGTAACAGACGGATATGCAAGAAATTTTCTTTTTCCCCAGAATCTGGCCATGCCGGTTTCGGAAAAGAACTTAAAAGCAATTCAGGAAGAGATGAAGAGGCGCTCCGTTAAGCTGGAAGCAAAAAAGGACAAATTAAAAGAAACAGCGGGACAGCTTGAAGGCAAGGAATTTACAATAAAGAAAAAAGCATCGGCGGACGACAAACTGTTCGGCTCTGTTACAGAAGCTGATGTGGCGGATGCTGTTAAAGCCGCGGGTTATGACGTTAACAAATCCAACATCAAAATGGAATCCCATATCAAAGAAGTCGGCAACTTTGCCGTTAAGGTAAAACTTAAAGGCGACATAGAAGCCAATATAGTGGTCTGGGTTGTAAAAGAAGCCGGAAACAAGTAAGGCAAAGGCGGGCCGGTAATGGCAGACAACACAGCGCAGGGAAAAGTGCCTCCGCAGAACACGGAGGCGGAGCAGTCTTTGCTTGGCAGCATACTTCTTCGCGGCCAGGCCATAGACGTGGTCATACCCATAATAACGGCTGAAGATTTCTATGACAATAAGCATATGAAAATTTATTCGGCTATGTTTGAACTTCAGGCCACAGGAAGCGCCATTGACAGCCTTACGGTCATTGACAAACTTAACCGTTCCGGCGACCTTGAAAACGTGGGCGGCGCTTCTTATATTTCCGACCTTTCAAACCTTATGCCCACGTGGATGCACGTGGAAGATTACGCGAAGATTATCCGTGAAAAATCAGACTTAAGAAAACTTATAGGCATTTCCGCGGAAATTCTTGAACACGCTTTTGACGAGGAAAAACCTTCAAGGGAGATAATTGAATCCGCGGAAAACAAGATATTTTCCATTACCGAAAAAAGCAGGGGTTCGCTGCGCGAAGTGAAAGAAATGATCCATGATGTATACGTGCAGATGGATGAAATGGGAAGGATGAAGGACGAGCTTATAGGCCTTGAAACAGGCTATAAAAAAATAGACGAAGCCACGTCCGGACTCACCGGCGGTTCGCTTGTAATTGTGGCCGCAAGGCCGTCTTTGGGAAAAACATCGCTTGTTTTAAACATCGCGCACAGGCTTGCCACAAGAAAACAGAAGAACATCCTGTTTTTCAGTTTTGAAATGAGCGCGGAGGACCTTATACGAAGGATGCTTGCGACAGGTTCCAGGGTAAGCATACAGAAAATAAGGACCGGCAAGTATATGACCAAGGAAGAAAAACAGAAGATACTTGAAGCCGCGGGCGTGTTGTCCGAAACAAGGATGTTTATTGACACGGACGACAACGGGGTATTTGAAATGCGCGCCAAGGTGCGCACGATAATGTCGCAGTTGAAAAGGGAAGGCAAGAAGCTTGACCTGATAATAATTGACTACATGCAGCTGGTAAAACCGGATGCTTCCATTAAATCGCGCGAGCAGCAGATATCCACCATTTCAAGGGCGATGAAGGCCATGGCAAGGGAAACCGACATTCCTGTCATTGCGCTGTCGCAGTTAAACCGCGAATCGGAAAAAAGGGACCGCACAAAAAGCGGCAAGAGGATTGAACCCAAACTTTCCGACCTGCGCGAAAGCGGCGCCATAGAACAGGACGCGGACGTTGTAATCTTTATTGACCGCGAGGATGAAAAGGACACCGAAGGCGTGGAACAGCAGGGAAGCGCCGAGCGTTTTGTAAAAGTAAGGCGCTGCCGTCTTATTATCGCCAAAAACCGTAACGGCCCCACGCTGACACAGCCTGTCTTGTTCCTTCCGGAACTTACATGCTTTGAGGAGACCACAGAACTGCAAAATGACGAGGCCTTTAACTGATGCGGGAAAATTTTGCCTGCGCGGCGTGGGCCGAAATAGATATGGCCGCGCTGTCGCACAACTACCTGCTTGCGGGCAGGCTGTCGGGCGGGCGTGAAGTGATTCCGGTTGTAAAAGCCAACGCGTACGGCCACGGCGCCGGGGAAGTATGCGCGCACCTTACCGAAAATCTGGGAGTAAAAAGGCTTGCTGTCGCAAGGGTAAACGAAGGGGCGGGTTTAAAAGAAAACTCCATTGATGCCGGCATCATAATACTTGGCGGTTTCTATAAGGAAGAGATACCTGAAATTATACATTACGGGCTGGAACCTTCAATATATAACATGGGCCTTCTGCGCCTTTTATCCGCAAAGGCGGAATCGGCTAAAAAAATAATCAAAGTGCACCTTAAAATAAATACGGGAATGAACCGCCTTGGAATAAGGCCGCAAAAAGCCCCGGAATTTATAAATTTCATAAAAAAAGCGCGGTATTTAAAACTTGAATCTGTTTATACCCATTTTGCGGACGCTGATATGGCGTCTGATAAAAGGACAAAAAAGCAGTCTGACGAACTTTTATCATTAAAAGAAGCGGCAGGCGCGGGCGTTTTTTTTCACGCCGCAAATTCTGCCGCCATTTTAAAATACCCGTTTTCGCATTTTGACGCGGTAAGGCCCGGCATAATGATGTACGGCTCCTACTGCGAAAAAAAACATGCAGAAGCATTATTGCCTGTAATGACCTTAAAGAGCAGGGTCGCGCACACAATGGCGCTTAATCCCGGCGATAAGGTAAGCTACGGAGGAAGGTATACTGCGCGGAAAAAAGAACACGCGGCTGTCGTGTCAATAGGCTACGGCGACGGGTATCTTAGGTCCTTATCAGGCAGGGGAGAAGTTATGATAAACGGCAAAAGATGCCCCGTGCTTGGAACCGTGTGCATGGACCTTATTGTGGTAAAAACCGATAAAAACGTAAAACCCGGCGATACGGCGCTTATTTTTGGGAAAGACGGGAAAAATATTATGCCCATTGAAAAGATGGCGGATGACGCCGGCACAATTGCATATGAAATCCTTACCGGAATATCCGACAGGGTCAAAAGAATTTACAGATATTAACCAGAAGTTCCGGAGAACATATGATAATACTGGGAATAGACCCGGGAACCGCCCGCTGCGGTTACGGCGTAATTGAAAAAAAGGGAAGCGCTGTCAGGGCCGTGGCTTACGGCCTTATAGAGACGGATAAAAACACAGAGCCCGCCTTAAGGCTTAAAAAGATATACGATGAATTATCTGATATAATTGATGAATATAAACCTGAATTTGTGTCGGTGGAAAAACTTTTTTTTAACAAAAACGTAACCAACGCGATAAGCGTAGCGGAAGCAAGGGGTGTAATTCTGCTGTCAGCTGTTTTATCCGGCGCTTCAATAAGGGAATACACGCCCATGCAGGTAAAGATGGCATTAACCGGCTACGGCAAAGCCGACAAAAAACAGATGCAAAATATGATTAAAATTCTTTTAGGGCTGAAATCCGTGCCAAAGCCGGATGATGTGGCTGACGCGCTTGCGATAGCGGTGTGCTGTTCAAGCTGTTATAAAATTGAAAATATAAATCAGGGGAAATAAGATGATTGCTTTTGTGGAAGGTAAAATTGACAGCCTTACGGAAAACTACGCCGTTATTGATGTAAACGGGGTCGGTTACGGCATATTTATTTCCGCTTCTTCGTATTATGAATTAAAAGATGTAGAAGCGCCCGTGCGGCTTTACACGTATTTAAACGTCAGGGAAGACGCGCAGGAATTGTACGGCTTTATAACCCCGCAGGAGAAAGAGACGTTCTTAATGCTTATTTCGGTAAACGGAATCGGCGCGAAGGCGGGCATGACCATACTTGGCAACATAACCATAGACGCGTTAAAACGAGCCATTGGAAGCGAAAATATTGAAGCCCTTACAAAGATACCGGGGCTTGGAAAGAAAAAAGCAGAGCGCATAATACTTGAACTTAAGGATAAGTATAAAGGCATGGCTGTAAAAGAAACAAAGGCGGGGAATATTCCGGACGAAGAAGAATACATACAGGTCTTAACCGCGCTTGGTTTTAATTACGGCCAGGCAAGGGAAGCTTTAAAGGAAGCGTTAAGAAATATTGAAGGCACAGCGGATAAAGAAAAAGTTATTAAGGAAGCGCTGAAACGGCTGGGGTAAG
>JAKQNO010000110.1 GCA_029565735.1 bacterium
ACTTTCAATACTTTTCGCCCTTTCTTTCATAGCGGCTTTCTCGCTTGCTTACAGCATGACGGGCAAACGCCGTTTTGGAATTCTTGGCGGCGTCCTTCTTGCGTGCGCCGGAAACTTCCATACCCTTGAATTTATTTTTAATGCCGCTGCTTCTGCAGGCAATTTTTTCAGGATACCTTCTTTAATTTCCCGCTTCCAGTTTATCTGGGACCCCACAAGGATATACCCCACGCCGGCAATTACAGAAGTGCCGTTTTTCAGCTACCTTTACGGCGACCTGCACGCACATAACATAGTCATACCTGTCACGGTGCTTGCGGCAGCGCTTTTATTTGCAATGTTTAAGAACGCGGAAAAAGGCGGCGGCATAATGGCTGCGCTGGGTTCCAATAACGCGCAGCGGGCTGTTATGGCCTTTATGCTTGCGCTGTCCCTTGGCGCGATGCTGACGATAAACACATGGAATTTCCCGCCTGTGCTTCTTCTTTACGCGATGGTATTGGCGGCGGTTTCGGTTTATTACCTTATAAGTGTTTATAACGTAAAAAGAAACAGGCCCGGAATTAAGCCGGCCGTTTATGAATCATTAAAAGTTATAGCTGTGCTTATAATTGTAGCCGGTTTTTCTTATCTTTTATACCTGCCTTTTCACGCGGCTTTCCAGTCGCCTTACAGCGGCGGGCCCAAGTTTATAAGCAAACCGGAACGCGCCACTTTTTACCAGATGTTTAAATATTTCTCCGTGTTTTTTGTGGTCATATGCGCCTATTCGCTTTACGTCATATACGCGGGCGGCGCGAAAATAGCAAAAATTTCCGGCGCGTTAAAGATTAAAAAATGGAGCTTTAAAAAAGCCGGAGACAACATATCAAAGATTTTAGAGAACATATTTTACAGTGAAGAAGTGTCAGTGCCTTTTATGACCGCCATTGTAATTGCGGCTTTGGCCGTGGTCCTGTCGGTTTTTATGCAGCCCACATTCGGCCCTCTTTTAATAATGATGGCGGTAATGGGGTGGAGGCTGTTTATAACAAAGGATACGGCGGAGCGGTTTTCACTTATAACGGTTTTTCTTGCGCTTGGCATAGTGCTGGGCACGGAAATACTTTATATAGCCGACGGCAGGATGAACACCGTCTTTAAATTCTATATGGTGGCATGGACAATGCTTGCGCTTGGCGTGCCGCAGCTGTTTAACATATTTTACAGGGAAAATGAGAAGCATTTCCGTTTCAGCAGCAAGTCCGTGCTTTTAAGTTCCTCTTCCGCGTTTGTGTATCTTGCGGCCGCTTTTGCCCTGTATTTTATTGATTATAAAAACGGCGGAAAATTCTTTGAAACATTCTTTATATTGTCCGTGATATTTGCGGGAGCCGCGCTTGCGGTTTTCAGAAATAAAGCCGGCAAGTTTATTTTTATGGGCGGTTTTATTTTCATAATGCTGCCCGCGGTGCTGTACCCCATAATGGGTTCCGCGATTAAAATGAGCATCTGCAATACAGAGGTAAAAGAGGCTTATAAACATCCGCGTATTGACGGCCTTGCTTTTATGGAAAAGCTTGAAAGAAGGATGGGCGCGGATATGGATTACGACAAATTTGACTACAAGGCAATTGACTGGATAAACAATAACCTTAATAAAATAGAGCCTATTCTGGAAGCCCCGGGAGAACGCATGTACAGCGGCGCGTCCAGAATTTCAATTTATACGGGAATTCCTACGCTTGTGGGCTGGGGCTATCAGGTATCACAGCAGAGCGGAAGGGGAACACAGGTTAATGAAAGAAACAATGACGCGGCGTTTATTTACAGGACAAACGACGCTGCCGCGGCGCTTGAAAAGATAAAGAAATACGGCATCCGATACGTATACGTGGGCAACATTGAACGCTCCCTTTACCCTGATTATCTGGGCAAGTTTAATTTTATGGGAGAAGCCGTCTACCGCAATGAAATGTCAGCCCTGTACAAAATAAATTATTAGATTTAAGTGTTGATTATGTTAGAAGAAATAAAAAGCGCGGTAATTTCCGCCGATGTATGGCTGTTTAAGGCGGTGAATTCCGGCCTGTATAATGATTACCTTGCATACGCGATGAAGTTTGCGGCCAATGATGTTTTTCTTGTGCTTTTTACCGCGGCCGGTTTTTTTCTGCTTTTCAGAAAATGGGACAGGCGGGATAAAACTGACACGGCGTTTTCGCTTTGGGCGGTAATTGCGGCAAATTTTATAAGTTCCGGGCTTTTAAAACCGCTGTTTGCAAGAAAAAGGCCCGTGGCGGAACTTGTTGACGTGAATTTTCTTGTGGAAATGAAGCGGCTTGGATACGCGTTCCCTTCAACGCACACGGCAATGGCCGCGGCGCTTGCCGCCGCGTTATGGGACCGCAGAGAGGCGCGGCCTTACCTGGCAATATTTGTTTTTTTAACGGCTTTCTTTTGCGTGTATACCGGAGGCCATTATCCGCTTGATACCGCGGCCGGATTTGTGCTTGGCGTTATTGCCGGCAGGTCGGCTGTTTATATAAAAAGACTATACTTAAAACGGAGTGGATATGAAAATTAAAAAGTTACCCGCAATTTTGGCGGTGTTTCTGACGGCGGTTGTTTTTATGCAGGCATCAGGAAGCGCTGCGCCGCAAATGAAGGACGAAGAATCACCGGTAAATATCCTGTGTTACCACAGGTTTGAACAGCGTAAAATTACAGATCCAAAAAAGAAAGTGTTTGGGGATATTTATTATATTTCCCCTGATATGTTTGAAGAACACCTTAAATACCTTAAAGAAAATAAGTATAACGTGATTTCCATGTCTGAATACGTAAAAATTGTGGAATCGGGAAAAAGCGCGCCTGCAAATACCGTTGTAATAACCGTTGATGACGGGTACAGAAGCGTTTATGAAAAGGCTTACCCGCTTTTAAAAAAATACGGCTATACCGCCACCACGTATCTGTATAACAACTTTTTGCCGGGCGGAAAAAACGCCCTTAATGTGGCGCAGATAAAAGAAATGGCCGCGGACGGTTTTGAATTCGGCAGCCACAGCGCCACCCATCCCATTCTTACGCTTAAGCAGAAAACAAAAAAAGGCAAAAAATATTTAATGGATGACAGGGAATACCTTAAATTTCTTGAAACTGAAATTGTAGGCTCAAAGGAATATCTTGAAGATAAGACAGGGCTTGTTATGGACACAATTGCATATCCTTACGGCGCATATTCGGAAGAGGTTATTGCTTTTGTTAAAAAAGCCGGATACAAGGCGGGTTTTTCCGTTGTGCCTTCATACAATACGGCTGAAACCGATAAATACGCCTTAAAACGAACAATGCTTTATAATAATTCTGACATTGAAAAATTTAAAAAGATTTTTGAAAAAAGGCAGATAAAGATAAAATCTGTTTATCCGCCTGATTCCGCGATTATAGAAGAACGTATACCCGCGATAAAAGCGGAACTTGCCGAGGACGCCGGCCTTAATACAGCCACAATAAAGTTTATGATGGGAAGGGTTGTGTTAAAGGATTCGGTTTACAATCCTGATACCAAAATGTTAACATATGAGTACTCCACTAAAATGACGCTCGGCACGCACGAAGTAAGGGTTATTGCCAAAGATGATAATGACCGCAGTTACGAATATGCGTGGATGTTTATAATAGGAAAACACGCCGATCCGGAACTTTTAAGAAAACAGACTGAAAAAAAACAGGTTAAGGAAGTGGAAAACAATGGATAAAAACAGGCACCTTGACGCTGATTTAAGGGAAAAACTGATACTTGGCCTTGATGTTGATGACATGGCGGAAGCCTACAGCCTTATAGATAAAATGGCGCCGTATATCAAGTATTACAAGGTGGGGCTTCAGCTTATTACAAAGGACGGGCCGCGCCTTGTGGGGACATTAAAGCGCAAAGGGCTGAAAGTTTTCTATGATGCCAAGTTTTTTGACATTCCACAGACAGTATATAACGCGTGCTATGAAGCGGCGCGCTACGGCGTTAATATGGTAAATGTGCACGCGCTTGGCGGGGAAAAAATGATAAGCTACGCCAAAGAAGCCATTATGAAATCTTCGGATAAGATGAAGCTTGACCCTCCGCTTCTTCTTGCGGTAACGGTGCTTACCAGTTTTGACAACAGAAGCCTTAAAGCATCCGTTAAAACGGACTTTGATGTAAAAAAGATGGTGCTTGCGCTTGCTAAATCCGCCAAAAAAGCCGGCGCGGACGGCGTGGTATGTTCGCCGCATGAGATAAAAATGTTAAGAAAAGAACTTGGGCCGGATTTTGTAATAGTGACGCCGGGTATCAGGACGGGAAAGATAAGTAAAGATGACCAGAAAAGGATAATGACGCCAAAAGACGCGATTGCCTCGGGTTCGGATTATATTGTAGTTGCAAGGCCCATATTAAAAGCGGATGACAGGGTGCTGGCTGTGGAAAATATCTTAAAAGAGATAAAGGAAGGTTATGACAATGCAAAAAGAAGAAAAAATTCTTGAGGTTTTCAGAAAAGCAAACGCGCTTCTGGTCGGGCATTTTATGCTTACGTCGGGAAAACACAGCAATATTTACCTGGAAAAGTTCACGGTGCTGCAGCAGCCAAAGCCGACGGAATATTTGTGCAAACAGATAGCAGCGCATTTTAAGAAACATAAAATTGATGTTGTTATAGGGGCTGCCATAGGGGGGATAATACTTTCCTATGAAACCGCAAGGCAGCTTGGCGTGCGCGGTATTTTTATGGAAAGGGAGGAAGGCAAACTTAAACTGCGCCGCGGCTTTGATATAGCGGAAAGCGAAAGGGTGCTTATTGTGGAGGATATCGTCACAACCGGCGGTTCTGTTCAGGAAATAATAGCGGAGCTTAAAGAGAATTATAAGTGTGAAATAGCAGGAGTCGGCCTTTTGATTGACAGAAGCGGTAAAAATATAGATTTTGGCGAAGGCGAAACTTTTGCCCTTGCGCATATGGATATAACAACTTACGAGGAAAAAGACTGTCCGATGTGTAAAAAAGGCACTCCAATAACCAAGCGCGGCAGCAGGAACGTTAAAAAATAATCCGTATTTAATACCTGGAGGGAGCATGCGCTGTTTTAACTGTAGCGGCAAGATTAACGGTGATTTTACTTTCTGCCCGCACTGCGGAGTCAAGGTAAAATTTGAAACGGCTGTCATAAAAGAAATATATAAATCAAAAGAGTTGTCTGAAAAGCAGAAAACGGATGAGAGGGAAAAACCTCCGGTAAAAACGGCTGTATTGTCATTGCCTGAAATTGAGCCGAAAAAAACCGCATTTAAGCCTTTGTTTTCCGCCCCGGCAAAAGAAACCAAAGTAAAAGAACCGGTTATAACAGAGTCGGAAATAAATCCATTTATGAAAATATCGGAAAACATAGGCGGGGTATTATTGCCTGCCGCGGGAGAATTTAAAAAGCTGCTTGGTTCCATAGGGCCTTTTTATATAATGCTTATGGCCCTGTTTCTTGTATTTACCGGACAGGCGATGATATTCGGGCAGGGCAGCATCAAGATGCAGGTTTATCTTTGGTACGTCTTTGCGGCTGTTATATTTATGGCCGCGGAAACTTCTTACCGATACAGGCGCGTTTTATCCGCGGCTCCGGAAATTCCGGAAAAATCAACGCTTAAAACCGAAATAGTTTTTATTTCCATAATTACCGCTGTTGCCGCTTTTTTCAGGCTGTATTTAATAAATGAAACGCCGGGCGGTTTTGCTTACGACGAAGCAACGCTTTCTGCGGCGGCTGTTGAAATGATAAATAAAGGCACTATATACGGGATTAAGATGCCGGCATATGTAAGCGGCGACATAAAATATTCAACTTTTTTTATATACGTTTTAGCGTTTGTTTTTAAGGTGTTTGGGGCCGGTATTATTCAGGCAAGGGTTACAATGGCTTTTATCGGAATATTATCGGCTGTCGGGGTGTATTTTCTGTCAAGGCGTATGTTTGGAATAAAAGCCGCTTTTTTTATAGGGCTTATATTTGCGGCTATGCGATGGCATGTGAATTTCAGCAGAATCACATTTTACGCGGTGTTCGGGGTTTTTCTTGGCATAGCGGCAGTGTATTTTATCTATATGGCATTAACGCGTAAAAATAAGCTTGATTTTGCGCTGTTGGGAGTGACTTTAGGGCTTGTGCCTTATGGTTATACGCCAGGCAGGATGATTCTTGCGGCGGTTCTTGTTACAGGCGCATATATAGCCCTGATAAATTTTTCATATTACAAAGAAAACTGGAAAAAACTGCTGCTTGCGCTGGTTATGTTTTTTATTACTTTTGCCCCTTTGGGAGGTTATTTTATAACCCACCGGAGTGAATTTATGTCAAGGACTTCGCAGGTATCCATTCTTGATGAAAAACTGGTACAGCGCTGGTGGGGCGGAAGGTTTACAAGGGAGCAGGCTGTTAAAGACACTTTTAAAAAGACTTTTGAAATGTTCAGCCGCAGCGGAGATCAAAATCCAAGGCATAATATTCCTGGACAGCCTATGCTTGATATCGTAACCGGCGGGCTTGCTGTGCTGGGGCTTGGTTTTATGCTTTTTAGGATTTTTAATAAATTTTATTTTTTTACTGTCACATTATTTATTTGCTCGCTTGTACCAGGCCTTTTAACCATAGAAGCTCCGCAATCACACAGGGTGATTTATTCCATAATTCCGGTAATGCTTTTTACGGGGCTTGTAATTAACAGGTTTTTTGTATATGCCGGGGAACAATTTACCGGAAAAGGAAG
>JAKQNO010000119.1 GCA_029565735.1 bacterium
TGGCCGACGGATGTTTACGAAGATGACAGCACATCATTTAATGCCCGGACAATCGCATCCGGCAGCACCGAATACCACACCCTTGCCCCGTCAGGAGATGAAGACTGGTTTAAATTTACCGTCCCGTTTTATTCTTCTGTGACGCTTTTCGCGCAAAGTGATGACCAAAGGTACGACCTAAGAATGTGTTTATACCGCGATTATTCCGGATTTCTGTCTGATGTGATATGTGTTCAGGGGTCTGATTTTGAAACATACATCATTCAGCCTCTTAATGCAGGCGACTATTATTTAAAAATGTATGATTACAACACCGCCACAGGGGTATTTTATAACCTGCATTATGTGGCGGTTTATGACACCCCGACAATAACAGAGACCATAACCCCTACAGTTACAATAACCGCCACGGTCACGCCCACCATGACTCTTGGCCCTGATATATATGAAGACGGGGATGATGTTTATACAGGGGCTACTGCGGCTTCTTCATCGCCCAATTCCGAAATTCACAGCGTTTATCCCGCAAGCGATTCAGACTGGTTTGTATATACGGTGGGCGGGACATATACTTCCAGAATTTACTTTAACGTTGACGGAAGCCAGGATGACACAATCGGCATATATGTTTATGACACAGACGGCGCGCCCACATCCGGCGGTTATCCGGATAATTATTTAAACGCCGCGTGGATGACCGGCGTTAATGACGGCCAGCCGTATTTTGACACAAACCTTTCCGCGGGTACATATTACGTTAAAATCATAAACTCCTGGCCTGTATATGAATACAGCCTGCACCACGAAGAAATGACATTTACCATAACGCCGACATTTTCAATCACGCAGACTTTTTCCGTAACACCGACTATTACCGTCACCAGCACCATTACAACGACACCCGGCGCGTGGGCCGGCGTTGCTTACGGGACGCCAGTTATTTCACAGCACGCCGCGCTTGCTTCCAACGGGTCCGGTTATTCCTGGGGATATACGCAGGGCGCCAGCTATGTTCACATAAACGGCACAAGGATGAATTTTTCGGCAGATTACACAAAAATGGGAAAACGCTGGCTTGCAAAATCAGCGCTGAATGATTACGCGGTGTACCCTTTTGGCGCAGGCGGTATTTATGCCCGCTACAGCGGCGACAGCTGGGCGGATTATCTTGGCATAACCGTAGGCAACGGCTTACAGCCCTGCATATATGTTGACGGCGAGACTCCCTATGTCGCATACATTAACTCCGACGCCGGCAACAGCGTCATTGTAAAATCCTATACTTCCAGCTGGGTTCCTTACGGCTCCGCCAACTTTACGCCTCCGGTGTCTGTTGACGCGGCGCGTTACAACACCCTTTCCATGGACGGATATAATGACGCCGGAACACTTAAACTTTTTGTTGCCTACGTGGACCCGGCTGACGGCAACAGGGTTCATGTAAAATGGAAAAACGGATTGTCAGACTGGGAAAACTTAGGCAGTGTTGCATATAATTATGCTGTTGAAGCTTCAAGCATTGATATCAGCGTTATAAATGATGCTGCGGTTTATGTTATCTTCACGGCAAATACATATCTGCCTGTTGTATGCAGATGGAACGGTTCTTACTGGACAGATTTGACACCTTCTCTTTTCGCCTGTTATTCAAAACATAATTCAATACACGCGGTTTCCGAAAATGAAATTTACGTTTCTTTTATAGACACGAATACAAAGAAAGCAATCGCGGCAATGTATAACGGCGCCGGCTGGGTATATATGAACAGCACGTCGGGATATACATCCCCTGTTACGGAATACCCTTACATATTAAAATCCGCAGGGGGCGTTTATTCAGGTTTTATCTTCGGCGGATATATGGGCGTTTACAAATACGAGTAAGCGGCGCATAAAATAAAAAAAGGCGGGGATTTTTCCCCGCCTTTTTTATTTTATGAAAATTTTATTTTTTAAGAAGAAGCTGTTTTAAAAAGCCCACCGCTGCCCCGCCTATCGCCCCGATTCCGCCCCACTTTAACGCAAGTTCATTTCTGAACTGAGAAAACGGCTCGCTGATATCAGCGCCAATGTCGCCAAACAGCCCGCTTGTCAAAAGTTTGGGAAAAAACTCCGCTATTATTCCCCCAAGAAGCGCGCCAATCCCTGCAAATGAAAAAAGTTCTTTCGGGTTCTTCATTTATTTCCTCCTGCTGTTATATTTGAATTCCCCTGTTTTTTTAGACCCCCGGAGTTGATAAAAAGGGTTTGGGAGGGGTTTCTTATCGTGGATACTCCGGGGGGATTGTCATACAATATAATTACATGTACGTCAGTTTTTTACATTTGCCCTCTTTGTCATTATCCACAGTTATACTATGCCATATAACACAACATTTGTCAACCGGCAGCGGGTAAAATCATTGATTTCATTGATTTATAACGTATAATTATTATTGTACAACGGGAGGATGTATGAAATTTCTGTGCGATTCAATGTTTGGAAAACTTTCAAAAATGCTGCGCATGGCCGGTTATGACGCGCTTTACGCGCAGAGTTATGAGCGTTTTGGCATGGTGGAAACCGCTGTTGCTGAAAACCGCGTGATTATTACCGGCGATGACAGGATAATTCTTGTGCCGCGCCTTCTTTTTTTCACGCGTGAAAAAGACCCTCTGACACAGCTGAAAATAACGCGCGAAAAGTTTAACCTTACCGCAGAGAACGCTTTTACAAGGTGCATATTCTGCAACACCGTGCTGGAGAAAACCGCAAAAGACAGCGTTAGCGGAATTGTACCCGAGCAGGTGTATGCCCTGTTCTTTTCTTTCACCCGCTGCCCAAAATGCGGCAGAATTTTCTGGCACGGCACGCACTGGGAAAAAATGAAAATTAAACTTAAGGAAGCCGGTTTTTAAAATCACCGCCGGCAGCCCCCTGAAAAAATTAAAAGACAAAACCGGAAGAATGTGATAAATATTATTTATAGGGCGGTACGCCTTAAATACGCTTTATGTTGTGCCGGTTCTTGTTGCGTAAAAATAAAACACACTTTAAACAGGCGGGTTTATGGAAGAAAACTGCGGTTATTTTTACGGGGAAGCGCTGCGCGCTTTTGAAGCAGGCGATACGGATAAAGCCTTTATACTGGCTTCACGGCTGCTTGAATTTGACCCTTTACACGCAAACGGCCAGGAGCTGATGCTGCAGATTCAGAAAAAGAGGGAAAAGCCCTCTTCGGAGCTGCATACCGCGCTTGAATATTATAAAAACAGCCCGTCTGAACGTTCGGCAAAAAAACTTGGATTTACCTATAAGCACCTTCAGCGCTTTAACATGGCAAAAGGCGTTTTTAAAACACTGCTTGATGAAAGGCCGGATGACCACGAAACCAGGGGCGCGCTTGGCAAAATATACGTAAACCTTGAAGATTATGACGATGCCATTCCCCTTCTTGAAGAGACTTCCATAAAAAAGCCCGGAGATTCGGATGTATTATACGACCTTGGCCTGTGTTATTTCAAAACAAAACAGTATAAAAAATCCATGGACATTTTTGAAAACATGCGCCTTGCTTATGGCGCCGAAAAAGGCGTGCGCGCCTGGCTTGGACGGTGTCATGAAATGCTTGGCGACAGTAAACAAGCTTTGCTGTATTACAAGGAAGAACTTGAACTTTTTCCTTGGAGCCCGGAAGGCGCTGAATTTTTATATTTTTATTACAGGGGAAACGGCGACACGGCAGCCGCTTTTGAAGTACTGGAACAGGCTAAAGCAGCGGTAAAAAAAAGGCCTGCTGAAGCAATGTCCATGGGGGTTATGCTTACGCGCTGCCGTTTATTTGAACGCGGCCTTGAACTTTTCAGGTTTGCGGAAAGTTCAGGCGCTGAGCGCGGCTACGGGCTTGCGCTTTTATACAGCAATATGGGTGTTGCTTATCAGGGGCTGCGCGACTTAAAAAAAACAGAAGAGTGCTACAATAAATCCCTTGAAATTTACAGCGGCTGCCATAACGCCGTTCACAACAAAGGGCTTTCCGCGTATATCGCGGGAAGGTACAAAGAGGCAATTGAACATTTAGAACACGCCCTTTCCATGGAGCCTGACCGCGATATCACCCTTACGCTTATGGCAGAAGCGCTGTTCGGGTACGGCGACATTCAAAGAGGGATTGAATATTTTGAAGCTGCCGTAAAGAGAAAACCAAAAAGCACTTCAATTCTTATGCGTTACGCGGCTTCCCTTTTTTCAAAAGACATGGAAAAAGAGGCGGAAGAAAAAGCAAAGCAGGCCTTATTGATTAAACCAGGCTTTCAGGAAGCGTACCTTCTTCTTGCAAAGATAAAGGCATATAACCTTGAACCTGACGCGGCGCGGGAATTTCTGGATAAAGTCACTGACCCGGAATTAAAAAACAGCCGCGAATATATTAACGCCCTTGATTCAATAATTAAAACACGCAGAAATATGGAAAAAGACGATTCCATTCCGATAAAAACAACATTTCCCGGGGTGTTTTCACTGCTTCAGGGAGTGTTTACGGCGGCAATACCAAAAGAAACCGACAGGAATAAAAACAAACTGCCGCGGCTTGCGGGCTTTATTTCCGGGGAAATTCACAAAGGCGCGCGCTTAATACTTTATTTTGCCGGCGCTAATGAAAAAAGGGCTTTTAAAGTTGAATTGGAGGACTTAAATTTTATGATTGAAACCGGCTGCATAACCACAAGCTGCATCCTTATTGTGAAAAACCGCGCGCCAAACGACCCTGTTTCGCAGGACGCAATAAAAAACATAGAAAATTTTTATAAAAGTTTAAAATAACGCGTTTCCCGCCGCCTGCTTTAGACAATGCAGTTTTAAGTTGACACCCTTGCCTTATTTCCTTATAATATGCAGACAAAATCTTGTTTTTGCATTTAAAAGCTTAAAAAACAAGTGAAAAATTAAGAAAAACGGAGATTAACAATGTCAAAACGTACTTTTCAGCCGCACAGGAAAAAAGCAAAAAGGAAACACGGATTTTTAAAGAGGATGTCAACGCCTACAGGCCGCAAAGCTGTAAACAGAAGAAGGGCCAAAGGCAGAAAAAAAATGACGTCTGTAAAATAAAACCTTGAGTTTCAAAAAAAAACCCCCTTCAAGCCCTGCTGTAACAAGGGCTATAAAAAGGGGCATAAAGCACGGCAATAACTGTTTTGCGGTTTTTGCCGCGCCCTGTTCCGAAACAAACAGCACAAAAGCAAGGCTTTTTACCGCTACAATAAGCAAGAAGTTCTTTAAAAAAAGCGTTGACCGGAACCTTTTAAAAAGGCGCATACGCGGCATATTTGCCAAAAATTCCGCCGCTTTTAAAGGCAAAGACGTCGTTATTATGGCGCGGTCCGGCGCTTCAGGGCTTAAGACTTTTAAGGAAACTGAAGAAAACCTGCTTTCTTTATTTAAACTTTACGGAAAAACACAATGAAACATTTTTTTATATTCCTCATCAAAGCGTATAAAAAGTTTGTTTCTCCGCTGCTGCCGAACTCTTGCAGATTTTATCCCACTTGCTCCGAATACGCCATGGAGGCGCTGGACAAATACGGGGTTATTAAGGGCGGGGCAAAATCTGTTTACAGGATATTAAGATGCAATCCGTGGAATAAGGGCGGAATAGACAGGCCTTAAAAAGGCAACACAATTTTTGGAGGGCATATGAACGATAAAAATTCCAGGCTTATAATATTCATCGTACTTTCAGGCATAATACTTTTCGGGTATAACATGTTTTTTATGCCAAAACCGGCGGCGCAGCAAGCGCAGGAAACCGCGGCTTCCGCTCCGGCAGCGCAGGCGTCACAGAACGCGGCGGCGGCAAATTCAGCGGCACCTGCCG
Source organism: bacterium (assembly GCA_029565735.1). Classification (GTDB taxonomy): domain Bacteria; phylum Oederibacteriota; class PGYV01; order PGYV01; family PGYV01; genus PGYV01. The sequence continues at coordinate 5,859 of JAKQNO010000119.1, forward strand.
CAGCTGTTAAAACTTCCATGCCTTCCGCCGTCATAAAACCCTTTGAAGAAAAAAAATACGTCATTGAAAACAGCCTTGCGCGCGTAAGCTTCAGCGACCGCGGCGCGGTTGCGGTGGGTTACGAGCTTAAAAAATTCACGGCAGGAAAAGACAACAAAGAAGTGCTGGAACTTATTCCAAACAAGGCTTCTTACTCTTACCTTGCGCTTAACCAGGCCGCGGGACAGGATTTGACAGCCGTAAAATGGAAATATGACGGTTCATTAATAGGCGACAACGGCTCTATAATCACATTTTCAACGCCGCTTTCAGGCGGAGTCACAGCCGTAAAAAAATTCATCCTTGACGCGGACACCTACGCGCTTACAACGGAAATCATATTTAAGAACAATTCAAAATCCCCTGCCGCGGTAAAGGACATGCAGCTTATGTGGGGGCCCAACATCCACCTGCTTCCGTCAGAATTTCAGAAAAACAAGGACGGCATGTACGCTTTTAACCGCATACATTACCCGCAGGGCCGCGAACTTAAAAAAGTTGAATTAAAGCCCGGCGCGAAAGAGGATAAAATTACCAATGTGGGCACGCCTGATTATATCGCGATTAAAGACCTTTATTTTATGTCGTCTTTTAAACCCGCGGATAAAACAACTTATAAAAACGCGCTGATTAAAGAGTATAAAGGCGGTTTTGGCTTTATCGCGGTCAACCTTAACGACGCGCTTGTGGAACCCGGCGCGGAAGCTGTGTCTTCTTTTGTTTCATACATAGGGCCTCAGGAATACAAACGCCTGAAAAAATTTGATATGGAAAGGGTTGTTGACCTTGGCTGGCCGCGTTTTCTTGGGCTGTGGATGTTTTACGCCATGGATTTTTTCCACAAACTTACAAAAAATTACGGCGTTGCCATCCTTCTTCTTACCCTTCTGGTAAGGCTTATCCTGTGGGTGCCTTCGCAGCACAGCTTTAAGCAGATGAAAGACACGCAGAAAAAGATGACCATAATAAAACCCAGGATAGAGACGCTGAAAAAAGTCTACAAGGACGACGCGCAGAAACTTAACGAAGAGACAATGAAGCTTTACCAGGAATACAAAATTAACCCGCTTGGCGGATGCCTGCCGATGCTGATACAGATGCCTATATTCATCGCGCTGTACCAGATGCTTATAAACATGGTGGAATTAAAGGGCGCCTATTTTGCCCTTTGGCTGAAAGACCTTTCAAAACCCGACCCGTTTTTTGTGCTTCCGATTTTTATGGGTGTTTCTATGTTTTTTCAGCAGAAGATGACGTCCACCGCGACTCCCGTAACTGACGAAACAGCCGCCATGCAGCAGAAAATAATGCTGTGGGGTATGCCCATATTTCTGACTTTCCTTTCATTCAGCTGGCCGTCAGGCCTGCTGCTTTACTGGTCAATGTCAAACGTGCTTGGTATAGCGCAGCAGCTTATGGTAAATTCAAAGAAAGATTAATCCGGCAGCTTATATGAACGGGACCAAAAAGACATCTGAAAAAATTTCGCACGCTGTCGCGGAATTTATGAAAGAAGAAGGGGTGAGCCTTGATAAGGTATCGGTTGCCCTTCTTGGCGAAAAGGTTTTTTCAGACAAATACGAATACACGGTGGAACTTTTTAAAAGAAACGGCGCCGGCAGGACGGCGCAGGAACCGCCTGTTGATGAAATTAACTTCGCGGTTGACACCCTTGACGACCTTCTTAACCTGTCAGGCATAGACAATTACAGCTTTGAAAAAAACATCACGCCTGACTGCGCTGTCATAAAAATCCACGCGCCTTACAAAGACGGGCTGCTTATAGGTAAAAACGGCCAGAATATTTCCGCGCTGCAGTACCTTATTTCCATAATACTTGAAAAAAAATACAAGTGCCGTTTTCCCGTCATTCTTGACATAGACACATACAGGCAGAAACACAGGCAGCGCCTTGCCGGTATTGCCGCGGAGTTTTCAGCAAAAGCGCGCGCTTCAGCCGGCGAATGGCTGACCGAACTTATGCCTTCTTTTGACAGAAAAATCATACACGAAGAATGCGCCTTATCATCCGTAAAAACTTTCAGCATAGGCAGGGGCGCCTATAAAAAAGTGGTCGTGACTTCATTATTATAGCGCGCTGTTCGCGCGGTATTTTTGGTGGCTTATGGAAAACGCAACAATAGCTGCAATATCCACACATCCTGGAAAATCCGCGCTTGGCATAATACGCGTAAGCGGAAAAGACACCCTTTCTGTCATTTCAAAAATAATTCATCCCCTTTCAGGTGCGCCTGTTGATTCAATTACGCCGCGCACGCAGTTTACCGCAAGGCTTTTTGATTCACATGGCGCGCTTATTGACAAGCCGCTTGTGGCGGTATTTAAGGCGCCGCATTCATATACCGGCGAAGATATGGCGGAAATTTCATGCCACGGCAGCATTTTAATACTTCATTCGGCAATGGAAGCGCTGTGCCATTTTGGGGCAAGGCCGGCGCTGCCCGGTGAATTCACAAAAAGGGCTTTTTTAAATAATAAGATTGACCTTGCACAGGCCGAAGCTGTGGCTGACATAATTGACGCGGAATCAAAGGCCTCCCTTAAACTTTCCCTGTCGCAGCTTGAAGGAAAGGAATCCGGCGCCATAACCGCGCTTCGCGGAAAAATTCTGTTGCTTCTCTCCGCGATGGAGCTGGAAATTGATTTTGCGCACGAAGACACCCCGGGCCTTGACCCAAAAAACGCCGCGGAGCAAATTTCAGCCATAACAGCGGATATTGACGCGCTTATTCAAAACGCTGACGCCGGCATAATGATAAAAAACGGCGTACGCTGCGTGATTGCGGGAAAACCAAACGCCGGCAAATCAAGCGTGATGAACGCGCTGCTGAAAAAAAACCGCGCCATAGTGACGGGAATGCCCGGCACCACAAGGGACGTCATTGAGGACCGCTTTGAACTAGAAGGGATACCCGTAAGGCTGTTTGACACGGCCGGCATAAGAAGCGCGGAAAACCAGGCGGAAGAAGAAGGGGTAAAAAGGGCCAAAGGCGCGCTTAAGGAAGCAGACCTTGTAATTTTTACGGCCGACGGATCTGTGCCCCTTACAAAAGATGACCTGGAAATATTCAAAGAAACCGCGGGCAGGCCGCTGATTGTCTGCGTGAATAAAAGCGACCTTAAACACGCCGTATCGCCGGAAGAAGCCGCGTCTTTTTTTGGCGTCAAAGAGGCAATACAGATAAACTGCGTAAAAGAAGGGGGAATTACCCCCTTAACAAACGCCCTTAAAAATATTATAATCAACGGCAGGAATATGCCGTCTATAGACGGCATACTTGTGGCTAACCTGCGCCACAGGCAGGCGCTTATGGAAGCGCGTGCTGCCTTAAATGAAGCAGCCGCTGCCGCGGCAAAGGGGCTTTCTTTTGAATTTGCCGCTTTGGACGTAAAACGCGCGGCATCCGCGCTTGGTTCCATTACCGGGGCCATAAGCACTGATGAAATACTTGATTCAATTTTTAAAGGTTTCTGTATAGGAAAATAACAATATAAAGGCGGAAAAATGAAACGTCTTATTATCATCACACTGATATTTTTTTCAATACTTGGCTCGGTGCTTTTTACCATGGAACGCGCAAAGCATAAAAAACCCGCCAGGCACCTGTCAGCAGGCACGGCTTTTGTGTCATTTCCCGTGGGTTACAGCGGCGGCGCACTGGTTGAACTTTCCAATTACACCGGAATGTCAAATGTTGTCCTTTGTTTTACGGACAAATCCCCCAACTCTTTAAAGCTTAACGCCGTGCTTGAAAAAAAACTGCGCGCCTTTATGAACAGTTATCCCAAAACGCTGTGGTTTGCCATAAAATCTGACGGTACAAACGCGGAAATTTCAGAATATAATTCAAAAATACCGCGATATATCTCTTCTTTGAATTCCATTCCAAAGCAGTACGACTTTTCAGTTATGCCTGTAATTTACTTAATTGACAAAACAGGCACGATAAAAATGATATACAGGGGTTTCTCTCCCACTGTAATTAACGACATCTCTGCGGCGTTCTGATGGAAAACACGGAAAAGGAAAGAATCCCTTTACCCCTTCTGCTTTTAATAATATCCGTATTTTTCGCGGCGGCCGGTTTTCTGCTCTTGTATTCGGCTTACCACAAAAAAGCGGCAATAACCTGCGCAGTAAACCAGCTTGAATTCACCGGAACCCTTCCCACCATAATCACGCGCGGCGATAAGCTGAAAGCGCCCATACTTCAGGACGATCCCATGTTTAAACCATACGGAGTAAAAGGCTATCTTACCTGCGATTTTTACGAGGATTATGTTTCACTGCGTTATGTTTCCATAAACCTAAAATCACGCATGTCGTCAGCAAGGCTTTCAGAAATTATTGACGCAAGGGCGCGCAGATGAAAACGCCTCATATTATCTTAACCTGCCTTATATCATCTTTTTCCGCTGTGCTTGGCTTTTATTTTATGTCTTTCTTTTCCTCGGATTCATTGCAGAACCGCGACCTGGCCGCGGACCGTTTTTTAAGGCAGACAGCAGCCTGCGTAATGTCAATTGAACCGGCAGGCCCGGACGGCGGTAAAAACTACGCGGCTATGAGCATACCTTCGTTAAGCGAAAACGGCGAGCCGGTTCTGGACAAGAACGATTATTTTAAAATGCGCTCCGGCCCGGACGGCCTTCACGCGGTTATTGAGCCTTCGCCCGCAAGTTCAAGGCCCGCGGTATCGCTTATATACACCGGCCTTAAAGAGATTAACTTCGGCTATACAGGCGACCTTTTTTACACAATACGCGCAATAAACGGCCGCGAATACCTTCATAATTACAGGATAAAAAAAGGGTGCATAATGTCGCATCAGGAAGGCAATAAATAATGCGCTTAAAAATACTGACAATAGTATCAGTTTTTTTCACTTCGCTGAACTTTTTAATGTTTGCCCTTGGGATAAAGGCGCAGGCCGAAGCTTTTGCTTACCTTGACAGGGCGCGCGTGGAACGCGCTTTAAATTCAGGCTTTGCAGTGGCTTCAAACCAGTTTGAAGATGCGGGCAGGCTGCTGGTCAGCGGCGATTTTATCATAAACGGTTGCAAAGTTTATTACGAAGCAGGTCCTTTGGATGCGGTCAACGCGAAAATTTTTGTGACAGCTTCGCTTAAAGGAAAAAAGATAACTTCGGAGTATTTAAGAAAACTGTAAATAATAGTCCATAAATTGCTAACCCATATTCCTTAAATAAAACCGTAAGGTTGGAAGGTCAGAGAGTTGATTTGGATCTGGTAGCCGCACCTTTTAAGGTGCGTTGTTTTGATTTATTTTTTTAAAATAAAATCAATACCCACTTCAACTGCCGCACCTTAAAAGGTGCGCCTACCACTTCTAAACCCTGCTTCCATTTCAGCGCGACTGTCAATACCAAACCGTACAAATTACCTGTAAACGTACAGGTTGTCCCTGTGTATCACTTCGGTGTAATAATTGTCTTTCATCACTTTTTTTATCTCTTCTTTTTTCTGCCCCTTGATAAGGTCAACGTCTTCGGAAGAGTAATTTACAACTCCCTTTGCTATCCTTGTGCCTGCCTTGTCCTCTATTTCCACAGCGTCGCCAAGCGCGAACTTCCCTTTCACGGCGGATATCCCGACAGCCAGAAGGCTTTTTCCGGAATCCAGCAGCGCTTTTTTCGCTCCGTCATCCACTATAATTGAACCTTTTGCCTTAAGCGTAAGAAGTATCCAGCGCTTTTTGGATTCAGCCCTGTGCCCTTTTCTTAATATCAATGTGCCGGTGTTTTCACCCTGCGCGGAGCGTACAAGGACGTTTTTTAAGTTGCCGTTTGCTATTATTAGGGGTATTCCCGCGTGGTTAAGGTTGCGCGCGGTTTCAAGTTTGGAAACCATACCGCCGGTGCCTGACGCGGTCTTGCCGTCGGTTTCCACCTCTTTTATAACCGCTTCAATATCCTCTATGACTTCTATTTTTTTGGCGCCGGAGTATTTGCCGGGATTTTTATCATATACGCCGTCAACAGAGGTAAGTATGGCGACAAGGTCGGCGTTTACAAGGCTGCCCACAATTCCGGCCAGCGCGTCATTGTCGCCGAACTTTATCTCTTCTGTGGCAACCGTGTCATTTTCGTTTATTACGGGTATTACACCCCATTCAATAAGCTTTAACAGGGTGTTTCTGGCATTCATGTTTCTGCCTTTATCCTTAACGTCATCGTGGTTTAACAGAACCTGCGCCACAGTGATGCCGCTTTCCTTAAACATTTCCTTGTACCTGTTCATAAGCACGGGCTGGCCTATGGCCGCTATCGCCTGCTTTTCCTGCAGGGTAAACTGCCTTTTTTCCATTTTCATCCGGACAAGGCCGGAACCTATGGCGCCGGAAGAGACTATTATCATTTCCCTGCCGGATTTGTGCAGCTCTGTGACCTGCCTTACAAAATCCTTAAGGAAATTTTCTTTTAATCCTTTTGCGTCGGCTATAAGGTTTGTCCCTATTTTAACCACTATTCTGTTGTACATATTCTCCCCTTTTTACCGCGGAAGTATTTTACTCTTCGTCGTCGTAAACAAAGTCCCTGTCGGCAATTACAAGAATATCGCCGTTTGTCACGCCTTTTGACTTAAAAAATTCGTTCATGCCGCTTTTGTCAAGGTAGCGTTTGAAAACCTCCACCGTTTCCATTTCGGAAAAATCAAGCATTTCCACGTAGCGTTCCGTGGGCCTGTGGCGCAGGACAAACACGTGCGCGTCCGCCTTTTCAAGAACCGGAGCGTTGTCCGCTTCTTCCCTGTAATATACCGTTGAAATTTCATCTTTTTCTTCCGGAAGATTTTTTAAAATTTCATACGCCTTTAAAACCGTCTTTTTCAGGTTCTCTTCCTTATGGGCGGAAATAAATTCCACAGGTATCTTTTTTTTCTTAAACTGTTCCTTTATTTCTTTTTTCTCTTCATCGCTTAAAAGGTCGCACTTGTTTACAGCCACAACCTGCGGCCTTTTGCCAACCTTTTTGCTGTATTTGGAAAGTTCCTTGTTTATCATTTTATAGCTTTCAAACGCGCCGCCCTGGGTCGGGTCAACCACGTGAATATACACTTTGGTGCGCTCTATGTGCCTTAAGAAATCTATTCCAAGCCCTTTGCCTTCTGACGCGCCTTCAATAAGCCCCGGTATGTCGGCCGCCACAAAGGCGTTTTCCGCGTCCACTTTCACTATGCCCAGCACCGGGACAAGGGTCGTGAAGGGATAATTGCCTATCTTTGGCCTGGCATTTGAAATCTTTGACAGCAGGGTTGATTTTCCCGCGTTGGCCATGCCTATAATGCCGACATCGGCAAGTATTTTAAGTTCCAGCGCTACATCAAGTTCTATTCCGGGCTCTCCCTTTTCATAAAACCTTGGCGCCTGCCTTGTGGATGTTTTAAAATGTATATTGCCCCTTCCGCCGCGGCCGCCGCCCGCTGCAAGCACTTTATTGCCTTCCTTTACAAGGTCGGCTATCATCTCACCCGATACATTGTTCTTTATCATTGTGCCGCACGGCACGTGTATGTAAAGGTCTTTGCCGTTTCTTCCGTGCATCTGGCTTCCTGCGCCGTTTATTCCGTTTTCCGCTTTATACAGGCTGTTGAAATGAAAATCCACCAGTGTGTTTAAATGCCTGTCCGCTATAAAAAATACGTGTCCGCCTCGTCCGCCGTCGCCGCCGTCAGGCCCGCCTTTGGGTACATATTTCTCGCGCCTGAAGGTTGAAGCGCCGTTGCCGCCCTTTCCTGATTTAATTTTTATCTGTACGTGATCCACAAACATTTTTAACGCTCCGTTTGGTGCCTGTTTTTTGTAAAGTTATTATATCATATAAGCCGCGTTTTCGGAAAACTCCAAGCGCTGTCCGCATAATAAAAAAAGCGGGCCTAAAACTAAGCCCGCTTTTTATTGTCAGCCGTGAATTAACAGCGTTTACTTTACAGGTATGATGCTTACTTTTTTTCCGCTTGCGGATGTTGTAAACTTTACCCTTCCGTCAACCTTTGCAAAAATGGTGTGGTCTTTACCCATTCCAGCGTTGGCTCCGGCTGTTATCTTTGTGCCGCGCTGCCTTACTATTATAGAACCGCCTGTAACCAGCTGTGAATCGCCCGCTTTTGTGCCAAGCCTCTGCCCCGCGCTGTCGCGCCCGTTTCTTGTAGAACCTTGTGCCTTCGTGTGTGCCATTTACATCCACCTTCCTTGATTTTCGTTCTTAAAGCATTTTTAATGCCCTTTATTTATAATACCTTAGCTATTATGCCTCTATTTTTACAATCTTAATTTTGGTGTATTTCTGCCTGTGTCCGGCCCTTTTCTTGGAATTCTTGGCCCTTTTCCATTTGAACACAACAATCTTATCGCCCTTTACTTCCCTGTCAATAATTTCAGCTTTAATCTGAACGTTCGGAATTGTCGGGTTGCCGACTTTAATGTCATTGTCAGAAACAAGTAAAAGGACCTTGTCAAAGTTGATTTCATTGCCTTCGGGATTAAGTTTGTCCACGTTTACAACGGCGCCTTCAGTCAGCTTGTACTGTTTGCCTGCTATTTCAACTATCGCGTACATTTTAAAAAACCTCCATAATTTCGCGGCTGCCTTACCGCCGCGTCTTTGCTTTTTTATTTTTTAACCACGCTATTATACAACATTTACCTGAAAAACACGAATAAAAACACTTACTATTAAAAAATTTTTTGGTGAGCCGGGAGAGGTTCGAACTCTCGACAGCCGCCTTAAAAGGGCGGTGCTCTACCAACTGAGCTACCGGCCCACCTAAAATTTTATTCGTTTTGCTCATTTGCAAAACGGATAAAATTTTATCCCCGCAGGGGATTTACCTTGCCGTTATAATTCGTTTTGCTCATTTGCAAAACGGATAAAATTTTACAAAAAACATGCTGTTTTTTTATTATTGTAAAACGAACTTACGATAAACAAAACAGTAGAGCATATTTTACACAATATTTTTTTAATGTCAATATAATTTTGGAAAACCAAAAAAATATTTTTGCCTTATATTTAAAGGGTTTTTACGGTTTTTTAAGGACGTTTTTATTTTACAACAAAGACTCTTCTTATTTCAACGGTTCCTGCCCTTGTTATCCTGATAAAGTACAACCCCTGTCCTACCGTTTTGCCCGAATCATTTTTGCAGTCCCAGAACCCTTCGTTCCATCCTGCTGCCGTGGTCATAAAACTGAACCGCCTTACTTTTTCCCCGGACAGATTAAAGACATTTATTTCAACCGTCTCTCCCGCTGCCGGTGCTTTAACAGAAATTTTTATGGCGTCACCCTTTAAAGGTTCCGCAAAGTTTCTGTCAAGCGCCGTGTCAATTTTTGGAGTTGGGGAGTTTGTAAAGGTGGGGGTGATAGTGGGCGTATATGTATGCGTGAATGTGTTTGTTGCGGTAAAAGTGTCAGTGGGTGTAAATGTATTTGTGTCTGTGGGAGTGTGCGTAAATGTATAAGTGTCGGTGGGCGTCTGTGTATATGTAAATGTGGCAGTGTCAGTATATGTTTCGCTTGGCGTGGGAGTGTTTGTGTCGGTCGCGGTGTCAGTGGAAGTGCTTGTGGGCGTGTTTGTTTCCGTGTTTGTCTGCGTCACAGAAGGCGTATTTGTGGATGTAACAGTAACTGTAATTGTCATCGTGGAACTTGGGGTCGCGGTTAAAGTAATTGTCTGTGTGGCTGTCTGCGTGGGCGTTGATGTTTTTGTTGTTGTTTCTGTTATTGTCCGCGTCACAGTTGGCGTTGATGATTCTGTCACTGTCTCCGTGGCTGTTTTTGTGGAAGTATTTGTGGGGCTGTTTGTTAATGTCATTGTGCCCGTCGCGGTTTGTGTGTTTGTCTGCGTTGATGAAGGCGACGCGGTTTGCGTTATTGTACCCGTCGCAGTCTGCGACACGGTAGCTGTAGTTGTCTGCGTGACAGTGGCGGTTATGGATTGTGTTGTTGTCTGAGTGACAGTGCCTGTTGACGTCCCTGTCGCTGTCTGTGTGGATGTATTTGTTGAAGTTGATGTCGCTGTGGAACTTGGCGTTGATGTCCTCGTGGCTGTCTCCGTAGCGGTCTGTGTATTTGTGGCTGTAACCGTTCCGGTTACTGTCTGTGTTGTTGTTTCCGTAGCTGTTCCGGACACTGTCTTTGTAACTGTCTGTGTCACGGTTTGTGTGATTGTAGGCGAAGGATTTATGATAGTATGTAAATTTCCGTATGCACTAACCATTATTGTAACGGGTCCGCCGCTTACAGTAATATCAGACCCGTTAATTTCAGTTCTAAAGGTCTGTCCCGCAGATGCAGTTCCATTTAAATCAAAGACAATTATATAAACATCTCCTATATCGATTACAGGCTGAAAAAAGCTATCAAATGTTACCAGACCGTTATCCGCTGAAAAACTTTTCCCTCCCTGAATTAAAGTATCCCCCGCGTCATACGCACCCGGTGTTGTCCCGGAATCTCTGTAAACTCTGACACTTCCGGCTGTTATATTTGTTAGATCGTTCATCGTGCCGTAGGCTGAACACTTAATACTACTTACAATTACAACTCCGTTCACTGTAAATAAAGAGAACTGCAGAGATGTAACATTTGTTTTGTTATTCAGCACATTCATTGCTGCAGGATTTGCCGGTCCTTGACTCCCTCCCAAAATTGGCAATGGTGTTACAGTTGCAGTTACTGTACTTGTCATTGTTATTGTTCTTGTCGCTGTACGCGTAACAGTTTGTGTCACAGTCGGCGTGGGGTTTACTATTGTAAACGTGTTGCCCAGGCTTGGTATTTCCACGTTTCCATAAGTGTCTGTTGACCTGCTGAAAATCGTGTACATTTCTCCCGGAGTAAATGACGGCATATTGTTAAAAGTCCAGCTGTCAGTTCCTGCTGCCGCAGACCAGTCCGGCGACGCAAGCGACCACGAACCTGAAGTAAAGTTCCAGTAAAGCCCTCCTGACTGACGCTGAAACGCTACTTCCACAGAATTAACATATCCGCATGAAGCCGAAGCAATGCCTGCCGCATGCGTTACGGACACATAAAACTGCCCGCCCTGCGGATAACTGACAAATGAAAGCGGAGTTATTTCGCACGGCGTCGCAGTGGGCGTTACATAGCACGGTTCGCTTTCCAGTACAAGCATATTTGAAACTTTCGGAATAAAAGGATCTGCCGCGTCAAATGCGGCTGTGTTGGTTATACTGCCGCAGCTGTTGACCAGCCCCCACCATGTAAAAGAACCGGCGGCTTCCGCAACTGTACCGACAGGCCACGATAAAATTCCGCCTGTTGTTGTCCCTGCATTTGAATTTCCAAGATATGTTATTCCTGCCGGAATAGTGTCATACACATACGCACTGCTTAACGTGCTTATTCCGGGTTTGTAAACCATAAAATTATCGTAGTTATCATTAACATCAGATGTGGTTGCCTGCTGGCCTATACCAGGCCTCCAAGAATCCCCGTTTGAACAGTTCATTCCGTCTGATAATCCCATAGTGTCAGTCGCTGAAAGAGTCCATGCCGAAGGTTCGGGTTCCCCTTTTGCCCACACCTTTGCCCTGAATTGATAATCAGAAACCGCTTCAATTTTTGTCCTGTACCATACAAGCGGTTTTATCTGAATTGCGCTTGATGCGGCAAACTCCGAAGTATTGTTATTCGCGTATTTCTGAAAAGCCACATAACCTGTTGCATACCCTATTGTATTATCAACCGATAATACCAGAGAGTAATTTTTATTCAATGTGTCTTCAAGTTCATTGCTTCTGATTATTACCTTGGCATCAGCACCCGGATAAGAGCCGGGATTTATCATTACATCCGAATATATTGTACCGGTACAGAATTCCGCATTTGCCGGTATTACATCATCAAGGATAAGCGACGGGTAGGTACTGCTTCCGGAAGAACCTGAAATATATTTGTTACACGACGAACACGGGTTAGTCACCGTCCATGTCCCGTATAAACTATTGCTTCTTAAATATTCCCATCCCGGAATTGCCGTGGGATAATTATATGTTCCATCTGCCAGGTTATCAAAGAGATTTACTGACTTAAGTCCGGAACCTGTCACCGCGTATTCTATTGTATATGTAACGGTATCACCCAGATTTGCGGATGATTTATTCTGGCTTGTTTTTATAAAGACCTGGCTTTGATTAACCATAAAAGATGTTTTTGCGGTCTTTGTTATAGAACCCACAGACGCGTTAAACGGCACATTTATCACATCATCATCCACCGCAGGCGGTTTTTTTAGTTTTGCTGTAAACCACACATTGCCCGATGCTAAAGCCGGCATGCCCATCCTGTCCGTCATCACCCACGTAAAAACTCCTGCTGTTGCGCCGGCAGTTGGCGATACTGTAACAAATTCAGACGGCCCGCAGGAAACAACTTCCAGTTTGCCGCCCGCCGGAAGTTCGGAATTTATTTTAAGCGTGCCTCCGGTGTATTTGTAGTCAGTTATAAAAAGCATAAGGTCGTCATTTAATATTGGCGCGCCTTCTGTCCTGGTATTTTTTAATTCAAGTGTCTGCCCGGGATTAGGTATTGCCCACGGTAAAGAAACAGCACTGCATGATAACAGACTTACCCAGTCAGTGGATCTTATAAACCAATCATTGACCCCCACGTGCAGATATAATGTGGAAAGTTCGCAGCCGGGAAATTTTGAAATATCAGGTATGTGAAAGACAAACTGCTTTGTGACTGTTCGTGAATTTGTATCGCCGCCGCAGTCCGCGCAATTATCAACAGCAGCGGCATCGGCTGCCGATGCAATGAAATGAATGTCTCCATAGGGGTTTGGATTTTCGCTGTGCACGTCAACACCTAATGTGCTTACAACAAAAATCTGGCCTGTAGTGCCTTCGGGTAACTTTGACGGCAGGCTGCTGACCGCAATATTAAGACCTGTCGTGGAGTATTTATTAGCGCAGAATTCAACCGTAACGGTTACAAGCTGCCCAAATTTTGGATTTGGCGGGTCCATAACAGCGGATATTATTTTTGGCCCCGTGGCAAATGCCGCGCAGACGGCAAATAACTGTAATAATAAAAGCATTAAAAATCTTTTTAACATGTTTTTTAATACCTCTTTAAATTATTTAACTATAAACACCCTTCTTGTCTGAATGGCGCCGTTCTGATTTATCCTAATAAAGTACAGCCCCTGTCCTACTGTTTTACCGGCGTCGTTTCTGCAGTCCCAGAACCCTTCGTTCCATCCCGCGCCCGTTGAATAGAAACTGAACTGCCTTACCCTTTCACCGGATAAATTATACACCTTAACTTCTATCAATTCACCTGCCGCAGCGGATTTAACGGAAACTTTAACTTTATCGCCTTTTAAAGGTTCGGCAAAGTTCCTGTCAAGCGCGGTATTTATATTGGGCGTGGGCGTGTTTGTGAATGTGGGGGTGATGGTAGGAGTGTACGTTTCAGTAAATGTATTTGTGGCCGTGAACGTGTCCGTGGGAGTGGATGTATTTGTTTCTGTAGGTGTGTCGGTGAAAGTATATGTGTGTGTCGGAGTTTCCGTATAAGTATATGTGGCCGTATTTGTGAA
>JAKQNO010000129.1 GCA_029565735.1 bacterium
GTCTTGCCTGAGCCGGTCGCCTGCCAGAATGCTATCTTGTTTAAGTCTTCTTCTGTGTACGGTTTAAGTTTGCTGCCGTCAGGAATGCGCGAGTTTATGTTTTCTTCAAGAAATGAATTTAAATCGCCTGCCAGCCTTTCCCGGCCCGAAAAATACCTGTCAAGGTAAACTTCGGTAAACAAAATAGCCATATACTGGAAATATTTCCAGCGGAAATCAGGCCGCCTGCGCACAATTTCCCGGGTATGCGAGGCTATGTTGTTGTCGTATCTAAGGAGGTCGTCGTTTGTCACACCGGAAAACGGGACTGTCCTGTTTGTCAAGTGACGGTAAAACCGGGATATGCCTTCCTCGTCCCAGCCTTCAAGATTTATATCTTTCATTCCCGAACATAGCGTTTCAAGAGAATCCGCATCAAAAAGCGATAGCATGTACTTAAAAAGCACTAAGGATGACTCAAAATCAAACCGGGCCTTTTGCTTTTTGGGCTTTTCCTGTTTACTTTCTGCTTCTAAGGGCAGCTCCGCCTGTTTAGCTTTCTTTGGTTTTCTTCCCCGCGCCATTATTTCCCGCCTTTTTTCTTTTTGCCTTTGTGCTTGATTTTTGTTTCTATCATTTTCAATTCTTTTTCAGCCTCAATAAAACTTTTCTCAACCGCAGAAGGCGCGTTCAGCGCTTTATTCTTATATTTTTCATATGCCTCATGCGCCTTTTGCAGGGCTTTGTCATGGCTTATTTTTCCGGCACCGTCAAGTAATTTGCGGCCTGAAAGCTTTAAAAAATCATCCAGTTTTTCCGCCCATTCCTTCATTGTCACAGGCACCCGGTTTATTGCCTGTATTTCCGCAAATTCAAGATATGCCGTCACTATCCTGTTTAACATATCAAGTTCTTTTTCATTAAGATAGTTTTTCGCTATTTCTGTTTCTTCCCGCCGTATAGCTCCGCCGGCCCAGCTTGTAAGTCCCATATTTTCTTTGGAAGAATCCGCCCTGCCGTATATAACCTCGGCCGCTGTCTGCCCGTGCGCCGCCCAGTGCATTTTATTCTGCACCACGGCAAAAAACTTCCTTGTTATTTCCGCATTCGGGTCATAATCAATGCTGGTAGCATATATGTCAAGAACCTTACGCCAGAAAACCTTTTCTGATGAGCGAATATCCCTGATACGCGCAAGTAATTCCTCAAAGTACCCGCCGCCACCCGCCTGCTTCAGGCGGTCATCGTCCATAGCAAATCCTTTTATGGCGTAATCTTTTATGATTGTAGTGGCCCAAATCCTGAATTTTGTGGCAGTTTGCGAGTTTACCCTGTAACCTACCGATATTATGGCATCAAGATTATAGTATTTGGTATCGTATACCTTGCCATCTTCGGCAGTATGTGCAAAATTTGCACATACTGAATTTTCATCCAATTCGCGCTCTTCAAATATATTCTTAAGATGCTTGGTTATTACAGACCTGTCCACTCCAAAAACTTCGGCCATTCGTTTCTGCGTAAGCCATACAGTATTGTTATAAACTCTGGTTTGAACTTTTATTTTGCCTTCTTCTGTTGTATATAAAAAAAACTCTGTTTTTGCCGGCAGTTTGCTGTCGCCCATCAGACACCCTCGGTTTCAAACATTTTCTTCATAAATTCCTCTTCTATTAGTTTTACTTTCCATTTGTCTTCGTCAAGACGTTTATTTTCCAGATTATTGTCACCGTTAACGTAGATAAAATCATATTCAGAATCTTTGATTTTTATTCTGAGCTTGTCAAAGAATTTATCCAGATCTTTGTTTGATTTTTCTTTTGTATTCCGCCAGATGACAAGCGTTTTTTCACCTGTACGCAGTTTACCTGTGATAACTTTAAAATCTTCTATATTATCTATTTTATCTACCCACAGACCGATAAGGTAATTGAAAGTCTCTACAAGGTCAACTTTGCATGGCTTCAACTCGTCATCCTTGCGGATGTTTATGGTGTAGTTAAAAGGATCGCTGAATTGCTGAATATTAAGCAGGCTTCCCTTTGTCTCAAAATCCAGCATGTATTTTAATTTGTATTC
>JAKQNO010000133.1 GCA_029565735.1 bacterium
CCTTTATCGTCTTCAAGATCCGGCAGAGGAGGAAGTTCGCCTGTAAAAGGCGCAGGCGGCTCTTTTTCAAGCAATTTATCCGGCACAGCTGTGTCTTTACCGGGCAGTTCCACAACAGGACCTGCCGGTTTTTCCATGTCAAGGATATCGGTAACTTTAATCACTTCTTTTTCTTCGTTTTTAGGTGCATCCCAGACTGCCATTGAATTCGTCTGAATTTTAAAAGATGATGCCGGTTTTTCCGGTGCATCCGGCTGCTTTTGTTCCTGACCGCCGAACATTGAATTAAAAGCGTTCATTATTTTAGGTTTTTGAGGCTGTTCAGGAGTTTTTGCTTCCGGAATGCTTCCAAGATCAGGAAGCGGCTGAACAACGGATTCGGGCTTTATTTCAGGAAGCGTTGTTTTAATTTCCGGCGCTGTTTTTTCAGGTTCCTTTTTTGCAAAAACAGGAATACCCGGCGCCTTTTCTGTTTTGACAGCGGTTTTTTTATCCGAAGGAAGGGATATTATAAACGCTTTTCCTTTTCCTATTTCTGACTCTATCCAAATGTCCCCGCCCATCTTTTTGATGACAGCTTTAATAATCGGGAACCTTAAACCTGAATTTATAAACTCCGGACCTGCCTGCGATTCAGGCCCGTGGAAATTGGAAAAAAGGGATTCAGCTTTTGATTTGGGCATGCTCATTCCAAAATCTGTCATTACAATTTTTACCTTATCGGCTTCCTGTTTTGTTTCAAGCGATACTGTGCCGCCTCTTGGAGACACTTTTATGGACTGCGTCAGAAGCTGCGATATCACTCCCGACAGCCTTGCTGAATCGCCGGAAGCCGAACTTAAAGTCTGCAGGAATTTGGTTTTGATCTCAACTTTTTTAACGTCAGCCTGCGGCTGAACGGAAAAAATAATGTCCTGGATTATGTTGTTTACGTCCATGGGGTTCTGATTCAGCTTAATTTCGCCTTTCTCAAGCCTTGCAAGTTCGGCCAAATCATTTATAAGCCTTTCAAGCCTTGCCGATTTATTTATGACAACCCCCAAAAACTGCTGCTGCGCGTCCGTTATCTTTCCTTCTCCGCCAAGCACCGAAGAAATGTATGTTTTAATTACGGAAAGAACGCCCTTTAATTCCGTATTCATCATAAGCACGGCGTCTGTCCTCATATCTTCCTTATCAGAAGAGACAGGCGCTTCTTTTATTTTCTTGGCTTCTTCTTTAAGCTGCATTTTCTCGCGTTCAAGCGCTTCTATCTTTGCCTTTGCCTCATCAGACGCGGATTTAATTTTATCATCAGCTTCTTTTTTTACCCTGGCGTTTTCTGCTTTCATTTTTGAAATTTCTTCCTCAAAACTTACCTTGCTGTTTTCAGCTATCTTTAAGGCGTCCCTTAATTCCGAGATTTCCATATCAGCCCTTGACGCTTCCTTTGAAAGTTCCTCTTCAAGTTCCTTTGACATCTGCGAAAGTTTGGCTGCCTTGTCTTCGGACGCGTTTATTCTGCCCTTTAAAATTACAAGCGAATCTGCCATTTTTTTATAGGGTCCGCTTTTTAATTTAGGAAGCATTGATTCAAAACTTTCTTCATCTATATGGGTCATGGCTTTTGTTATGTTCGAAACCGGGGCAAAAGGCGCGCCGCTGGAAGCTATGATTATTATAATCCCCATTAACAGAGCTATTCCAAGTATGCCGTAAACGGGAAGTATGTATTTTGTGTCAAATATGGAATGCGTGTATTTTTTTGAAGTGTCGGCCTGAAGCGATTTGTAATCCATATAAGGGGTGAAAACACAGGATACGATTCCCATATCCCTGTTTTTTTTGTATCCAATAAGGCCCCTTTCGCTGGCGTAAACCGCTTCCTTTATATTTTCATCTTCCACATTATCCGTCAGAATAAGTTTTAAATCTTTTGAATCCTGGATGTTTTCCGCGTTTTCCTTTGTTTTATCAGTGCTTAAAAGGACAGTGCCCGCCATATTTACCACAAAATTGCGGCCCCTTACGGACTGGGTTTCTTTCCTGATTCTGTCGGATGCCTGTTCTATATTTTCTTTTACGTATAAAATGGAAGCAAGATTATCTTTCGCGTCAATTACAGGGATATAATATTCCGCCAGCCCTTCGCTGAACTTTATATCGCTTATTGTTTTTTTGGAAGCTTTTGCCTGTATAAATTTGGCGTTCTGCCCGAATTTTCCGGAGCTTGAAGTTTCGGCGCCCGCAAGCACATTTCCGTTGGGATAAAGAAGGGCCGTTGTGCCGGAAAGGTTTGCTGTTTTTTTCTGATATACGGATTTAATTTTTGATTTTACCTTCGGGTCGCTGTAGCTGGAATTACGAATCACATAATCCGAAATGACAGAAGAATATTTTTCCTGCATTTTCTGTTCTGAAAGGGATGATACAGTACCGTAAATTCCGTTTAATTTTTCCTTAAGCTGTTCGCTAATTATATTTATCTCTTTCTGCTTGTCAGCCCAGGCTATCTTTGAATTAAGCTCGTTTAACTGGGCAACCCTTGCGTTATCATAAAGATAAAATATCGCGGCAGGGACGCCAAACAGGAACAGCGCTGCAAGCAGCATATTCCCAATAAGTGATCCTTTGCTCATCTACTTCCTCCTTAAAATATATTCCATGAAAAATTTAAGCGAATATTTTATCCTTCCGCTTCTTCGTCGTCTTCTTCAGCCACCCTTGCCACGGCGCTTACTTTTTCCGCATCTTTAAGTTTAATAAGCCTTACTCCCTGGGTGTTTCTTCCTATTGTCTTAATGTCCTTTATTTTTGTCCTTATAAGCGTGCCTTTGTTTGTTATTATCATCAGTTCATTGGGGTCTTCCACAAGCTTTATGGCGACAACTTCTCCGGTCTTATCGGTAACCTTTATGCTGATAAGGCCCTTGCCTCCGCGGCTCTGTTCCCTGTATTCCGAAATTTTTGTGCGTTTGCCGAATCCTTTTTCGGTAACGGTCAAAAGCGTTGAATCCTTTTTGTCGGAAGCAAGGATTGTCATGCTTACCACTTTGTCTTTTTTGTTCAGGTTTATTCCGCGGACGCCCATGCCTGTCCTTCCAATTTCCCTGAACTGTTTTACCTTTGTGCGTATCGCCATGCCTTCTTTTGTGGCGATAAATATTTCATCTTTCTCAGACGCTATTTTTGTGTCAATAAGTCTGTCGTCGTCATTAAGACCTATTGCTATTATGCCGCCGCTTCTTGGGTTTCCAAACAACGACAGGTTTGACCTTTTAATAAGGCCGGACTCTGTTGACATTATAAGGAACTTGTCCTGGTCAAATGTCTTTACAGATACATAAGCCGCCACTGTTTCGCCCTCTTCAAGTTTTATCAGGTTGACAATGGCTTTTCCCCTTGTCTGCCTTGCGCCTTCCGGTATTTCATATACCTTAAGCCAGTGGCAGCGACCTTTGGACGTGAAGAACATAAGGTATTCGTGCGTGTTGGAAACAAAAAGGTCCTCTATAAAGTCCTCTTCTTTTGTTTCCATCGCTATTATGCCGCGGCCGCCGCGCTTCTGCGCCTTGTACGCGGACACCGGCGTCCTTTTAATGAAGCCGTTGTGCGTTATGGTGACAACCATATCCTCTTCCTGGATAAGGTCTTCCATTGTCATTTCTTTTTCCTTGGCCACAATCTGAGTCCTTCTTTCATCCGCGTATTTTTTGCGGACTTCAAGAAGTTCTGATTTCATAAGGTCAAGTATTTTCTTTTCGCTGGCAAGCAGCGATTTTAAATGCTCTATAAGCTTAAGAAGTTCTTTGTATTCATTTTCAATTTTTTCAACTTCAAGGTTTGTAAGCTGCTGCAGCTTCATGTCAAGGATAGCCTGCGCCTGTATGACGGAAAGTTTAAACGCCTCTATAAGTTTTACCCTTGCCTCTTCCGTGCTGGAAGAACCCCTGATTATTTTAATTACCCTGTCAAGGTACTTAAGGGCTATCTTTAACCCTTCAAGTATATGCGCGCGTTTTTCAGCCTTATCAAGTTCAAATTTTATCCTGCGTATGATGACCTGTTTCCTGAACTGAATAAAGTTTTCTATGAATTCCTTAATGTTTAAAACTTTGGGCCTGCCGTCAACAATGGCAAGCATAATTATCCCGAAAGAAGCCCTCATCTGCGTGTGTTTATAAAGCTGGTTTAAAATAATTTCAGGATTGTCGCTTCTGGAAACTTCTATTACCGCCCTTGTGCCGTCCTTGTCCGATTCATCCCTTAAATCCGAAATGCCCTCAATCTTTTTATCTTTTACAAGACCGGCGATTGTTTCAAGAAGGTTTGCTTTATTTACCATATACGGCAGTTCTGTTATAACAATCTGTTTCTTTCCCTTTTTTGTCTCTTCAATTTTTACCTTTGACTGCATTACAACAGAGCCCCTGCCCGTTGTGTACGCCTGTTTGATGCCTTCTTTGCCTATTATAAAAGCGCCTGTGGGAAAATCCGGGCCTTTAATAACGCCCATAAGTTCTTCTATTTTTGTGTTCTTGTTGTCAATCATCATGACAACCGCGTCAATTACCTCTCCAAGGTTATGCGGAGGGATGTTTGTCGCCATACCGACCGCGATACCCGATGACCCGTTGACAAGAAGGTGCGGGAAAGATACGGGCAATACTGTGGGTTCTTTTGTGGATTCGTCGTAGTTGGGGACAAAATCAACTGTATCTTTATCAAGATCCTTTAAAAGTTCTTCCGCAAACTTGCTTAAGCGCGCTTCGGTGTAACGCATGGCCGCGGGCGGGTCTCCGTCAACAGAACCAAAGTTACCCTGCCCGTCTATAAGGGGCATTCTGAAAACAAACGGCTGGGCCATCCTGACCATTGTGTCGTATATGGAAGAATCGCCGTGAGGATGGTAATTACCCATGACTTCACCGACAATTTTCGCGGATTTTCTGTACGGCTTATTGCTGTAAAGCCCCATATCGTGCAGGCCGTATAACACCCTTCTGTGCACCGGTTTTAAACCGTCGCGGATATCGGGCAGCGCCCTTCCGATTATGACGCTCATTGAATAATCAAGGTATGATGTTTTTATCTCTTCTTCTATGGCTGTCTGAATCACTTTTGAAACGGGCTTAAGTTCTTCTTCCATTATATGCTCCTTAGCGGCATTTCATCGTCGCGTAATTATATGTAATTACTTTCTTATGGGCATTATCACGTATGTAAGGTTTTCCTTGCCTTCGGCTTTCATCACTCCCGGGTTCATGGAGCTGATAAGCTTAATTTCTATATTTT
This sequence comes from bacterium, assembly GCA_029565735.1. Taxonomy (GTDB): domain Bacteria; phylum Oederibacteriota; class PGYV01; order PGYV01; family PGYV01; genus PGYV01. Next base: position 5,275 of record JAKQNO010000133.1, read on the forward strand.
CTGATTCGTTTGCCTTTAAGAAATCCATGATATAAACTGCGTTGTAGGAAACTTCAATAGGTTCGCCTTCGTATGTGATGTCAATTTCTTCAAAGGCCTCGCCTTCATCAGCAGTTGAAACGTTGATGAATAACTTATTATTTTCAAATTTAAAAAGGACTATCTTGGATTTATCGCTTGAAATAACCGCGGCCCTTCTGATGGAAGCGGCAAGTTCTTCTTTTTTAATAAGCGCTTTCATATTGAAATCTTTGGGTATTACCTGTGAATAGTTGGGATAATTTTCATCAATCACCCTGGATACAATTTCCATGTTCGGAAAAATAAACTCTATAACTTTTTCATAAAAGTTAAGGGTAATTTCATTTTCATCCCCCGGATTTAAAACCCTTGAAACTTCGTTTATTGTTTTAAGGGGCACTATGTAATCAAGTTTTCCTTTTACAGGAGATTTGGTTTCGGCTTTATAATAAGCAAGCCTGTGCGCGTCCGTGGCAACAGCTTCTATTTTATTTCCTTCAAATTTCATAAAGACGCCGTTTAAATTTCTTTTGGATGTATCCTTTAAAGCCGCGTACTGAATATTATCAAGTATTTCTTTTAATAATGACTGTGAAATTTTAACGCTTTCAAGTTTTTTATCATCAAGCTGCAGCGCCGGAAAATCTTCGGCGGGAAGTCCCGGCATTTTATAATTTGATTTTTTGCACTTTAAGTTAATGTTGTCATTTTTATCTGATTCAATTGTAATGTCAGCGCCGTCTTCAAATTCTTTTATAAGCGCAATTATTTTTCTTGGAATTGTTGTCTTTCCTTCTTCTTTTATATTTTCCACCTTACACTTTATTTTCGCGCTGATATCCATGTCGGTAGCTGTAAGGTTTAAAAAATCACCGTCAGCTTCAAACAGTATGTTTGACAGAAGGGGAAGAGTGGATCCGGATGCTATAAAGTACTGGGCTACCTGGAGTGAATTTAAAATTTCCTCTTTATTTGTCTTTATTTTCATATTTCCTCCTGAATAAAATAATTTTTTTTGTTATTAACATTGTAAAACCCTGCAATAACAATTATTTAAATATGTATAACATTTGTAGTAGTAGTTGTAGTGTTAATATTTCTAATAACCTTAAAATTAATATATTTTAAAACACTTTATAAGTTTTGTTAATGTTAATTGTTATAACATTTTAATACATAACCCGGTATTTATCCACAAAAAAATGACCCTATTTTTATTAACATTTTAATGAACATATTATCAATAAAGTTATTAACATTTCTTTCCGCTCACGACATATATAATATAGAAGAATGTTTTAATAATGTAAGCTGAATTTTTGGATGCTTTGGGGGCTTTGCAAGCAAAAAAGGCATTATTAAAAAATTTCTGTGTGATACGGGGTAATAACAGGCGTTTATTTTACTTTTTTACTCTCATAACTATTTCATTTATAGTATTTTTAAATTTATCATCGCTTTTAACAAGATTTTCAACTTTATTTATCGCGTGCATTACTGTTGTGTGGTCCTTGCCGCCAAAATACTGGCCTATCTGCACAAGCGAATAATCCGTAAGGTTGCGCGTTATATACATTGCCACCTGGCGCGATTTTGCTATGTTTTCGTGCCTTTTTTTGGATAAAAGGTCCTGTACCTTAATTCCAAAATAGTCCGACACTATCTGCTGTATCATATCAATGCCTATTTTTTTTGCCTGGTCAAACTTTGGGTTTCTTATCTTAATGGCTTTTTTCGCAAGTTCAATATCAAGCTCTTCGGGGTTTTCAGCAAGTATAAGCAGGTTTTTTAAGGTGCTTTCAAGCTCCCTTATGTTATTGTCAATGTGTTCCGCTATATACCCTATAACATTGTCGGGCACTTCTTTGTTTGATTCCATTGCTTTTTGTTTTAATATGGCGACCCTGGTTTCAAAGTCCGGCGCAAGTATGTCCGCTATTATACCCGAAGAAAACCTTGATTTTAGGCGGTCTTCAAGCTTTAAATCGCCGGGCGGAGAATCTGACGTGGCCACAATCTGTTTGTTGTGGTTGTAAAGTTCGTTGAATGTGTGAAAGAATTCTTCTATCGTGGCGTCGCCGCGCAGAAACTGAATGTCGTCAACCAGCAGAAGGTCGGCGCTTCTGTACCTGCTTTTAAATTCATCCATTTTATTTTCGCGGATTCCCTGCGTCACTTCAAAAAGGAACTTTTCCGCGGTGATTATCATGATTTTTTTTGAAGGGTCCTGTTCGTAAATAAAAGTCCCTATCGCGTGCAGCAGGTGCGTTTTGCCAAGTCCAACACCGCCGTAGATAAAAAGCGGGTTATAGGCCTGGCCGGGCGCTTCCGCTACAGCCTTGCACGCCGCGTGGGCGAACCTGTTGCTTTGGCCTACGATAAAGTTGTCAAAACGGAAACGGGAGTTTAATGAAGGTATAAACGGGTGCTGTGGGTCAAGCGGAAGAAGTATCTGCTGTTCTTTTATGACAATTTTTGACGACTGTTCTTTCTTTGCGTCATCCGCCTTTGATATTTCCAGTTTAAGGTCCGATACCTTTTTAAAAGCGTGTTCAATGGCGTCTAAAAGCTCGTTTTTATACTTGGCAAGGGTCTTCTGGTGCAAAGAATCAGGTATTGTGATGGTTATGGTGTCTTTTTCCTGATTATAAGCCGCAGAGGCCTTTTCCAGCCATAAATTAAGGCCGCTGCTGTCTTCTTTTAGGGATTCAATAACAGAGTCCCAATTAAAAACTTTATTTTTCAACCGTGTTACCCCTTATTTTCAACAATTTATCCACAATAATTAAAATCTTTTCCACAATATTTTTACCTTTAAAATAAGACGTTTTCTAAGTTATTAAGATTTTCCACAATACTTATTCACAAGCAAATAATACCATATTATGGAATATAAATATACATAAAAAATATTAGTTATAAAAGTCAGCGTATTATAGGAAGATGCTATAAAAATGTCAAGCGCTATTTAAAATATATCTAATAATTATAAGTCAGCAGAACTCCCGGATTATTGTCATAATAAGCAGCTTTTACATTTACAGGAAAAGCCAGGTGAAGCCATATAGCGTCCACAGCTGTGTAAATAAGCAGGGCAGAGGTTATTCCTGTAACTACAACCGCTGTTGTAAGTTTGTCATCTACAGACTTGCTCATCCGTTTTAACATTTCATAGTTTTCCAGTGTGGTATTGTCTTTAATTGCATAAATATCATTATAATCAGATAACATTGATGAATAACCAAGCCAGGTAAAGGCTGTAGTTGCCGCGCCGAAAACGTCTGCGGTAATAAGAAGTTTTCCTGCAAGGGACATTTCATTTTCCCTGTTCTTTGCCGCGGTTTCAGCTTCTTTTGCGGCTTCAGCGGCCGCTTCTGCCTGAACCTGAAGAGGGTCTTTTTTTACCCCAAGAAAATCGCCTAAATCATCAAACATGTTTCTTGTTTTTGTGGGTGCTGCTGTTGGTATAGGTGAAGGTGCAGGCGTGGCAGCCTGTACAGCGGTTGCTTCAGGAGTGATAACCGCTGTGGCTGACATATTCTGCAAAGCGGCAGTTACTGCCGTTGCAGTGGCGGCAATTGACGAATAATCCGCGGTTTCAGCAGCCGCAAAAGGTATTATTGCTGCAAGTAACATAAAAACCATCATTATTTTTTTCATTCTGTTTCCCCTTTTATTAAGTTTGTCCATATACTATAGAACAAAAAATAATCCCTGTCCATTATTAAATAAAAAAACCCGGGGCTGTTAACCCCGGGTTTTTGGAAAATTATTTAATTAATAGTCAACATCTGTGCCTTTTGCTTCAAGTATTTCAATGATTTTATATGCTTCATCGTTTAATGGATTGTCAGATAAACAAATATCGCCGTTTCCGTTCATCATTTGCGGCATTGTAAGAAGTACTGAAATATCTGAAATTTCATTGTAACCCGCGTAAACGTTCGCTAAATTTGTAAGGTTTCTTAAAGGAGAAAGGTCTTTAACCTTAGTATCGTTGTCGCATTCTCCAAAATAAATACTTTCAAGTTTTGTCAGGCCCTGAACTCCGTCAAGCGATTCAAGGGGATTTGCTTTAATTTCCAATGTTGTTAAATTTCTGAAATTACGCAAAAATTTAACATTGGTAAGCCCGCATCTGTTAAGCCTTAAAAACGTCAGTTTTGGGCAGTCGGCAAGCGATTCAAGATTTTCCAGGTTATAGTTCTGTCCAAGGTAAAGGGATTGCAGATTTTTTAATCTGCTTATCGGCGTCACATCACGAAGATCAGAACCGCTTCCGCAGATGGACAATGTTTCAAGATTAGTAAGGAACTCTATACCTGAAGGATCTTCAATTGTTTCTCCGCTGATATAAAGAGATGTAATACCGTCAACATCACTCTGGTAAAGTGTTCCTGAAGGCTTGCCTATTTCAGACCTTACGGCATCTTCAATTGCTGCCGATTTAAATGTAACAGGAAATTCAGGAATAGTACCCGTAGGGCTTGAAGATTTTGAACATGCTGTCATCATAAACAAAGAGACAACAAACAATAAAACAAGGAATTTTTTCATTTATATCTCCTCCCAGTTATTTCCAGCTATAGCTTACCGCTATACCTGTGTTAAGATCTCCGGAATCTATCCCGCTTATAAAATCCGGGCCTTCCAGGAGTATTGAAGGTTCAATGAACATATCCAGCTTAAGGTCGCCGATAACACCGGATAAACCGATTGAATATTCAAGAGCAGGATCTATGTCAAAATAGTCATATTTAGCGTGTTCACGGATTTTTTCAATATAATAATCAGTGTTTGTAGCATCTTTTTCGCCGTCAATGTTTAAGATAACCGTGTTAATACCTGTGTTAAATGACCAGGTATCGTTAAGTTTTCCCTCAACCGCGACAAAAAGCGGAATTTCAAAAGAAGATTCGTTCCAGTACGAAAAATAACCGACATAACTGTTGTCGGGATTCAAATTGTCGGTATATTTATATTTGGCGTCAGTATTTCCGTCCGCGGTAAATCCGGTTGCCATTCTAATTGTTAATGTTTCATTTGCTTTAATATCTTTTCCGATTAATGTCTGGAATGAGAGTTTGCTGTTATAAGTTTCTTCTGTATAATCATCAAGCCCATACCAATTTCCGGACTTCCAGAAATATTTATCCGACCCGTTAAGCCAAGCAAGGGATGCAACTGCCGTGAATCCGTTTCCGAGGTTTATTCTTGCCGCAAGGTCAAGGAGCATTTTAGAATCATCATATTGTTCCCAGTAGTTCCAGTTAGAACTGTCAACGTATGCTTCCCCTGTAATCATATTATTTGATAATGAAAGGCCGGCTGAAAGGTCAATACCGGCAACATTCGCTCCGATTCTTCCGCCTATGTACTGTGATGCGTTGTCTTCCGTATCGTACTCAAAAACGCCGTTAGCAGATACATCAATTAAATTGCTTCCGTTTCTGTTTGTGCCATAAAGCAAAGACGCGCCTAAAGCCATGCCGCTTATATTGTTGCCGTATTGTATTCCAAAAACGTTTACAGGCGTAGCTGCAGCCACTCCCCAAAGAGGGCTGAAAGGCGCAGGGCTTAATGAAATACCTATCTGTCCAAAATCTGTTCCGGTTGTTGCAATTCCCCAGACACTGCCGTTTATGTATTCCAATAAAGCGGTGTTAGGAAAATTGGCGTAATCGGATACAAATACAGATGTGCCTGAAAGGCTTCCGGGCACTAAAACGCCGGGATAGTCTGCAGTGGATTTTTCTTTGGTAATTGTCGTGATTTCAAGTTTTGAAGGTTTTTCAGCTTTTTTTGCCGCAGGAGCAGCCAAAACGCCGCCTGTAAGCAGGCAAAAAACAGCTGCTATAATAACAAATTTTTTCATTTATTTATTACCCCCGATATTTTTGTTTAAAAAAAACGCCCGGGTTTTAGGCCCGGGCGTTTTGTGAAATTCATTATTACCTAAATTACTTCCAGCTGTAAACAACCGCTATGTCTGTGTTAAGGTTCATTCCGGTAACGCCTGAAATGAAGTTAGGTCCGGTTATAAGGAAGTTCGGGTTTACGTTCAGGTCAAGCTGAAGGTCTCCGATTTTTCCTGTTACGCCGATTGCATAGCCAACGTTCGGATCAATGTCAAAATATCCGTCTGTGCTGTATTCTGTAACTGATTTGGAATCAGCTGCTTCAAGGAACTTAACTGAAGAAGCGCGTGCTGTTGCGATTTCAGCGCTAACGCCGGAGTTTACTGTCCATGTTTCGTTAAGTTTTCCTTCTACAGCAAAGTTTAAAGGAATTGTAACATACAGGTCTGTATCGGTATCTCCAAGAGCATAAGTTGTTGTTGCGCCGGTTGTCTTATATGTATATAAGCCAACTGTATCGGATTCAACAATTACGCCTGAAGCTAACTTTACTGTAAGTGATTCAGAAGCCTTTATGTCTTTTCCAATTAAAGCTGCAACTGTAAGGTAGGAATCTTCGTATATGTCTTCAGTTTCAATATTTGTTGCCTGAACTTTGGTCTTATCTGAAGATGAATTCATTTCATAATCTACTCCAAGAACTGCTGAAAGTCCGTCTCCAAGGCCAAGTCTTCCTGCCGCTCCGATAACGATATCAGAGTACGTGTTTGTCCTTGTTGTGTTAAGGCTCTTGTCTGCGTTAAGGTCTTTTTCAAGATCCTGTCCGCTTCCCATTCCGAATCTTAAAGAAAGGTCAAGTGCAAGGTCGCCCTTTAATGCTGTACCAAGTGTGATTCCAAGGTACTGGTCATAATAGGAAGTAAAGTCGTTGTTTCCGTCAATTGCTGAATCGTCTTTTGCTTCAAAACCGTTGTTTTCCACGCCATAAAGGATTCCTGCCGCAACGTTCATCCCTTCAAGCGCTGTTGCCCAGTTAAGACCAAGCATGTTGTCGTTGTCGCCAAGCGACGGGCTTGCTGATAATGCGAATGTTCCAAGGTCTGTTTTTAAAACTGTTAAGCCATAAGCATCACCAACGTATTCAAAAAGAGCTACGTTTGACATCATTGTGATGTCTGTGATGAATGTCTGCGCGCCAGTTACGCTGCCCGGTACTAATACTCCCGGATAGTTTGCCTGTGACTGCAGTTTTGTTGACGTGGTCACGCCTGCGAAAGCGGATCCGGCAACGAGTGCGAGTAAAGCTACTACTGTGATAAATTTCTTCATTCGTATTGCCCTCCTAAAAGATTTTAACTGCCTGTTTTTTTAATTTCCTTGTTTTTGATTCGGGTACTTAACTTTGCTGAAAATGGGGTAAAAGAGCGTATTTTAAGACTCTCTTAATCCACCCCCCTTCCTAAAGGGTATTTTATGCTTCTAAATTGCATAAATATCGTGAAATTAAGTTATTTCTTTTATATTCAATGAACGTTTAATAACCCTGCCCTGTTATAAGTGAGTAAATTATAGCAGAAACGGATTTTTTGTCAAGAAAAAATGAAGGCTTTTGTTGTATTTTATATAATTTATTAATTCTGTATTAAAAAACCGTTAATTGTTCAAATACACTTGTCTTACCCTTGTTTATGTGATATTATTTTTAAAAAATAAAGGGAGGTTTTGGCAATGGATAAATTTTTCAGGCTTATTTTGGCGGGAATAGTGGCGGGTTTTGTGCTTTTTCTGGTGGCAACCCTGGCTTATAAATACAATAATCAGCTTTCTGACCCTTCTTTAAGGTATTTATTCAGGGAAAACATATCAATGAAGTGGTTTTATAAGCTTCTTTTCCTTAATATAGGAATGGGGATGGTAATGGCGGCATTTTATTCGGTAATAACCAACGGCCTTCCGGGGAACGGAGTTGTAAAAGGCATATTTATGGGTTTCATGATATGGTTTTTACTTATCACACAGCCGTTAATAACCCTTATTCTGGCAGGAACACTTACACAGGGGCTTTTGGTGTCCTGGCTGGCGCAGGGGCTTGTAAGTTATGTGGCCGCGGGAATCTGTATTTCGGTGGTTTATAAGGCGTAAGAAAGGCAGAGGGTCGGAAGGTCAGATGGTCGGAGGGTCGGAAGTAAAACCACGGCCGGGAAGAAAAAGCGCGAGGGACAGAGGGACGGAAGGCAAGCTTAGAACAAACCTAACTAACTGCCGCGGGCTGAAGACCCGCGTCTACCAATGATTAGCAAATTTTTAAATATTTGGTTTTATTTATGGGTTATAGGATAAAAGGTTATGGGATAATGCTTTTTAATTATCCCATTCAAAGATAAAAATTAGGCCGTTTTTGCACGGCAGTTCGTTTCCTTTGACGTTTTTTCCGCCGGTCAGCGCAATTACCCCTTTTGACCAGCCAAGTATCCTTTTTGAAAGGTGCGTGGAGCATGGAAAATTCAATAAAGACAGTTTTACCCTGTTGTCCTTTATAAATTCTGTTTCGGCTTTTCCATCCGAATAATATGTTGAAAATATCATGGCTGCGTTTGTGAACAGTGTGGCGGGTTTCATACCTGTAAAAAGTTTGTGGGAGCTTTCAAAGGATTTTTTTGCCGCAAAAGAGCCCATATCTTCAAGTATGGACAAATCGCAGTAGCCAAAAAATGAATCTGATTTTTCCAGAAGCGAAATAAAGGATTCAACCGGGTACCAGTCAATGTCAGAGCAGGAATTTATGGATTCAAATTCCTGATACTTGTCCAGAAAAGACAAAAGTTTCTGTTCTCCAAATTTTTCTTTTAAATAATCAAAGGTTTGTTTTAAAGACCTTCCTTTTACCTGCATTGCTGTCTCCTTAAAGTAAGTATGTTTTATCCGGGTTGTTAAGACAGTACAAGGTAATTATACTCTATTTTTTCTTATGATTATCCAGAACCCTGTTTTGCAGGGCTGTGTTCATTTCTTTTATCGCGCAAAGTTCGCCGCACATTGTGCACACGTCTTCGGCCGCGGGGCGTGAAGATTCGCGCATTTTTTTTGCGCGTTCCGGGTTTATCGCAAGTTTTATCTGCGCGTCCCAGTCAAGTTTTTTTCTGGCTTCTGCCATTTTATTGTCCCATTCAATGGCGCCGGGAATGCCTTTTGCTATATCCGCCGCGTGGGCCGCTATCCTTGACACAATAACGCCTTCTTTAACCTCTTCGGCGCCTGGAAGTTTTAAATGCTCGGCTGCAGTCACGTAACACAGAAAATCCGCGCCGCTTGCCGCGGCCAGCGCTCCGCCTATCGCGGCTGTTATATGGTCATAGCCGGGGGCAATATCAGTTACAAGGGGCCCTAAAACATAAAAAGGGGCGTTGTTGCAGAGTTTTTTTTGAATCTGCATATTCATCGCTATCTGGTTTAACGGCATATGGCCTGGGCCTTCTATCATTACCTGGACATTTTTGTCATAAGCGCGTTTTGCAAGCGCGCCAAGCGATATAAGTTCGTGTATCTGCGCCCTGTCTGTGGCGTCCGACAGGCAGCCCGGCCTCATTCCGTCGCCCAAAGAAAGCGTCATGTCATATTTATATGCTATATCAAGAAGCCTGTCATACTGTTCAAACAAAGGATTTTCTTTTTCGTTGTTTAAAATCCAGGCGGCGTGCATAGACCCGCCCCTGCTTACTATGTTTAAAAGCCTTCCCTGTTGTAAAAGTTCATTTACCGTGTTTTTTGTAATGCCGCAGTGGACTGTTATGAAATCAACTCCCTGTTCTCCGTGTTCTTCTATTGTTTTAAACAGGTCGTCGCCCGTCATTTCTTTTAAACCGCGGCCGTCGCGTTTGATGTCAACCATAGTCTGGTATATCGGGACGGTGCCTATAGGAACAGGAGACGCTTCAACTATTTTTTTTCTTATTTCCCTTATATCCCCGCCGGTTGACAGGTCCATCACCGCGTCAGCGCCGTGTTTCACGCACAGTTCAAGTTTTTCAAGTTCCATTTTTATGTCGCATACGTCCTGCGAACTTCCTATATTGGCGTTAACTTTTGTTTTAAGACCCGCGCCTATGCCTGTGGGTTTAACTTTTGAATGGTTTTTGTTTTTTGTAATTACTATTTCGCCGGCTGCCATCTTTGAGATAATGAATTCAACCGTCACTTTTTCATCAGCGGCAACGCGCCGCATTTCTTCGGTTATAATGCCTTTTTTGGCGTATTCAAGCTGTGTCATTTTTGAATCCTTTTTCTTAACATATTTTTTTCCGCGGTGTACATATCATACCGCGCCTCTTTAAAAGAAGCGGCGGCTTTTATGTCTATAAGTTTTGAAGTTTCTTCAAGCACCCTTAGCGATTCCTGGGCGCGTTTAAAATTTGATATTAAAATGTCCTTAAGGCCTTTTTTTGTGAATTCACTTTTGGGATTAAGCGTTCTTCCCGTGTCATTGGCGCTGTCGCGCGATGAAACAATGGCGGAATAATCTGGTTCGATAATTTTTACCGCCGCGGACGCGCAATGCCGTATTTTTTTCAGCATTGACGTGGATTTTTTATCGGATAAGGCAAAGCGGGCTATATCTTCACACACTCTTATGCCTTCAAGCGCCCGGTTAAGGTTTGCGTCAATAATCCGGTAAAGGCTTTTTTTCAGCTGTGCCATTTATCCATCCGGAGAACGGAAAGAATTTCCCGGAAGGTTTTTTTGATGTCAAAACCGTCATCGTAAAACCTGCCAAGAATAAAACCAAAAGCCGTAAGGAAGATAATAAAAACGGTTTTCCATACGCCGAATACAACAAGAAAAAGCGCCAGTACAAACCCGGCAATAACGCCGGTAATGCGCCCTATATTAAGAAGGATTAATTTTACAAGTTCGGTCATTTTTTGCCTTTACCGCTTTCCTGCGGGGTTTTATAAACGACTTTTGACACTATTATACGCGGTTTGATTTCAGTTTCAATGCCAAGCGTGTATTTTATGTACTGTATGATTGCTTCCTGAATTTCCTGCGTCGCGTCAGCCACGGAGCGGTCCGAATACAAGGTTGCCCAGGCGGTCACGTTAAGGCCTTTTCTTTTTGAAGTCACCCTGCCGCGTATTTCCTTGATGCCGGCCACCTGATTTTTAATGATTTTTGAAAAATCCTCTATCGCGGAAAGGGACACCATAATATCGCCAAGCGGCGACTGAAGCACAACTGTCCTTTCGTTGATTTTATTCTGTATGTTGCCGATAATTGTAAGCAGCGCTATAAGAAGAAGGATGGCGCCTACCGTGAATACAACAAACCTTGCGGCAAACTGCGTGTTTAAATTGGCCAGTATGGTATTCATATTGTCAGCGACTATTTTATTAAGCCCCGCGTTAACGCTGACAGATACAAAAAACACGCCCACCGCTATGAACAAAAGGGTGTTGATCGCGATTATAATGCGGTTGAAATATCTCATTTTTATTTCCTCCGTTTAATTTTTCTTTTTTTCGGAAGCGGGCCTTACGCCTGTGACCGTAAGGTTTATCTTGTCAACAATAAGGCCGGACATCTGTTCTATTGCTTCCCTGATTTTTTCCTGCGCTTCAGCGCTTGTTTCAATTATATCCCTGCCAAAGGCTATTATCACGTTTACATCAACAGAAACCGTGTCGCCTTTAAGGTCAATTTTAACGCCTTTGTTCAGATATTTTATCCCAAGCACGCCGGCTATTCCTCCGACAGTGCCTAAGTCCATATCAACGATGCCGTCAACGTTTTTTGCGGCGATAGCGACTATCGCGGCTATGGCTTCATCGGAAATCCTGATATTGCCGGAAATTGTTTTCTGTTCCATCAATTCACCCCGTTACTTTCCCATCTGTTCAATGAAGGAAGTTGAATAATTGTTCTGTATGAAATTTTCATTTTCAAGGATTTTTTTATGAAGCGGTATTGTGGTCTTTATGCCCTCTATTACAAATTCATCAAGCGCCCTTTTCATCCTGGCAATAGCTTCTTTTCTGTCCGAGCCGTGCGCGATAATTTTAGCGACCATTGAATCGTAGTAAGGAGGTATGGTGTATCCCTGATAAACATGGGTGTCAATCCTTATGCCCGCGCCGCCGGGGATATTGTATTCGGTTATTTTTCCGGGCGACGGCATGAAATTATTGTCCGGGTCTTCCGCGTTTATCCTGCATTCAATGGCGTGGCCCCTTAACGCAATATCCTTTGATGACGGCAGCGAACAGCGCGCGCCGGCCGCCACTTTAATCTGTTCCTTTATAAGGTCAAAGCCGGTGACAGCTTCTGATACCGTATGTTCAACCTGAATCCTTGTGTTCATTTCCATAAAGTAAAAATTCTTGTGTTTGTCCATCAAAAATTCTATGGTGCCTGCGCCTTCATATTTAATCGCCCTGATAAGCTTCTGGGCAGTGGCGGACATTTCGTGCCTGATTTTGTCGGTTATGAAAGGCGAAGGGGATTCTTCTATAAGCTTCTGGTGCCTGCGCTGTACGGAACAGTCGCGTTCGCCAAGCGTGAAATAGTTTCCGTGTTTCGGGTCGCCAAGGACCTGCACTTCTATGTGGCGCGGTTCTTCCACAAATTTTTCAAGATAGATGGACGCGTCGTTAAAAGCGGTCTGTGCTTCCTGGCTTGCCATTTTATAACCGTTGCGCAGGGCAAGTTCGGTGTGAGCCACCCTCATACCGCGGCCGCCGCCGCCCGCTGATGCCTTTAACATTATCGGATATCCGATTTTTTTTGCCACTTCAGCCGCGTCATCCTCGTCGCGCAGAATCCTGCCGCTTCCGGGAGTTGTGGCCACTTTCGCGTTTGTGGCGGTCTCTATTGCTTTGGCTTTGGCGCCCATAAGCCTTATTGATTCCGGTGAAGGCCCTATGAATTTTATGTTGCATTCGGCGCACAGTTCCGCAAAGTGCGCGTTTTCCGCAAGAAAACCGTATCCGGGATGTATTGCTTCCGAATCGGTTATTTCCGCCGCGGATAATATGGACTGGATATTAAGGTAGCTTGATTTAGGAGTGTTAGGTCCGATACAGATTGCGTGGTCAGCGTAGCGCACATGAAGGGAATTTTCGTCAGCTTCGGAATAAACCGCCACTGTTTCAATTCCCATTTCCCTGCATGCCCTGATTATTCTTAAAGCTATTTCTCCCCTGTTTGCGATAAGTATTCTTTTAAACAAGTAAGGGCCCCTTTCAATCAGGATTTTTCAATGACAATTAACGGCTGGTTAAATTCCACGGGCTGCGCGTTTTCCGCAAGTATCTCTTTTACTTTTCCCTTAACTTCGCATTTTATTTCATTCATTATTTTCATGGCTTCAATTATGCACAGTGTTTTTCCGGGTTCAACAGTGTCGCCGACATTTATAAAAGGAGGGGCGTCCGGAGAGGGCGACCTGTAAAAAGTTCCGACCATAGGCGATTTTACGGCGTGCGCGTTTGGGTTAACAGCCGGAGCCGATGCAGCCGCTGCGGCAGGCGCCGAAACAGCAGCCGGCACCGCAACAGGCGCGGGCATTGAAACCTGTGCCGGGGCGGCGGAATAGGAAATATTTGCCGGGGCAAAGGCTCCCTGCCTTCTGAACTGAATCTTAAGGTCTCCCTGTTCGTAAATAAATTCCACCAGGTCCCCTTTTTCCATAATGGTTAATGCAAGTTTCAGTGATTCGGCGTCTATTTTTGCTTTGCTTGCTGCGGCTTTCTTTGCCATGTTCCGCACCTCTTTTTTCTTATTTTGATCTTTCAATATATTCGCCGGTTCTTGTGTCAACTTTAATCATTTCGCCTTCTTTGATGAAAAGCGGAACATTGACAATAGCGCCGGTTTCAAGAACCACGGGTTTTGTGACAGAGCCGCCCGAATCTCCCTTGATTCCGGGAGGGGCTTCCACAACCTTTAAGTCCACTTTAAACGGAATTTTTACCCCAAGTACAACGCCTTCAAACATAAGCATGTTTATTATCATTTCTTCCTTTAAAAACTTTATCTGTTCGCCTATCTGCTCTTTTGAAAATTCATACTGTTCATAGGATTCGGTGTCCATAAAATGATAAACGTCGCCGTCTATGTATGAAAACTGAAGGTTCCTCTGTTCCAGCTGAACATCTTCAAACTTGTCATCAGGCGAGAAAGTCCTTTCCACAACTCCGCCGGCTTTTAAATTCTTTATTTTTGCCCTTACAAGCGGGGCAAGCCTTGGCCTTTGAACGTGCTGAAATGAAACCACTTCGTATACCACGCCTTCCATCTTAAACGTAACTCCCTGCCTGAAATCATTTGCGCTTACCATTAAAAAATCCTCCTAAAGTAAAATAAGTTGATCATCCAAAGAACCAAGCTTCACGGGCCCGTTTTTTGTCACAACGTAATCATCTTCTATCCTTATGCCATAATTTCCTTCAAAATATATGCCGGGCTCGCAGGTAAACACCATGCCTTCCCTGAAAAGCGCTTTGGTTTTTGAATTCACGTATGGTTCTTCGTGAATGTCTATTCCAAGCCCGTGGCCAAGGGAATGCGTGAAAAATTTATCAAGCTTGCGTTCAAAAAGCACACGCCTTGCTTCCCTGTCGGCTAAAACCGCCATATTTCCGTCTTTTACGGCCTTTAAAGCCGTTTTTTTGGCATTTCTTACAATATTATAATTCCGCTGAATTTCCTTAAAGCGAGTTCCTATTATACCGAAGCTGAAAACCCTTGTCAAGTCAGAACAGTACCCTTTATATTTAACGCCGCAGTCAAGCAGTATAAGTGAGCCTTTTTGAAGTTTTCTGTCAGAAACAATGGCGTGAGGGGTGGCCGCGTTTTCATCAAACGCAACAATTGTATTAAAGCTGACAGAAGAAGCGCCAAGTTTCTTTGCCAGGTATTCAAATTCAGCGGATAAATCCCGCTCTGTGACTCCCGCTTTTATTTTTTTCATTAAAGCCTGAACAGTAAGTTCATTTATCTTTACCGCGGCTTTAATTGTTTCTATTTCTTCCTTATCTTTAATTAAGCGCATTGACGATATTACAGCAGAGGCAGACGGGTTTTTTCTTTCTTTGTTAAGCCGCAGATAATCCCCCAGGGGCGTGTTCGGCGAAATAAGGGCCTTTGAGCCGGAAGGCGTTATTTTCTTAAGGGTATCTTTTAACCCGGAGGTGATTATTACATCGTTAAAAGAGGAAAGGTTTAAACCGTCCGTGACGCCTTTATAGCGGCTGTCAGTGATAAAAAATGATTTTTTTGCCGTGATAATAATTTTTGCGAAAGTCCCGGAGAATCCGGAAAGGTAAAAAATATCCGACGGGTCAGCGGCGTAAAAAAATTCATTTTTTTTAAGCGCGGCCGAGACTTTTTTTACGCGGGCGGCAAAATTCATTTTTTTGTCAGGACAGCCATGTTGTATTCAATTACGGGCCCGTAAAAAGGAATTTTTTCCAGAAGGTCGGAAGCGTTGTTTACAAGTTTTATCATAAACGGGCTGTTTATCGGGCTTACCCTTGCGGAAAATTTTTTAATTTCGTAAGGGGTTCCGCTTGCCGCTATTATTTCCTTAAACCGTTTTTGGGAAAAGTGCTGATGGCCGCCCATTAAGGTTAAGTGCAGGTAAAAAATGGGGTTGTACCTGTTTGCTTCCAGAACTATGACTGTTTTGGCGGAAACCCTGCACATTTCCTTTACCGCGCTTACAGGGTCGGACGCGTGGTGAAGCATGTCTTTTTCCACCACAGTGTCAAAAGAACCCACAGGGTAATTTAATTTTTCGCAGTTGCCTGTCTTAAAAATTATCCCGGTGTTTTCAAATTTTTTCCAGTTGGCGGATTCTTCAAGGTCAACGGCTTCGGTTTTTTTGAAAAAAGGCGCCATTAAAGCCGCGTCTTCACCGTCGCCGCAACCCGCGTCAAGCAGCGAATCGCCGGAAAAAAAAGGTTTTATTTTTTCAAGAATCCTTTTTCTGTATGACTGCGCGTTTTCAGGAGCGTTATTTGTCATATTTTTTCAGCTCCGGTATTATTTTTGAAAGCGAAGGCACGTTAAAGAATTTATTGCCGGTTATTTCGTTGGTGACCGCCTGATACATCTGTGAAATTAAATTTTTCATCTCCAAAGGAAGTTTTGGCGGCGCTGTTTTTACAAATGTTTTCCAGTCATTGCCGCGTTCTTTTTTTGCTTTTTCAACTTCGGCCGCCCATTCTGTTGCGCGGTAATGCCTGCGGGCAATTTCCTTGCTTATATGAAAACCGTCAATTGTAAACCTGCATTCATCCGGGGTGCCAAGCACGTCAACTACAATTATTTCGCCGCTGCTGTTCATTCCGAATTCAAATTTGCCGTCCACGTTCTTGATTCCGGCGGAAGCGCACCTTTCAGTGATAAGCGCGTTAATTTCAAGTATAAGTTTTTTGACTTTTTGTATGCCTTCGCCGCGCAGCCCGGAAATAACCCCTGCTTCGGCCCAGTCAATGTAGCGGTCCGTGTGTTCAAGTTTTGTGGAAACGTCAAGGATGGGAGTTTTTAAATCATCCCCGGGAACAGGCATTTTTTCAAGGCCAAGCGCCTGAAAAGTGACAGTGCCGTTTTTTATCCTTTTGAACACTGAAGAACCCTCAGGGAGGCTGTTTCTGTATATTACTTCAAGCGGAATAAGGTAATTTCCTTTTATATTGTCATATTGGGCGTAATTATAGGTGTTCTTTTCCTTATTATATGAAGGCCTGACCACGCGCAGGACCTGAACCTTCATTTTATTAAAGGGTTTAAACGCGTTTTCATAGGGAGTTATTTTATTTCCTTCGGCAAGGCCAAGAAAATGGGATTTAATCCCTTTTTTGGCAAGAAGGCTGAAAAAATATGAAGAAAGGGTGCACAAGGCCGCGCCTTTATGTTCAATATGGTCCGGCATTTCTCCCCAGTCAAAAACAGAATACCTGTCAGAGAATGTAAACGTGCCTTCGCCTTCCGCGGTATCTGTGGCGGCTTTTAATATTTCAACTTCTTTTACGCTTCCCATGATTGCCTCCTGATAACATTAATTTATGCCGGAAGTATTATACAACAAGAGTATGAAAACAGATTAGTTTTTTTGTGGCGCTTTTGCCCTGTTGGAGTTAATCTAATATCGAATTTCGAATTTTCGATGTTTGCAGTTGCTTCTGTTTTTTTGTTTTATCTATGGGATATGGGATAAAAGGTTATGGGATACGCCTTACTTCCGACCCTCCAACCCTCTGACCTTCCGAGCCTCCGTTTTACAGGGCTTGGGTATATTTTTTCAGCACGCGCCGCAAATTGGTATGCTTATAGGTAAACAATCTTAAAATCATCACTGTGTTAATTCATTGGCAGTCGGTAACTCGCGTTACATACGAATATGCCGTCGTTGCATTAAACAGCCCCTGCCGTAAATATACTATGCTTGCTCGGCGCATCCTGAAAAAACACACCCAACCCCTGCAGGTGTTAATCTAATTTTCGAATTTCGAATTTTCGATATTTGCAGTTGTTTCTGTTTTTTTTGTTTTATTTATGGGATATGGGATAAAAGGTTATGGGATGCGCCTTACTTCCGACCCTCCGTCCCTCGGCCTTACAGGGCTTGGGTATATTTTTTCAGCACGCGCCGCAAATTGGTATGCTTGTAATCAAAGAAGTTTGAAATCAGCAGGTAGGTTAATTCATTGGCAATCGGAAGCCCGCGTTGCATACGAATATGCCGTCGCTGCATTATACAGCCCCTGCCGTAAATATACTATGCTTGCGCGGCGCATCCTGAAAAAACACACCCAACCCCTGCAGGTGTTAATCTAATTTTCGAATTTCGAATTTTCGATATTTGCAGTTGTTTCTGTTTTTTGTTTTATTTATGGGATATGGGATAAAAGGTTATGGGATACGCCTTACTTCC
This sequence comes from bacterium, assembly GCA_029565735.1. Taxonomy (GTDB): domain Bacteria; phylum Oederibacteriota; class PGYV01; order PGYV01; family PGYV01; genus PGYV01. The sequence continues at coordinate 23,086 of JAKQNO010000133.1, forward strand.
GACCTTCCGTCCCTCGGCCTTACAGGGGCCGGGTATATTTTTTCAGGACGCGCCGCAAATTGGTATGCTTGTAGGTAAACAATCTTAAAATCATCACTGTGTTAATTCATTAGCAATCCGGAACTCGCGTTACATACGAATATGCCGTCGTTGCATTAAACAGCCCCTGCCGTAAATATACTATGCTTGCTCGGCGCATCCTGAAAAAACACACCCAACCCCTGAAGGTTTTTTCTAATCTTCGAATTTCGAATTTTCGATGTTTGCAGTAGTTTCTGTTTTTTTGTTTTATTTATGGGATATGGGATAAAAGGTTATGGGATGCGCCTTACTTCCGACCCTCCGACCCTCTGACCTTCCGTCCCTCGGCCTTATAGGGCTAACTTACCACCCGGCGCCGGTTGATTTGTTCGGGACTGCCCGTATGGGAGTGGGTGCTGCAGATGAAGATGAAGGCACAGGTGTTGAAACCGGAACCGGCGTTGAGACAGATACTTTTGCGCCTTTTTTTACAGC
>JAKQNO010000137.1 GCA_029565735.1 bacterium
GCCTTGGTTTGTGCCCGGTTTGCGGTAAAAACCGCAACGAAGGCGACTGCGGGCACAAACAGGAAACAGGTTTTAACCCGTTCAGCGGGCTGGATATAAAGTAAAAATACCGCGCAACACGACGGCGGATTTATAAAAAAGAAATAATTTTACAGGAGGAAAAGAAAGTGGCAAATTTAACGTGGAGAACTTCAAAGTCAAAAACAAGGTCAAGAAAAGCGGCTAACATGAAATTAAGCCAGAATATCAACCTTACAGAGTGCCCTAACTGCCATGCCAAGAAAGAACAGCACAGGGTATGCAAAGCCTGCGGACATTACAACGGAAAAGAAGTCGTAAGTTCAGAGGAATAGTACCGTTATCCCAAAATCGGCCATGAGGTGAAGCAAAACGTGCGCATTGTATTAGATGCAATGGGTGGGGATAACGCTCCACAGGTAGAGGTTAAAGGTACTGTAGACGCGATTAAAAAGAACCGCGGCTTTGACGTTATATTGGTCGGCAGGCAGGAAGAAATAGAAAAATGCCTTGCTTTATATAAATTAAGCGACAAAGAACGCGCGCGCATTCAGATACAGAATGCCACGGAAGTCATTACCATGTCAGACGAACCTGCAAAGGCATTTAAACAAAAGCCTGACGCTTCCATGATAGTGTCGGCAAAACTTGTAAAAGACGGAAAGGCGGATGCGTTTGTTTCCGCCGGAAACACAGGCGCCATGCTTGTGACGTCCCTTCTTACAATAGGCCGTATTCCCGGGGTTATAAGGCCGGCAATTCTTGTCCCAATGCCGTCCAAAAGCGGCACAACCGCGGTGCTTGACGGCGGAGCAAACGTTGACTGCAAACCGGCGCACCTTGCGCAGTTTGCCATTATGGGAAGCCTTTACGCTTCTCATATTTTCAAGATTGAAAATCCGCGTGTAGGGGTTATGAGCGTGGGCGAAGAGGAAGGAAAAGGAAATGAACTTTCCATTGAAGCCAAGAATATCATAAAAACACTGGGTTTAAATTTTAAGGGAAATGTTGAAGGCAGGGACGTTTTTAACGGGAACGCGGATGTAATAGTATGCGACGGGTTTGTGGGGAACATAATACTGAAAGTCGGAGAAGGCGCGGGTCTGCTTATTATAGATGAGATTAAGCAGGGCGCCAAGAAAAACCCAATCGCGTTAATAGGCGGCCTTTTAATGCAAAGCGTATTTAAAAAGGTTAAAGACAGGATGAATCCGGACGCTTACGGCGGGGCTCCTCTGCTTGGGATAAAAAAACCGGTTATAATTTCACACGGCAGCGCGGGAGCCGAAGGCATTAAAAACGCGCTGATTGTGGCTTATGAATGGATTGAAGAACACATAAATGAACAGATAGAAAGTGAAATAAAGAAAGTGGAGGCTAAAAGTGAGTAAAAGGGCCGCTATTCTTGGCGCGGGTTATTACGCGCCGGAAAAAGTACTGACCAATAAAGATATTGAAAAATTTCTGGATACAAACGATGAATGGATAACGTCAATGACAGGAATGAAAGAAAGGCATTTATCCGAAAAAGGGCAGCCTACTTCCGACCTTGCCGTAAAGGCCGCAGAAAACGCTTTAAAGAATTCCGGCGTTAAAAAGGAAGAAATTGACATGGTGCTTGTGGCAACGGTTACCGGTGATTATGTGTGGCCGTCCACGGCAAATGTTGTTGTAAATAAGCTTGGAATAAACGGCGTGCCTTCAGTGGATTTATCCGCGGCGTGTTCCGGCTTCCTATACGGCCTGACTTCGGCCAGGGCTTTTATTGAATCCGGGATTTATAAAAAAATACTGCTTATAGGTGCCGAAGAATTTACCAAAGTGTGCGACTGGACAGACAGAAAGACATGCGTGCTTTTTGGCGACGGCGCAGGCGCGGTTGTTATTGGCGAAGCGCAGAATGAAGAACAGGGGATTCTGTCAACTTATCTTGGGTCAGACGGTTCAAAAGTTTCGTATCTTATGCAGCCGGGCGGCGGGACAGCAAATCCTTTAAGCCAGGAAGTTCTTGATAAAAAAATGCAGTTTGTTTACATGGAAGGAAAGGAAGTTTTCAAGCAGGCTGTAATTAAAATGACGGCTTCAATGGAAATTGCCATGGAAAAAGCCGGCGTGACGGCTGAACAGGTTGATTATTTTATTTTCCACCAGGCAAACAAAAGGATCATTGATTCAATAGCACAGAGATTTCTTGTGCCGGAAGAAAAACTTATCATAAACATACATAAATACGCGAATACTTCCGCGGCAACAATACCGATAGCGCTTGCCGAAGCAATGGAAGAGGGAAAAATAAAAAAAGGGCATCTTTTGGGATTTTCCGCGCTTGGCGCGGGTTTCACATGGGGCGGCGCGATTGTCAGGATTTAATATGATTTTTGGAGGATTTTAATGTCAACAGCTTTGGTTTTTCCCGGGCAGGGCTCGCAGTATGTGGGAATGGGTTTTGCCTTCAGCGAATATAATGAACGGTCAAACGCTGTTTTTGCCGCGGCAAGGGAAGCGTGCGGACGCGAACTTCTGGACGCTATGTTTTTAGGGCCGGAAGAAACCCTTAAAAAGACAGATTTTACCCAGCCGGCGATATTGACGGTAAGCGTGGCCATATATGAAGCAATAAAAGAAAAAGTTAAACCCGTTTTTTTTGCAGGGCACAGCCTTGGCGAATATTCCGCCTTATGCTGCGCGGGAGCTATGGATTTTAAAACAGCTGTTGAAATGGTAAAGTTAAGGGGCTCTTTAATGCAGGAAGCTTCCGGTAAGTCCGCAAGCGGTATGGCGGCGGTGCTTGGGCTTGATGTTGAAAATATAAAATTACTGTGCGAAAAAGTTAAACCGGCAGGGTATATGTCTCTTGCCAATATTAACTGCCCCGGCCAGATAGTGGTTTCGGGAGATTCAGCAGCAATAGACGCGGGAGAAGCCGCAGCAAAGGAACTTGGCGCCAAAAGGTTTATTAAGCTTCCGGTAGCAGGCGCGTTTCATTCAAAATTTATGCAGAGCGCGGCGGATGGCATG
>JAKQNO010000139.1 GCA_029565735.1 bacterium
CGCCGGCGCAGTATCGCCTGCTTTTAATTTAATCAGCCCCCCCTTTTTTACCGCGGGCTTTTTAACTGCTTTTTTTACACCTTTTTTTTCTGAAGTTTTTTTCATTTCCATCCCCCCCTGATTTTATGCAATTCGGGCACAGGCCCCTTAAATATACGTGTTCCTGATTAATTTTATATCCCTTTAAGCTTTCCGGCGCGCATGTTGCGCATTTGACATCAAAGTCGCATACACTGCCGCATTTTTCGCATATAAAATGGCCGTGCTTCCCGGTAAAAGCGTCATACCTGGAATTACCGTCTTCTATGGTAATTTCAGACACAATGCCTTCATCTAAAAAAGTCTTTAGCGTATTGTATATGCTTGTCCTTGACAGTGTGGGTATTTCATTTTCAAGGGCGCTAAAAAGCCGGTCTGCCGTAGGGTGATTTCTGTTATCAAGGAGGTATTTAAGCACCTTCACCCTTATCATGGAAGGCCTGACTTTTTTATCTTTTAAAAGCGCCGCCGCTTCTTTTTCAGTATTTTCAGCTGTCTTCATTTTTTAAGCCCCTGCTTTTGCGCCTGTCTGGGTGGAATCTACAAACACCCTTAAAGATAATTCCTTATCTATCATGAAAAGCGCGTCTTTTGAATCGCCTATCAGTTTAAGCTTGTCGGCCAGTTCCAGGGAATTTGCCTCTTCTTCCACCTGCTCGTCAATGAACCATTTTAACATGGACGCGGACGCGTGGTCTTTTTCGGTAATTGCAATGTCCATCAGATTATTAATCATCGCTGTCACTTTCTGTTCGTGGGCGTACGCCGCTTCAAACATTTCCAGGGGCGATTTCCAGTCATCGCGCACTTTTTCAACTGCCGGGAATACCGCATGGCCGCTTCTTTCAAGTATAAAACGGTAGAATTTCATCGCGTGTGTCATTTCTTCCTGCGCCTGAACGTAAAACCAGTTGGCAAAACCCTTAAGGTTTACTTCCGTGCATTTAGCGGACATCGAAAGGTAAAGATACGCCGAATATATTTCAGCGTTAACCTGTTTGTTGATTGCCTCTTCCATCTTCGTTCCGATTTTCATGTGATACCCTCCGTTTTTGTATTAATTACAATTTTGTATTAATTACAAATATACAGCTTTTCCCCATTTTTGTCAATATAATATCAAAGCGCTTCTGTATAATTACTTCCTTCTTTTATCATTTTCTGAATCTTTACGTAGTCTTTTGTATTACCTATAAGGATGGCGCCCGCCACTTTATTATTTCTTATGAATATCTTTTTAAAATTCTCATTTTCCTGTTTAACCTCAGCCTCTGTACCTTCTCCCGAAATGTCGCCCATTGACGCAAGCTCTATGCCCGCCACTTTAAGTTTAACAGACATCACCGTGCCTTTATATTCACCTTCTTTACCGGTGATATGCGCGGCCGCCGCTATTGCCTGTTCACGCGCGGCAGGCCATATGCCATACACCCTGCCGTTAAATTCCGCTATATCGCCGCAGGCGTAAACTGAATCAATGTTTGTCCTGCCAAACCCGTCTATCTTTATGCCAAGCATTTTGTCAATACCGGTATTTTCTGCTATCTTTAAATTGCTTCTTATTCCTGCCGACAGAAGTACCATATCCGTTTCTTCAGATGTGTCATCCGAAAATTTCACTGTTTTCTTGCCGGAGTTCTCTTCAATGGCGGCCGTCTGCTTGCTAAGGATAAAACTTAAACCCATCTCTTCCAGTTTTTTCTGTAAAATCCCCGCGGCCTGCGCGTCAAGCTGGCGCGGCAGAAGCCTGTCAAACACTTCCACAATTATTACCTTTAACCCGTGCTCTTTTAAACTATTGGCGGCTTCTATCCCTAAAAGCCCGCCGCCTATTACCACGGCTTTTTTTCTGCCATGTGCGTACTGCATGATATTCTTTGCGTCATCAATGGTGCGCAGGGTAAAGACGCCTTTGTCTTTGGATCCGGGAAACGGCGGCGCAAAAGAAGACGCGCCCGCGGCTATGATTAACTTATCGTAGTTAATTAAAACCCCGCCCGCTTTAACCTGTTTTGCCTGCGTGTCTATTTTTTCAACAACAGTTGACAGCAGCAGCTCTATTTTGTTTTCAGCGTACCAATCAGACTTTTTTATGAATATTTTTTCTTCAGCCACTTTTCCGGTTAAAAATTCAATTACCCTTGGCCTTGAATAATAAGGGTAGCTTTCATCCGATATCACCGTGATTTCGCATGAACCATCCGCTTTTCTTATTTCTTCAGCCGCAGTCGCGCCGGCCGCGCCGTTGCCTATAATTACAACGCGCATAAGTTACGCGTTCTTTTCAAAGTCTGATTTTCCGGCTCCGCATTCCGGGCAGGTCCAGTCATCAGGCAGCTGCTCAAAAGAAGTTCCGGGGGCTATACCGTGTTCAGGATCTCCCTTTGCCGGGTCATACACATAACCGCACACTACACATGTCCATTTTTCCATTGATAATCCTCCTAATTTGTTGGTATTAATACTATATCATAAGGTTTTTGCAAGTCAATTAAACATAATTTTAGTTAGTGTATAACAAAGTGTGTAAATTAAGAAAAGAGGGTTTTACTCGCTGTATAATGGTTGCTTTCCTACCACGGAAAAAGACCAAACACAGGAGGAACCCTCTTTATGAAGACATTGTATTTAAGTAAGACAAGTATA
>JAKQNO010000150.1 GCA_029565735.1 bacterium
GGCTTACATTAAAATCGGAAGGACAGCGAATTAAGCAATAGGCAGATAAGCAGAAGCGGAAAATATAACAAAAAATTCCGGTATTGGCGGGTCTTTCCCGGCCGTCACAGCAACAAAGATGCTTTCCACGCTTATGCTTAATTGCCTATAGCTTAAATTCGCTTTGTTTCCACACTTATTCTTAATTGCCTAATGCTTATCTGCCTGATAATACACCGGTAAAAAATATTAATCCCCTGCCAAAAAACGTGGTATATTATATCCAATATCATTACAGGAGGCGTTTATGAAAAATACTTCTTTAATAACCATAATATCAGCTTTGTTATTTGTTTCCTGCGCCACAACAGAAGGCGTCCTGGTTCAGGACGACCGCGGTAAATTTGTGGTTCCGATTACCAAACCGTCTTACAGTTACACAATAGCGGGTTCTGACAGGGTTTACACCCAGTCTTCGTGCGCGGATAAAAGCATTGCGCCCGACAATAAGCCTGTTGTATACGCTTCCCCTGTCCAGGACATCATAATTGACGGCATAAAAAACGAAATTTTCACAACAGAACCAATTACAATAACGGGCAAAAGCGGGGATTCCGTCATATATCTTGGCACCGGAAACGGCGGGCTTTACATATTCGCGGATATTGCCGATAAAACGCCGGGCATGAACAATAACACAGGCAAAGACATTAAAAACGGTGACGCGCTTGAAATTATTTTTTCCACAGCCCTGCCCGAAGCAGGCAGGACAATACTTGGCGTGCACGACCACAGGGTTGTGATAAAAGCATCGGAAAACCCGGAAGGTTACAGCTATACGCTTGACGCGCCGCTTGACCGCGGGCAGTATTTTTACAAAAAGAACAAAAGCGGTTATACGCTTGAAGCTGTTATCCCGTGGCACAATTTTAAAGTAGGGTGCCTTTGCGGAATTAAAAACAGAAATCTTAATTTTGACATAGCCGTAATAGACGCGGCATCAGGTTCCCTTCCGGTAAAAATATATCCGTGGTCAAAACAGGACGATTACAGGGTTAATCCTTCAAGATGGGGATATGTGTTTATAAGACTTTAAAAACAGAGGGACGGATGCACAGATGGACAGAGGGACGGAAGTAAGTTCCAAAGGCCGGTTTAATATTTTATTGTAGAGACGCAACATGTTGCGTCTCGTTTTGTCTTTACCCCCTCAATCTACAAATGCAGAAGCTTTTCCACTTCTTTTAAAACATCCGATACCCTTATATTTTTAAGGCAGTCAGTATGACCATATTTGCACTGTTTTTCAAAACACGGCGAGCATGAAATATCCGAAGCAATCACCCGTGATTTTTCCGATAACGGCCCTGTCCATTTATGCGACGTGGAACCAAACACAGCCAAAAGTGGAACTTCAAAACCGTCGGCTATATGCATCAGGCCGCTGTCATTACCCGCGAAAAATGCCGCGTTTTTTATGATTGCCGATATTTCCTTAAGGTTTGTCTTTCCCCTTAAATCAATAATCCTTTTATCATGCACCGTAAAATCAAACTCCCTGTCAGCCGCTGTCCCTGCCAGGGCTATTTTCATATCCCTGTGCCTTTTTAACAGGGCGCCGGCAAGTTCAGCCCACCTGTCAAGCGGCCACATCTTTGCAGGACCATACATCACAAAAGGCGCTAACACGCAGTATTTTGTATTTTTTAAAATTCCGAATTTATGAAGGGCCGCTTTTTCTTCAGCGCTTTCCATAAAAAGCTCCTGCTTTGCCTCTGAAAAATTAAAAGACGGCGACAGCAGGTAAAGTATTTCCTTAAATTCTTCAGTTATGTGAATTGCCGCGTGTTTTTTATCGCGCTTATACCTTAAGTTCAGGAAAAAACCGTCTTCGGAAAATCCCGCCCTTTTCTTAATCCCTGCCCTTTTAAGCATAAGGCCTGATGACAAAGAAGGCGTAAATGTCGCGCCGCAGTTTGTATTTTCTTTTTTTATATCTTTTACCGCCGCGTTTATTGACGCGGAATCATTTTTATCAAACACTATAAGCCTGTCTATAGCGGGATTATTTTCAAAGACAGGCGCAACGCCTTTGTCCGACAGCACCGTGACTTTTTTAAACAGCGTTTTAGCCGGCTTAATCATCGCGGTAAACATCACAGCGTCGCCTATCCAGTTTGGGGCGCGCAGCAGAATCCCCCCGCCGTTGCCCTTTTTACGCGCTTCCCACATCTTTGAAAACTTCACAAATTCCGAAAAACCGCTGTAAACGCAAAGCACAAAACCCTGCAGCCCGTCAAGAAACCCTTTTTTCAAGACATACATCCTGAAAAACTTTAAAAAAGGCGAAAAGAGCATGCGCGGCAGCAAAAACCGTTTCTGTTTTGCCGCCGCCTGAAGCGTGGTATATTGGTTTAATTTTGAAAAGTAAGAAGCGCTGTCCGGATATGAATAGTGATATAAGGGCTCGTTTATCATGCCTGTCTTACCGTTTATCTTTATGCTTTCATGTATGGGCCTGCCGTCATAAGCGCCGGCATTTTTTTTAAACAGCCTGAGCTGATAATCATTGCCCCAGCCGCAGTGTTTAATAAGGCGGCCCAGAAAAAAAGTTTCACGTTTGATTTTATAACCGTCATAATCCCCGTTTTTTATTGCATCCCGCGCCGCGCGCGCAAGATGCGGGGATATTTCCTCATCCGCGTCAAGAACAAAAACCCATTCATTTTTTGATTTTGACAGGCAGAATTGTTTGATATCAGAAAAGCCCCTGAATTCCCGGGCATAAACTTTGGAAGTATACTTACGCGCAATTTTTGCGGTATTATCGGTTGTCCTTGAATCAATCGTCACTACAATTTCATCGGCAAACGAAGCGCTTTTAAGGCAGCGTTCTATATTTTTTTCCTCGTTTAAGGCTGTGACGTTTACCGATATCTTCATTCTACGTTTGCGCGTGATGGCTTGATATGTGGCTTCTGACGCTGTCTAAAACCCTGCTTACGGTTACCGAATCAACAGCCCCGTCAGAGGAGGATATAACCTCGTGGCCGGCTCCTGAAGGTTTGTTATTTTCCGGATCGCCGCCGCCCCATATTGCTATTACATTTGTAAACGGCGCCATTAAATGCATAAAATCGCTTTCATTGGTCACGAAACACGAAAGGTATCTTGAAATTGCGGCCAGCTTCATATAATCATATGTGTCAGCTGCCACGCACTTATTTTTTGATATGTGCATAAATTCCTTAAACATGCCCTCTTCATCCCTGTGGT
>JAKQNO010000151.1 GCA_029565735.1 bacterium
ACGGCCCTGTCCATTTATGCGACGTGGAACCAAACACAGCCAAAAGTGGAACTTCAAAACCGTCGGCTATATGCATCAGGCCGCTGTCATTACCCGCGAAAAATGCCGCGTTTTTTATGATTGCGGATATTTCCTTAAGGTTTGTCTTTCCCCTTAAATCAATTATCCTTTTATCATTAACCGTAAAATCAAATTCCCTGTCAGATGCGGTCCCTGCCAGCGCTATTTTCATGCTCCTGTGCCTTTTTAACAGGGCTCCTGCAAGGTCGGCCCACCTGTCAAGCGGCCACATCTTTGCCGGCCCGTACATCACAAAAGGCGCTATCACGCAGTATTTTGTATTTTTTAAAATTCCGAATTTATGAAGGGCCGCTTTTTCCGCGGCACTTTCCATAAACAGTTCCTGTTTTGCCTCTGAAAAATTTAAAGACGGCGACAGCAGGTAAAGTATTTCCTTAAACTCTTCCGTTATGTGCATTGACGCGTGCTTTTTGTCGCGCCTGTACCTTAAATTCAGAAAAAAACCGTCTTCGGAAAATCCCGCCCTTTTCTTTATCCCGGCCCTTTTAAGCATAAGCCCCGATGACAAGGAAGGCGTAAACGTCGCGCCGCAGTTTATATTATCTTTTTTTATCTCTTTCACCGCGGCGTTTATTGACGCGGAATCATTTTTATCAAACACTATAAGTTTGCCTATATCCGGATTATTTTCAAAAACAGGCGCAGCGCCTTTGTCAGACAGCACCGTGACTTTTTTAAACAGCGCTTTGGCCGGCTTAATCATCGCCGTAAACATCACGGCGTCGCCTATCCAGTTTGGGGCGCGCAGCAGAATTCCTTCTTCGTTCCCCTTTTTACGCGCTTCCCACATCTTTGAAAATTTCACAAATTCCGAAAAACCGCTGTAAACGCAAAGCACAAAACCCTGCAGCCCGTCCAAAAAGCCTTTCTTTAAAACATACATCCTGAAAAACTTTAAAAAGGGCGCGAATAGCATGCGCAGGACCAATAAATTTTTCTGTTTTGCCCCTGCCTGAAGCGTGGTGTATTGGTTTAACTTTGAAAAATATGAAGCGCTGTCCGGATAGGAATAATGATACACGGGATCGTTTATTATCCCCGTCTTCCCGTTTATCTTTACGCTTTCGTGTATGGCCCTGCCGTCATAAGCGCCGGCATTTTTTCTGAACAGCCTTAACTGGTAATCATTGCCCCAGCCGCAGTGTTTAATAAGGCGGCCCAGAAAAAAAGTTTCGCGTTTGATTTTATAACCGTCATAAATCCCGTTTTTTATTACATCCCGCGCCGCGCGCGCAAGCTGCGGGGATATTTCCTCGTCCGCGTCAATAACAAAAACCCATTCATTTTTTGATTTTGACAGGCAGAATTGTTTGATGTCGGAAAAGCCCTTAAACTCCCTTACATAAACCCGGGGCGTAAACTTACGCGCTATTTTGGCGGTGTTATCGGCAGTCCTTGAATCAATTGTCACCACAATTTCATCGGCAAATGACGCGCTTTTCAGGCAGCGCTCTATGTTTTTCTCTTCGTTTAAAGCCGTGATGTTAACCGATATCTTCATTCTATTTTTGCGCGTGATGGCTTGTAATGTGGCTTCTGACGCTGTCCAGAACCCTGCTTACGGTCACGGAATCAACAGCACCGTCAGAGGCGGAAATAACCTCGTGGCCGGCGCCTGACGGTTTGTTATTTTCCGGATCGCCGTTTCCCCAGATGGCTATAATATTCGTAAACGGCGCCATTAAATGCATATAATCGCTTTCATTGGTCACGAAACACGAAAGGTATCTTGAAATTGCGGCCAGCTTCATATAATCATATGTGTCAGCTGCCACGCACTTATTTTTTGATATGTGCATAAATTCCTTAAACATGCCCTCTTCATCCCTGTGGT
>JAKQNO010000053.1 GCA_029565735.1 bacterium
TCATCACAGGATAAACGGCGACCTTAATCCGGTGTTTGAATATGATTACATGCCTGGCCACCACATTTACAACATAATCTACGACATAAGGATAAATGCGCACCTTATGTCCCGGTACACAAAAGCCGCCCATACTTTTACGTCCAGGTTTTACGGCGGCCGCAGCATGACGTCTGCCCTTTTAAAACCGTGGTTTGAAGAGGAGCAGAGAAGCGAAATTTTTAACAACGAAGAGATGCAGAAAAAAGCTGTTGAAAATGTGAGGAAAAGCGTAAGGTTTTTCTTAAAAAACAGAAAAAAGCGTGATGCGTTCACAAAACTGTATATGGACGCGTGGTTTGGGTCGGGCGGCATTCACGCACTTGTAAAGCGGGCGGCGGATATTTTAAATGATTATGAATTTTCAAATGAAACGCTAATAGGCACCCATACAGGCGGCGCTATGGAAAAAAGCGAAATTAAAGCGGCGCCCATTTTAAACCGTGACAAAGACAACCGCGCCGCGGTCTTTGAAGCCGTGAAAGCCGCGCTTGTGGAAGGCGGGGTAAAGCAGGCGCATATGGATGTCTATGCCGTGGAAAGGGGGCTGGTTCCGGTTTACGGAAGGCGGGAAATTTTTCTGCAGGCAGGCGGATTTTATCCCTGTTTTTTCGCGAACACAGTTGTTAAAGAACATATGACGGAATGCCGGACGCACCTTTACCTTGATGTGTCGGGCAGCATGCTGTCAAAACTGGAAGTGCTTACGGGCCTGCTGTTATCGGTTAAAAAATACATCGGCGACAGCGCGTGGTGTTTTTCCGGACATGTGGAAAAACTGCCGGCATCCGGCCTTGCCAACGGGGTGTTCAGCACGACGTGGATGACTGATTTTGTGCTGCCGCTGCAGCACGCCATGGACAACCGCCATGAAAAAATTCTGATGGCAAGCGACGGCGATGTGCTGGACATAAGTTTCAAAAAAGCGTTTGAAAAGGCGGCGGCCGCCGGCGTTAAGATTTATCTTATAATTGTAAATCCAAGAAGGCTTTCAAGCGGCGATTTGTCATCGCTTAAAGGTATTGAAAAAGCATGGATTATAAGGGATAACGAGAAGTTTGATGAATGATTAAATAATGGCTGTTGACATTTAACAGCTGCGGAGTTTAGAATAAAAAAAGACAAGGGAGGCGTTGATGCCGGGATACGGACTGACTCAGAGATTAAGCCAGAAACAGGCGCTTAAGCATTCTTTATCGCTTAAAAATCAGCTTGCCATAAAAATCCTTCCGATGAATTTTCAGGAACTAAGACAGTGCGCCGAAGAAAAAATGGCCGCAAATCCCCTGGTTGATGATTTTATAATATCTTCCCGTGAAAACGACCTTCAGGACATTCAGAAGATGATTGAAGCGGCGCGGGAACGCGATAAGTGGGAAAATTATCAGTCAAATTTTTCTGAATATGAATTTCATCCTGAAGCGTCTGACAACCACAGCCGGGCGCTTCAAAATGCCCCCGAAATAAGAATTGAATCCCTTGAAGCGTATGTGATAAACCAGATAGAAAACCTTGACATAAGCTCTAAGTTAAAAGAAACAGCAGTGTTTGTTTCGTATTTAATGAATGACAGAGGGCTTATTACGGAATCTGATGAAGAAATTGTGGTTATTTTAAAAAACGAATTTAATTTTGATATTACAGAAAAACAGGCGTGTGAAGCAAGGCGCATAATAATGGGGTGCCTGCCCGCGGGTGTGGGGTGCCGCACAGAACAGGAAGCGCTGCTGTGCCAGCTGTCGCGTGCAAAAATAGTTAAAGAGTCGGCGGCCTATCTGATAATTCGGGACCACTATGATGATTTTTTAAATCAGCGCAATGAAGTTATAATGAAAAAAACCGGGCTTAAGGAAAAAGA
>JAKQNO010000024.1 GCA_029565735.1 bacterium
GGTGTGAAGCATGAACATCACAGAAGTTAAGATTTTTCCAAGGGCGGCAGCAGAAGGGGAAGACCAGAAACTGAAAGCGTACGCAAGCATCACGTTTGACGAATCGTTTGTTGTAAGGGGATTAAAGGTAATTGACGGCAAGAACGGGCTGTTTGTTGTGATGCCAAGCAGAAAGCTGTCAGACGGTACTTTTAAGGACATCGCCCATCCGCTTAACAACGAAACGCGCGGGCAGATTGAAAAAATGGTCCTGGACAAGTACAGCAATATTACCCAGGGCATCGAAGAACGCGCACAGTAAGACAGCGGCCAGTTGTTTTAAGCGGTAGAAAATATAAAAGAAAACTCGCAGAGCTTTCCGCCTGCGAGTTTTTTTGATTTTATTATGAGTGTAAAAAATATGAATCTTTTGTATAATGCTCCTGCGTGATGCTTGGAAGGCCGGTGTAGATTTGGTAGACGCGGGTCTTCAGCCCGCGGCAGTTAAGTCTTTAACATAAAAATTCATCGCTTTGCAGTTGGGCGGTAGCCAAATGGTAAGAAATACGGTTGGCCGCCGGTATTAGCGGCCAACGCGAGAGAGCGCCGAGCGATTAGCGAGGAAAAGCCGTCTGTGGACGGCGCCAGCGAACGAGGTGGGGCTGCGCAGGATGCGATGGCAAAGCCCGCATCCGTAGCAGCTTTGGTCCGTACATCGGAATAATATGTTATCATGGCAGTATCATTAGACAGACCCTGAGTTTATCGAAGGGTCGACAGGCTCAGAATTAAGATTAAGAAATAAGTAATAAATATAGTAATCACGCTGGGCGGTAGCCAAATGGTAAGGCATACGGTTTTGGTCCGTACATCTGGTGGTTCGAGCCCACCCCGCCCAGCCAAAAATAAAAAAGCCCCTTATTTTTAGTAAGGGGCTTTTTTATTTTTATGGGGGCGAGAACGAAAAAATGCCGCTGACTAAATGTCAGAAGAGCGAGCAATGGGCGAGCGAAAGGCATTTTTCAGGGTCGGGAAGCGCCGTGTAGGCGCTTGCTGACCGAGCCCACCCCGCCCAGCCAAAAATAAAAAAGCCCCTTAGTATTTGTTAAGGGGCTTTTTTATTTTTATGTGGGCGAGAACAAAAAAATGCCGCGGGCTAAAGACCCGCGTCTACCAAGGCTTTGGATTTCCGCTTCGCAGGCTCGCTCCAACCTATCTCCTTTTTACGCTCTTAATCTCGCAAATGGTATTGTTGAACGGATAATACAGTGATATAATCTAAAAAACAGAAATGATTTTATTTGTTAACGGGATTAATCCTGTATAAACTAAAGGGAGAACTAAGAAGTGCCATACTGCTGTTCAAATCCTTGGTCTAATATCTTTATTTGGGGAAACGGGGATGTATCCCACTGCTGTTATTCCAACGCGGGCCCTATCGGCAATATTTATAAGCAGACATTGGAGTCAATCTGGAACGGAAAGCGGATAAAACGCATCCGGGCGTCTATGGAAAAAGGCGATTATACAGGCGCCGGCTGCGTGCATCATTGCCGTCCTTTCAGGTGGAACAGGTTTTATGGCAGGCAGGGTGTTGTTCCCGAAATACCTGAAGGATTTGGCCGCATGCCGGAGCATAAAATTGAATCCGGCAATACAGTACTGCCAAAAGTTATCACCATTGAAATAGACGGAAAATGCAATCTGAAGTGCGCGCATTGCCTGGGAACAGGCGTTTCAAAAGGTATTGCCAAAGAAAAATATACGGAAATCCTTCCGCTTATTGAAAAAGCACGGTATCTAAGGTTTATTGGCGGTGAATTTACCGTTAATCCTGAATTTATTAAATCTATTCAGCCGGTAAAAAGCATGCAAACTCAGCCGACTCTTTTCATGGTGACAAATGGCCAGTGTGATATGGGCAGAATCAATGAAGGTATCGCATCCCTGAAATCGTTTCATCTGAAATTTTCTTTGGAAGGCTTAAACGCGGAGTTTGAAAAGGTCCGGGGGGCGGGGAGCTGGGAACGTTTTGAAAGGAATCTTACGCAGACAATTGAAGCATTCGCCGGACACAGAAAAGAAGGTAAAGACAGGAAGATATTTCTTAATTTCTGCACAATGAAATCAAACTTTAAAAGCCTGCCTGATATTATTAAGTTTGCGGATGAAAAAAAATTACCGCTTGTTGTTAACACCTTAAACGGAATGCGGCATACCGGGGAAAATATGTTCAGTTATGAATACCTGAAACCCGGGGATCCGGAGATTCAGGAAGTCCTGGATAAAAGCATGCTTATAATGAAGGAAACGGGATATAAATATAAAAATGATGTTATGGTTCATCTGGATTACATAGTGAAGGCCATACAGGAGAAGAAGCCCCGGATTCCGGGAATTATTATCCGGACTGTTAAAAAGAAATTTTCAGGCATAAATGCCGACCGGCTTCTTTACCTGGTATTTTTGCTGCTGGCAGACCTTCGGGGTTTTTATATTCATATAACCGGAAAAACAAAAAAGAAAATTTTTTCATACTTCAATAGCAGATGAGAGGATAAAAGCGCGTATGAAACATGCGGTTGAAAAAATACTTTTGCGTATCTTTCATTCTTTGCCGGAAAATCTGGAAAAAAGGATGCTGTATATATTATTTGTCTCCCTGCCGCTGATTATTTATAAGGCATTAAGAAACAAGAAAACATCTGAATCCGCCGGGGCGCCGGCCGGGGAAAGGATTATTGCCGGCATCCTGCCTGATACCATGCCTGAAAAGACAGGGAACGGTGAAATATGCATAAGATTTTCAGGCGGAACGGATTCAATGCTGGCTGCGGCCAGATGCGCGGAAAAATTTAAAAAAGTGCACCTTTTAACATTTGATATCAGCACAGGCCTTAATCCCCTTGGATTGATTCCGTCAGACCCGGCTAATGCCGAATGCGGCCTTGATATGTTAAGGAAAAAATTCGGTAATGACAGGTTTGTAATTGTCTACGACCGGGTAAAAGAACTGCGTAATTCCATATACTTTGAGGATTTTTTGCCGTCGTCAGATAAGGGCAATTATAAATCGGTGACGTTTTGCACCGTCTGCGCGCTGGCCATGCATATCAGGACAGTGCAATACTGCCTTAAGAATGGGATCGGGTTTGCCGCTGACGGTTCAAATATTGAAAACGGAGTTTTTCCGTACCAGACACAGCATCATGAAAACCTGTCGGAACTGAAAGAGTTTTACTCGCGCTTTGGCATAAAATTCCTGATAAATCCGGATTACTATTCCGAAAATGTCGCGGGGATTCTGACTGAACTTGGCGTTTATGAAAAGGGAACTGACAGGAATAATTTCCTGTTCAGAAGAAAAACGCAGCAATTTTGTGTTTTGATACAGTATCAGTCGCTTTGCAGAATTCTGCACGGGAAAAATATCAGCTTAAAGCAGGAACTTAATATTAAGGAATTAATCAGGTTAAACGGGGAAAAATACGGAAGATTAATCCGGGAAGATCTGCGTCCCGCCGCGGGACAGCAATAAAGACGACCCGTTTGGAATGAACAGCATTTTATTTCCGGCCGGTATTGAGCTCAATAATGATTCAAGCTTTTCTTTGGTATTAATAAGATTCAAACCGGCGCCTGCCGCCTGTTCTTCCTTTAAGTCCGTAAAAAAATACAGTTTGCAGCGCGCGCGGTTTTTTGCGGTCAGGTATGCGCTGTGTACCATAACATCTATCGCGGATTCCGGCAGATTAAGCACTTCGTCAACCGGTTTGGAAAGCCATTTTTCATAATGCTTATCTCCGATGCCGTTTGGAAATTTGCCGAAAATAACAGCTGTTCCGCCCTGCCGCACGGTCTGGCATGCAAGTGTAATGGTCCTTTGCGCAAAGTATATGCTTGAATCAAAAGGCTCGCCTCCGCAGCTTGCAAGGACCAGGTCCGGGGTTTCGCCGATAAATCCGGTGTTTATGGTTTTGCAGAAAGCCACAGCTTCATGAAAAGCTTCATCCAGTTTCCCGAAAAACAAACCGGCAATTTCCCGCCGGCTGTTGAAGACTGTCTGATAGCAGAAATCAGGCGAAAATAACCCGGCTGCTTCCTGCATTTCGGCATGTATGGGGTTCTTATCAAGCATTCCCAGCCCTACGTTTTCCTGTTTGACTTTTGAGTGGTTTGAACAGATGTTTTCGTAAGAGGAAATGCCGGGCAGGATTATTTTCCTGCCGCCGGTAAAACCTGCGAAAGCGTGGGGGGCGACAGTGCCGAAAGAAATAACAAGGCCCGACTCTGCCGCGGTTAAATTGATTTTTAGGGGCAGGCCCGATTTTAAAGTGCCGATTGTCTTAAGATTTTTGGGATTCCGGCTGTCATGGTCTACAAGTATATATTTACTCAGGTTTTCAGCGCCATAACAGCGGATATTGTCTTCTTTTGAGTGCTTTTCGTGAGTCCCATAGGCGATTAACAGATAAATTGCCGTGTCAGGCAATGATGAATGCAGGGTTTCGTACAGGCGCGAAAGAAAGTAAGGGTATTGCGGGTTTATCCGCGTCCTGTCTTCCACAATCACGCAGATTTTTTTTGGCTTTCGGGCTGACGCTTTTTCGGAAACTGCATGCAGGGTTGAATTAAAAACAGATTCCCAGTCCGCAAGTTTTGATGCGGCTTCAGGATATTTTATTTCAATCGAAGGGTGATGTGTGTTGACGGCGATTGTTTTGTTTCCGTACAGTACGTTCATTGAAGGCCCTGCCTTTTCAGCGAACTGTTTAATATGAATTGTATCATGGAATCAAAATCCATATTATGCAAAGCGCAGCATTTTGCCAGAGTCCTAAGCGGATGCAAAGTGGCATCTGCGTTGACCTCAAGAAAGTAGTGCCGCCCGGATTTGTCCATCCGTATGTCGAACGTTGCATAATCCATCGGCCCAAGCAGCCTGTAAATTTTCAGGCAGTCATCCCGGAGGGCTTTGAATTCTTTGCGGTTAATATCGGCAGGTTTTTTTGAGAATGTAATGTCCTTTTTTGCGCTTAAGTGAATAAACTCTTTTCCCAGCGGAGTTCCGTCTGCCAGTGTGTCTTCAATCATGGCGATAAACACGCCGGGCAAACTGCCGATGATTCCGACTTTATATTCTTTGCCCGCGATAAAGTTTTCTATTAACAGCGGCATTTTATGTGATTTAAAAAGCCCGGCAGCCTTTAACCGGGTTTCTTTGCAATTACGGCTTAATGACCCGGGATAAATTCCAATCGAGGACCCTTCATAAGCTGGCTTCACAATTACCGGATGTTTCGGAAATTTGCAGGCGCTGATCTCTTCTTTTGAGTGTATATAGGACCAGGAAGGGGTGGGAAGGTTTAATTTGTCGAAGAAGGCTTTTTGAAGCTGTTTGTTCTGGCTGACCATTTTTGTATACGCGTCCGCGCCGCTGTAAGGAATACCGGCCAATGAATACAGGGAAGGGCCCTGGGATAAACGGTACCTTGTTATGAAACCGACAGAAAGGTTAAAGATAAAATCAACGCGTTTTCTGAAATATTGAATTCTTTCCGACAGTTTTGCGGGGCTTCCGATGAGGACGGTTTTAAACCCGGCTTTTTTAATTGCGCTGTTTATGGATGCTATTTCGCTGTTTTCACGCCAATGATACAGCCTTTCAACAGGCATGCCGGTTGCAAGCGCGTCATCTTTTGTCTCGTAAACAATGCCGATGGTGCTGATTTTCTTCATAAAGATTCACCCTTTATTTTCGCCAAAGGCCTGTAATAATCTTTGTGTATATATGTTTTGGCCTCTTTGCCGCCCCGTTTTTCAGTCCTTACGGTCTTAACCAGCCAGCCCGGAATCAATTCCGCCGGTCCCTTCGGGGATAAAAGCGTTATTTTTTTTATTATTTCCGTGCTGACCGATATATCAGGCGTATAGGCCTCTGCTGAATTAACAGAACATGAAAAAAGCATGCGTTTACTGTCCGCGCTTAAATTTAAAACAACAGGGAACGGCAGGGTGTTTTGAAATTTCAAATCCCGCAGATAATAAGCGAAAACAGCGTCCCTTCCAAGGCCAATCATTCTTTTATCCTGCCAGATATCAACGCTGTGGTTGTGTTTTTCTATGATTTTTAGACCCGATACAAGCGCACAGTTAAAAAGCGTGGTTGAAACCTGGCATAATCCTCCGCCTGACGAAAACTTAAGGCGCCCTTTTATCAGTGTGGGGCCCGATTTAAAGCGGTCGTCTTTGTTGGGATTGCCAAGCGCCTTTCTTAGGGAAAAAATCATTTTAGGCTCAAGGGTAATTCCGTCAAGAATGGATGCCGCAAGATGCATATTTTCAATCCTGTGAAGATTAATTTCTTTCAGCTCCGGGCGTTCTTTTATGGCGGTGTTAAAGGCCGCGATTGTTTTATAACCGGAGGTATCCTGCGTTCTTTTATAACTGCGGGGAATATAAAAGGACCAGCCATGCAGTAAATCCCTTAAACCGTTATATAAGCCCCTTAAGGATCTAAGTTTTATTTTTTCCTGCGGCATGGGGCATCCTTTATGTCCTGATAAGTAACCCAGCGCTGTTTCCAGTTTTTGAATTTAATTACAGGATTATTGTTATTGCTGTTTTTATATACAAATCCGGGCGTGCCGGATGGTTCCAGCGGGATGTCGTGTTTGCCGTCCACATGAAAAAGCGTATAACGCGGAAAGGCGATGCCCGGAACCTTGCGCCTTATTTTCTGCATAATACGGGCTCCTGCCTTTACGCTTACACCTATTGTTGAACGGCCAAGTGTATAAGGCGCGTAATGAAACAGGTAATATGGAATTATGCGGTTTTCGTATAATGCGTTAAAAAGGGCGGTTAGTGTTTTTTCATCGTCATTTATCCCTTTTAATAACGGAGCCCTCCAGACAATTATAGGCCTGTACCCGGCCTTGTCAAAAAGGGATAACTTTTCCTTTACAACGCCGGTAAGTTCAACCGGATGGGACATATGTATTTCAAGGACGGTCAAGTTGTACTTTTTAAATATTTTAACAAGGCCGGCGTCAAACCGGTACGGATTATGAGTCAAAGCGCGCGTGTTCAGCCGGATTGACCTGATTGATTTTATCGACTTAAGGTCGCGGAAAACCTGTTCAAGCCTGCTGTTTGAAAGCAGCAGGGGGTCACCGCCGCTGATTAATACATCTGTAATGTCCGGATTTTTTCTAAGGTAAGAAAGCGTATCAGACCAGATTTTTCCGTTATTCTGTTTCCTGGAAGAATACTTTTTATCAATTATCCTTGTGGTAAGGTAACAATAATTGCAGTAACCAAGGCAGCTGTTAACCAGGCGGATTATTGCCCTGCCGGGGTACTTGTGCTGAATCATTGGCGTCGGCATTTCGCCGGGGATTTCCCAGTTTTCATGCCTGCTGTCATAGTCGGAAGGGCCTGACGTTTCCTCCGGTGAAAAATACTTGAATTGATTCCAGACAGGATCGTCTGTTAAAGGCAGGCCGTTCTTATTCAGTTTTATAAGTGAAAGCAAATAGGGGGTTATTCCAAGTTTATATTTGGATGCATATTCGTTAAAAGTTTTTACTTCATTATCTGAAAGGCGCGGGAAAAAGGATTTGATATCAGACCCATTCCGCAGGCGGTTTTGTTCCTGCCATTGCCAGTTTGACCATTTTTTCGGGTCAGTTTTCAAGAAAAGCGGAAATCGTTTCAAAAATGCCTCCCGTGTGTTCCTGTTATTTAATCTTTTAAAAATCTGACTTTTTTAACGGCAGAATTTTAACACACTATAAATAAATCTTCAATGTCTGTAAATTATATAATTAATGCGCGTTGTTTGGATTTTATCGTAGAGACGTACCATGGTACGTCTCGCTTTCAACTGTCTTCTGTCTGTGCAGTAAGGTTTGGCACTGGTAGACGCGGGTCTTTAATATCGCATGTCCCTGCTTCTTATGCTGCGCATGCTCGCTCCAACCGGACCCACCCCGCGAGAACAAAAAATGCCGCGGATAATATCGCATGAAGGTTGATATAGATGCGATATTAAAGACCCGCGTCTACCAAGGCTTTGGATTTCCGCTGCGCATGCTCGCTCCAACCGTCCCTCGGTTTTTATTGTCTTTCCTCCGAACTTCCGACCATCTGACCTTCCGACCCTCGTTTTCCTTCCGTCCCTCCGTCCCTCTGTGCATCCGTCCCTCAGTTCTGCTCTAATTCCCGCATCCCTTTTCCTCCTCATGCGTTATAATTAATATAAAGCGGGTTCAACTAAACGGCAAAGGATAAAAGATGAAAAAAACGCTTATTGCCATGATGTTCGCCGTACTATATTCGCCGTGTTTTGCCGTGTTGACTGTGGATACCTGCGAAACCGGGACGCTGACAAATACAAAAGGCGGGCATTGGTTTACATACACAGACGGGATATCATCCGTCACGTTAACCGCCAACTCGGCGCCCGGGTATAACGCTTCCGCTTACTGCCGCAAAGTTGATTCAATCATATTAAATCCCGATGTTTACACCTCCTTTACGGGATTAATGACAACCTTAAACCCCTCATACATATCAGAAGATTTAAGCGCGTATTACGGGGTAAGGTTTTTTGCCAAAGGAAAGGCGGATGTTGTAGTTTCCATACCGCTGGATGGTACTCACAACGCCGCCTGCAATTATGACGATTACCGCAAGGCGCTTGCAGTTGACAGCGAAGAATGGCAGCTGTTTGAAATACCTTTTAACAGGTTAAGCCAGGGCGGATGGGGCTGCACAGCCGCGTGGGACGCGGCAACAGTACAGGGCGTGCAGTTTGCCTTTGGCGGGAACATAGGGACAACAGCTGTTTTGTACCTTGACAATATTGAATTTTACAAAGAAGATGAAGCCATAAACACGCCAAACGCGGTTTTCTTAAGCTTAAAACCCAAGATTAACCAGATTGGGTACCTGCCTTCGCAGAAAAAGTTCTTTTCTGTTGTCACGCAGACAGCATCAACCGGCGCGGATTTTCAGGTAAAAAAAGTTCTGGATGATTCATCCGTATTGTCAGGCGCTATAAGCGGCGGCGTAATTTCTGACCCTGCGGCAGGCGAAGGGGTTGTAAGCGGCGATTTTTCCGGTTTAAATACGCCCGGCGAATATTACGTGGAAATAAACAATCAGCGTTCATATAATTTTTCTATCGCGGATGACGCGTATGACACGCTGTTTAAGGACGCGTTAAGGGGATTTTATTCAATAAGGTGCGGCACAGAAATGAACGACCCTGTGATTGGATTAACACACCCGGCGTGCCACACCGCGGACGCGGGGTATAACGACAAATCAGGCACCGGCGATTTTATTGGCGGCTGGCACAATGCCGGCGATTTTGGCAAGTGGACGCACGAACACGCTTTTTCCGTGGCGTACATGCTGTGGCTGTATGAACTTAAAACCCGGTCAATGCAGGGGCTTAATATTAATATTCCGGAAAGCGGAGGCTCTGAGTCTGACATTTTAAACCAGGCAAGGTGGGGGCTGGAATTTTTATTTAAAATGCAGAACCCTGACGGCAGTGTTTACAACAAAGTGGATACAGAGCCGGGTTTTGTCTTTGGCACGGCGCCGGACAAAGACCCGCTTACGCGCACGGCAAAACCGCAGGACCTTGCGCATAACCAGTATTCCACAATACCGGCCGCAACATTCTGCGCGGTTATGGCGCAGTCATACAGGGTGTTTTCATCAATTGACCCGGCATTTGCCGCAAGGTGTTCAGCGTCGGCAAAGGCCGCGTGGCAATGGCTTGACATGCACCCAAAGACAGGCGAAACAGACCCGTACTACACAGACGCCAACTATGCCGATGAATTAATGTGGGCGCGCGCCGAAATGTACCGGCTTACCGGGGACAGTACTTTTGCCGCGGCTTTTCAGAACGGCCTTAGCGCTATGAGCATAGAAAGGGCCGCGTGGTATAACCCTGTGATATTTGGCTGTATGTCAATGTACTTTAACCCGTCCGCGCCGCAGGAGATAAAAGATATAATAAAAAATA
>JAKQNO010000058.1 GCA_029565735.1 bacterium
TGTTCCGGATTTTTTCGCAGTGCCGATCTGTTTTACCGGCGACTGCGGAACCCCGCGTTCATAACTTTGGGTGTATACCTTGCCGTCCTTTCTTACTTCCACTTCAAGCCATTCAGACAGCGCGTTTACGCACGAAACGCCGACGCCGTGAAGGCCGCCGGACACCTTATAGGAATCATGGTCAAATTTTCCACCCGCATGCAGTACGGTTAAAACGACTTCAAGGGCGGATTTTTTCATCTGTTTGTGCATTTCAACGGGAATACCGCGTCCGTTGTCTATGACGGTTATACTGTTATCCACATGGATAATTACATTAATATTATCGCAGAATCCGGCCATTGCTTCGTCAATGGAATTGTCCACAACTTCATAGACAAGGTGGTGAAGGCCCGGCCCTGAAGTGCTTCCTATATACATGGCCGGCCTTTTTCTTACAGCTTCAAGCCCTTCAAGGACCGTAATTTTGTCGGCAGTATACTCCGTTGAACCTGACTGTTTTGCTTCAGCGCTTTTTGCCTTTGGTTCTTCCTGCGTTTTTTCCATTTTGGAAGGCGCCTTTGCCTCTTTGGTTATTGTCTCTTTTTTATCAGCTTTATTTTTTTTGTCATTCTTTGCCATCTATTTCCTCCGTTTATTCAGCTGCCCTCTTTATAAGGCTCCCCGCGTTTATACGGGAAAAATACAGCAGTAATCTTGAATTTCTTTCCACAAGCACCATGCTTTTCTGTTTTTCCGATTCGTTTCTTGCTTTTCTTTCGCTTTTCATCTTATCTGCAAAATCTTTATTTAATCCCGTACCGGAAAATACGCCTATTATTTCATGTTCTCCAAAACAGATTCCCTGGCCTATGTGAAGGGATTTAATCATCCCTTTATCCTTATTATCAGTTCTTTTACCAAATCCGTCTTTATTGATTCATTTGCTTTCTTTATTATTTCCTTTGCCATATATCCAAGTTCCGACTTTACGGTGCTGTTGTCCGCGTATATAAAAAGCTTTCCTTCATTAAATTTAAACGGCTCTGTTTTTGAACACAGCCTGCCGCCGGCAATTTTACTCCAGCTGTCATGAACCTGTTCAATAATCATTTCCTGCGAAATTCCTGTTTTTTTTATCAGCCTTTCAACAATGTTCTTTATTTCTTCCATTATTATTCGCTTAAAAAGAGCGGCACGTCAAAAACTATTCCGCCCGTAATGTTTAAAAAGGGGTATGAAATATTTTTTCCGTTCTGTGTCAGCGTATAGTTATAGCCGGCGTCCGCCCTTATTGAAAACATCTTAAGCAGTATTAATTCCGCGCCCGCGGCAGCTTCGGCCGTATAATCAATTTCATTTATTTTTACGGAAGTACCGTCAATAAACTTATACATTGTGCTGACAAGCGCAACGCCGTTACCAAGCCTTAAGTATGGCATAAGGAACAGGTCTTTTCTGTAACCCATGTACCAGTACGCGTTGAGCAGAAGGTCTGTCATATCAAGTTTATATTTGTACATTTCCTTCGCGCTTTCAATTGATACCGCCCTGCCTGCCACGCCAAGCCTGAAAACTCCGTTTAAGCTCAGCTGGAATTCCGCGTTTATGCCTAGCCCGTAATTTGATTCTTCCTTAAGCGAATCAGGCGTCAGGGGCATAAAACCGCTTGCGCCCGCCGCTATTGTCACCCTTGGAAGCTCTTCATCGGGCCGTTTTAAAGACAGATAGTATTTAACCAGCGACTGAAACTGCGCCGGAGGCATCCACGCAGCGAATTTCTGCTGCGCAAAAGGCTTATAATTTATCTCCCCTATTTTAGGGTTATTCCTTTTATCATACAGAAACTTTTGTATCTTGCTGTCTTCGGTGTAGTCCCAGAAATTATTTTTACATTCCACGTTTAACGCGGAATAATTGGTGACATTCACCGTGTTTGCCGAAAAATTGTTCTTTTCAATGAGCATTTTTGAATCATCAAAACGCTGAAGATAAACCGCAAACCTGTTTTTGTTAAAGGTGTTGCCGGTTATTGTAAAACTTATTTTCTGGCCTTCGGCATAAATGCCGTAAGTGTTGTTAAAAAAATAACTGTCCTTTATGACCGCTTTGGCAAAATGAGAAAGCGTGATGCCCGTCGCGTTTAAAACGTAATTATTTGAAAATATAAGGCTTCCGCCTTCAACGCTTACTTTGCCCCTTATCAGGACTGAAAATTCAAATACGCTTTTATATTTGCCTTCGTAAACAATTCCTTCATAAAAAGCTTCTCCGTCTTCCGGAAGCAACCTTACCGGATTTTCAGGCAGGCCCTTGCAGTTAAATACTCCCTGCACGGTTATTTTTCCGTCTTTTTTAAATTTTATGACAGTGCCGGGCTGAACATTAATTACGGTTTTTTTTCCGACGACAACACTGCCGCTGATTATGTAAGGAGAATTTTTAGCGCTCCAGATTTCATTTTTTTCAATTGTACCGCTTACGGATGTTTCTGCGTAAGCGGCTGTCAAAAATCCAAGCAGCAGAAATAAAGCTGCCGCGGCGGTTTTTTTCAACAGAACCACCCCTTTTATATAATGTCCGTACCTTTATCGTCTTCAAGATCCGGCAGAGGAGGAAGTTCGCCTGTAAAAGGCGCAGGCGGCTCTTTTTCAAGCAATTTATCCGGCACAGCTGTGTCTTTACCGGGCAGTTCCACAACAGGACCTGCCGGTTTTTCCATGTCA
>JAKQNO010000059.1 GCA_029565735.1 bacterium
TGTTCCGGATTTTTTCGCAGTGCCGATCTGTTTTACCGGCGACTGCGGAACCCCGCGTTCATAACTTTGGGTGTATACCTTGCCGTCCTTTCTTACTTCCACTTCAAGCCATTCAGACAGCGCGTTTACGCACGAAACGCCCACGCCGTGAAGGCCGCCGGAAACCTTATAAGAATCATGGTCAAATTTTCCGCCGGCGTGCAATACTGTCAACACGACTTCAAGCGCGGATTTTTTCATCTGCTTGTGCATTTCCACGGGAATACCGCGGCCGTTGTCTATAACGGTTATACTATTATCCACGTGAATTATCACGTTAATATTGTCGCAGAATCCCGCCATTGCCTCATCAATGGAATTGTCCACAACTTCATATACAAGGTGGTGAAGGCCGGGCCCTGAAGTGCTTCCTATATACATGGCCGGCCTTTTTCTTACGGCTTCAAGACCTTCAAGCACGGTTATCTTATCAGCCGTATACTCTGTTGATCCGGCTTGCTTTGCCTCGGCGCTTTTTGTTTTTGGCTCTTCCTGCGTCTTTTCAGCTTTGGCAGGCGCTTTTTTTATTTCCTCTTTTTTATCAGCTTTATTTTTTTTGTCATTCTTTGCCATTTATTGCCTCCGTTTATTCAGCTGCCCGTTTTATAAGGCTTCCCGCGTTTATACGCGAAAAATACAGCAGTAATTTTGAATTTTTTTCAACAAGCACCATGCTTTTCTGTTTTTCCGATTCGTTCCTTGCCTTTCTTTCGCCTTTCATCTTTTCGGCAAACTTTTTATTGAAACCGGTTCCGGAAAACACGCCTATTATTTCATGTTCTCCAAAACAGATTCCCTGGCCGATATGGAGGGATTTAATCATCCCTTTATCCTTATTACCAGTTCTTTTACCAAATCAGCCGCTGCTGCCTCGTTGGCTTTTTTTATTATTTCCTTTGCCATGTATCCAAGCTCCGATTTCACCGTGCTGTTATCCGCATATATAAAAAGTTTTCCTTCATTAAATTTAAACGGCTCTGTCTTTGAACACAGCCTGCCGCCTGCTATCCTGCTCCAGTTGTCGTGAATCTGTTCAATTATCATTTCCTGTGAAATGCCTGTTTTTTTTATCAGCCTTTCAACTATGTTCTTTATCTCTTCCATTTTTACTCGCTTAAAAAGAGCGGCACGTCAAACACTATCCCGCCGGTAATATTTAAAAACGGGTAAGATATATTTTTTCCGTTCTGCGTCAGCGTGTAGTTATATCCGGCATCAGCCCTTATTGAAAACATTTTAAACAGAATAAATTCAGCGCCCGCTGCCGCTTCCGCCGTATAATCAATTTCATTTATTTTTACGGATGTGGCTTCATTAAACTTATACATTGTGCTTACAAGGGCAACGCCGTTTCCCAGCCTTAAGTAAGGCATCAAAAACATGTCTTTTCTGTAACCCATATACCAGTACACATTCACCAGAAGGTCTGTCATATCAAGCTTATACCTGTACATTTCCTTTTCGCTTTCAATTGATACCGCCCTGCCTGCAACGCCAAGCCTGAAAACTCCGTTTAAACTTAACTGGAATTCCGCGTTTAAACCAAGACCGAAGTTTGATTCTTCCTTAAGCGTATCGGGCGTAAGGGGCATAAAACCGCTTGCTCCCGCCGCTATTGTCACCCTTGGAAGTTCTTCATCAGGGCGCTTTAAAGACAGGTAATATTTTACCAGCGACTGAAACTGCGCCGGCGGCATCCATGCCGCGAATTTCTGCTGCGCGAAAGGTTTAAAGTTTATCTCCCCTACTTTCGGGTTGTTCCTTTTATCATACAAAAACTTCTGTATCTTTGCGTCTTCCGTGTAGTCCCAGAAATTATTCTTGCAGTCCGTGTTAAGCGCGGAATAATTTGTGACATTCACGGTGCTTGCCGAAAAATTATTCTTTTCAATGAGCAATTTTGAATCATCAAAACGCTGGAGATAAACCGCAAACCTGTTTTTATTGAAGGTGTTTCCGGTTATTGTAAAACTCATTTTCTGGCCTTCGGCGTAAACGCCGTAAGTATTGTTAAAGAAATAACTGTCTTTTATTACCGACTTGGCAAAATGGGAAAGCGTTATGCCCGTCGCGTTTAAAACGTAATTGTTGGAAAATATAAGGCTACCGCCTTCAACGCTTATCTTGCCTCTTATTAAAACAGAAAATTCAATTATGCTTTTATACTTGCCTTCGTAAACAATCCCTTCATAAAAAGCTTCCCCGTCTTCCGGAAGAAGCCTTACCGGATTTTCAGGCAGCCCCTTGCAGTTAAATACCCCCTGCACGGTTATCTTTCCGTCTTTCTTAAATTTTATTACAGTGCCGGGCTGGACATTTACTATGGTTTTTTTGCCTATAATAACGCTGCCGCTGATTATGTAAGGAGAGTTCTTAGCGCTCCAAATTTCGTTTTTTTCCAGCGTACCGCTTACGTTTGTTTCAGCGTAAACCGCTGTTAAAAATCCAAGCAGCAGAAATAAAACTGCCGCGGCGGTTTTTTTCAATGACACCACCCCTTTTATATAATATCCGTTCCTTTATCGTCTTCAAGATCCGGCAGAGGAGGAAGTTCGCCTGTAAAAGGCGCAGGCGGCTCTTTTTCAAGCAATTTATCCGGCACAGCTGTGTCTTTACCGGGCAGTTCCACAACAGGACCTGCCGGTTTTTCCATGTCA
>JAKQNO010000075.1 GCA_029565735.1 bacterium
TTTTTAGCAGGCGTTTTTGCGGCAACTGCCGCGGTACTTATAGGCCACACGCTTTTATTTAAAGAAAACAAAAAAACTATATAAAGGAGACGCAATGGGAGAGTCACTGCATTACCACTCATTTATACCTTTTCTTGACAATCACGCGTTTACCATTGTCCTTATGATGATGCTTGATTACGCCATAGTAATTTTCATACTCTGGCTTGGCAGCTTAAAACGCGATTTAAGGCCCAAAGGCGCGCAGAACCTTGTGGAATGGTTTATTAAATACGTTACGGATTACGCGGATTCCGTAATAGGCAAGCAGGCGCCGCGCTACTATCCGATACTTTTAATGCTTTTTATGTATATCCTTGTGGGTAATTTAATGGGTTTAATACCCGGTCTTATTTCGCCCACCAGTATGCTTACCGTTACCGTCACCCTTGCCGTATCTGTTTTTATAATGGAATGGTTTGAAGGTATCAGGGCAAAGGGCATAATCAAATACCTTGCGCACTACACCGGCGGCGATACCGTGCCGGGCCCTTTAAAACCGTTTTTATTTTTCGTGGAACTTATGAGCGACATTTCGCGCCCTGTATCGCTGTCTTTCAGGCTTTTCGGCAATATCATGGCAAAAGAAATTCTTCTTGGCGTGCTTATAGTCCTGGTAATTTTATTCTGGCCCACGGTTAATTCAAACGCGATAAGCGCGATGATGGCGGGTTTTTCTCTGGTGTTAAGGCCGCTTATAATCGTTCTTGGCGTACTTGTAAGTGTTATTCAGGCGGCGGTTTTCACCCTGCTTACAGCCATATATATCAGCGGAGCAGTAGCTTCGCATGAACACAGTGAAGAACATTAATTCAAATATTTTAACAGGAGGTGGAAGATTTTGAAAAAGTTCAGGTTTGTAGTGCTTATGGCAATTTTTGTAATGGGATTAGTTGGTGTAGCAATGGCAAGCGAAGCAGCGGGCGCGGCGGGAAAAGCGACAAATGAAAGCGTTTCTTTCTTTGCGTTTTCCGTTTTAGCGGCAGCACTGGGTGTAGGGCTTGCGGCACTTGGATGCGGAATCGGACAGGGAATGGCCACAGCGAAAGCTGCGGAAGGCGTAGCAAGGCAGCCGGAAGCTGCAGGTAAGATTCAGGGTGTTCTTATCCTTGGTCTTGCTATCATTGAATCACTTACAATTTACGCGCTTGTTGTAGGCCTTATCCTTATATTCGCAAACCCGTTTAAAGATCTTTTTATAGGATAGTTATAAAGCGGGCCGCAGGGCCCGCTTAGCACTCATAGCAAATACGGTTTTTACGCGGCAAGTTTTATAAAATAATAATTACATCCCCAAAGGGATAAAATACAGGAGGACAAAATGGTTTCAGTGGATAAAGCGGTGTTGCTTGTACAGCTTATTACTTTTCTTTTAGCGGTTCCCATGGTATGGGTGCTGTTTCTAAAGCCCCTTATCAGGACGCTTTCCAACAGGGAAAAATATATCACGGATACCCTTGATAAGGTTGAAAAGGACCGCGATGAAATGCAGAAACTGAAAGAAGATTATGAAATAAAGATGAAAGAGATGTCTTTAAACGCCAAAGCAGCCCTTGAAAAAGCCGTGGCAGAGGGCGAAAAGTCAAGGCACGAAATAATTGAAACCGCCAAAGCAGAAGGGCATAAGCTTATTGTTGACGCGAAAAAAGAAATTGATGCGGAAAAAGTAAAGGCGATTGAAGACGTCAAGGGCGCCATTGTGGACATTGCCGTTATCGCAGCGGAAAAAATAGTGAAGGCAAGCATGACAAAGAAAGCGCAGACAGATATAGTAAAAGACGCGATTGAAAATATAGGAAAAAACTAAAAGGGTGATGTGATGATAAATACTACACTTCCTGCAAAGTATGCCGAAGCGCTTTTTCAGGCGGCGGAAAACTTAAACCAGATAGAAAAGGTAAGGGAAGACCTGGAGCTTGTGAAAAACGCGGCAGCTTCCAGCCGTGAATTCGCGGCCATACTGGGACATCCCGGCGTAAGCAAAGCTTCCAAAAGGGCTGTAGTAGCCGGCGAATTTAAGGAAAAGATATCAAGGCTGGCGCTTAATTTTATATGCCTTCTTATTGACAAAAAAAGGGAAGGTATTCTTGAATCCGTTTACAGCCTGTACGCGCAGAAGGCGGACGAACTTTTGGGAATCAAAAGGGTACAGGTCAAGACAGCGTATGAACTGTCCGCGGCAGAAGAAACAAAAGTTCTGCAGCAGCTTGAATCCACGTTTAAAAAGAAAGTGCGCATGGACGCAAGGGTGGACAAGGGAATACTTGGCGGAATCATAGTAAGGGACAACATGACGCTTATTGACGCCAGCGTAAAACAGTACCTTGATTCAATGAAAAAAGAACTTAAAGAGGGCGGCAAAAAGAAACAGAAAAAAGGGACAAAAAAGAAAAAATAACTGACATACCTCAAGGAGGAAGAAATGCAGATAAGACCGGATGAAATCACAGGAATTATCAAGGCGCAGATAGAAAATTACGAAACAAAGGTTACCTTAAGCGAAGTGGGCGAAGTAATACAGGTCGGCGACGGTATTGCCCGCGTGTTCGGACTTGACAACGTCATGTCCATGGAGCTTGTGGAGTTCCCCGGCAATGTTATGGGCGTGGCCCTTAACCTTGAAAAGGACAATGTCGGCGTTGTTCTTATGGGCGATGACAAGGGAATTAAAGAAGGAGATATGGTAAAACGCACGGGAAAAATTTTATCAGTCCCGGTCGGAAAAGAAATGATAGGAAGGGTTGTAAACCCGCTTGGCATTCCAATGGACGGCAAAGGACCGATAAACGCTTCCAGGGTAAGGCCGGTTGAAGTCATAGCGCCCGGCGTTGTTGACAGGGCTCCGGTTAACGAACCGATGCAGACAGGTATTAAAGCGATAGACGCCATGATTCCGATAGGCCGCGGCCAGCGCGAACTTATAATAGGCGACAGGCAGACGGGAAAAACCACCATTGCCATTGACGCCATAATCAACCAGAAAAATTCAGGCGTTATCTGCATATACGTTGCCATAGGCCAGAAGCAGTCAACGGTTGCAAAAGTTGTGGACACGCTTACGCAGTACGGCGCCATGGATTATACCATTGTGGTTTCGGCCGGCGCTTCGGAACCCGCGCCTGTCCTTTACATGGCACCTTACGCGGGATGCGCGATGGGCGAAGAATTCATGTGGGAAGGCAAGCATGTCCTTATAGTTTATGATGACCTTTCAAAACACGCGGCCGCCTACAGGCAGATGTCGCTGCTGTTAAGAAGGCCCCCCGGCCGTGAAGCGTATCCGGGAGACGTTTTCTATCTTCATTCAAGGCTTCTGGAAAGGGCTTCAAAGCTGTCGGAAAAACTTGGCCACGGTTCCATCACCGCGCTGCCTATAATTGAAACGCAGGCCGGCGACATTTCGGCTTACATTCCGACCAACGTTATTTCAATCACAGACGGGCAGATATTCCTTGAAAACAACCTTTTCTCCGCGGGCGTAAGGCCCGCCATTAACGTCGGGCTGTCAGTTTCAAGGGTCGGCGGCAACGCGCAGATAAAAGCCATGAAACAGGTTGCGGGAAAACTTAAACTTGACATGGGACAGTACAGGGAACTTGCGGCTTTCGCGCAGTTCGGGACCGAACTTGACAAATCATCAGAAGCGCAGCTTGCACTGGGGCGCAGGATGGAAGAAATATTAAAGCAGGGAAAGAACTCCCCTCTTCCGGTTGAAGACCAGCTTGTAATAATCTATGCCGGCATCAACAGGTTCCTTGACGACGTCGCGCTTGAAGATGTTCAGGAATTTGAAAAAGGGCTTATCAAATACGTAAACGACAAACATAAAGACGTTATTGAAGACCTTAAAAAAGAAAAGAAATTCAGCGATGCGATAAACAAGAAGCTTGATAAGGCAATAGCTGAATACAGGGCAACGTTTAAAAAATAAAAAAGGAGCTTTAAATGGCTACTTTAAGGGACATAAGAAAAAGGATAAAAAGCGCCCAGAATATTCAGCAGATAACAAAAGCCATGAAAATGGTCTCCGCGGCCAAACTGCGCAAATCGCAGGACAGGACCATGGCGGCAAGGCCTTACGCGGATAAAATTGCTGAAGTAATCGGGGAGCTTATGTCAAGCGACGCGGGTTCGCGTTTTCCTCTTTTAAAAGAGCATCCGGAAGTAAAAAAAGAAGCCGTGATTCTTGTCACAGCCGATAAAGGGCTGTGCGGCAGTTTTAACGGAAACCTTGCAAAAGAAGTTATGATTATGATGAAGGCCAATCCGGATATGTCAATGTTCTACATCGGCAAAAAAGGTTTTGACCTTCTGAAAAAATTCGGCAAAGAAAATGAAAAATTCAAATTCAACGACCGCTACATAGGGTGGCCGGATGTTGAAGAAATAGGGAAGATGATAATTGACAATTTCAGCGCGGGCAAATACGGCAAAGTGACGCTGATATACAGCAAATTCCAGACCAATCTTACGCAGAACATAGTGAAAAAACAGCTTCTGCCGGTTGTGTTTGAAGGCCCGGCCGAACAGCACGCGAAAAGGGATTATCTTTATGAACCCACCGAAAAAGACGTGCTGGAAAATCTTTTTGTAAGATACGTAAAGACCTCAATTTACAGGGCTGTCCTTGAATCGCAGGCGTCGGAACACGGCGTCAGGATGGCTGCCATGGAAAAAGCCACAAATAACGCGAATGACATGATACGAAGCCTGACGCTTCTTGCCAACAAAACAAGGCAGGCGGCCATTACAAATGAAATTCTTGAAATTGTCGGCGGCGCGAACGCCATTAAAGGATAGCAAAAAAATAAAAACGGCTGAAAGCCGATATTTAAGGAGGAAGACGGCATGAGTGAAGGAAAAGTGGTACAGGTTATAGGGCCTATTATAGACATTGAATTTACGGGCAAGCTCCCGGAAATTTACAACGCCGTAAAGGTAACGGGCAAATACGAAATGAACGGCGAGGAACATGACATTAACCTTACAACAGAGGTTGCCACCCATGTTGGAGACAACACCGTGCGCTGCGTTGCCATGAGTTCCACTGACGGCATAAGCCGCGGAATGAAAGCCACAGATACCGGAGAGCCCATCAAGGTTCCCGTTGGCGAAGCCACGCTTGGAAGGGTATTAAACGTCCTTGGCGAACCGGTTGACTATATGGGGCCTGTTAAGACGGAAAATTTCAGCGTTATCAGAAGGCGCCCTCCCACATTTGAAGAGCAGTCAATCAAGACAGAAATGCTTGAAACAGGCATAAAGGTTATTGACCTTCTTTGCCCTTATCCAAAAGGCGGAAAGGTCGGCCTGTTCGGCGGCGCCGGCGTGGGCAAGACCGTTGTTATCATGGAACTTATCCGTAACATCGCGCATGAACACGGCGGCTTCTCGGTTTTCGCGGGAGTCGGAGAACGTACCAGGGAAGGCACTGATTTAAGAAATGAAATGATGGAATCCGGCGTTATCAACAAAACGTCGCTTATATACGGACAGATGAACGAGCCCCCCGGCGCAAGGTTAAGGGTAGGATTAACAGGGCTGACACAGGCAGAACATTTCAGGGATGAAGGCGGAAAAGACGTCCTTTTATTCATAGACAACATATTCCGTTTCACGCAGGCCGGTTCGGAAGTTTCCGCGCTCTTAGGGCGTATGCCTTCAGCCGTCGGCTATCAGCCAAACCTTTCAACAGAAATGGCGGAACTTCAGGAACGTATTACTTCAACGAAAAAGGGATCCATCACATCGGTTCAGGCCATATATGTTCCTGCTGATGACTTAACTGACCCGGCGCCTGCCACGGCTTTCGCGCATCTTGACGCGACAACCGTTCTGAACAGGGCGCTTACATCGCTTGGTATTTACCCCGCTGTTGACCCGCTTGATTCAACATCGTCAATTCTTACACCGGAAATTGTCGGCGAAGAACATTACAATGTGGCAAAAGAAGTGCAGAGAATCCTTCAGAGATACAAAGACCTTCAGGACATCATCGCCATCCTTGGTATAGACGAACTTGCGGAAGCGGACAGGCTTATAGTTGGAAGGGCAAGAAGAATACAGAAATATTTAAGCCAGCCGTTCTTTGTGGCTTCCGCGTTTACAGGACAGGAAGGAAAGTATGTGCCTGTAAAGGAAACAGTATCCGGCTTTAAGAAACTTGTGTCCGGCGAACTTGACAGCCTTCCGGAACAGGCTTTCTACATGACAGGCAGCATTGACGAAGTAATTGAACGCGCAAAGACAATGGTGTAACGGAGAAAAACATGGCCAACATGATAAAACTTG
>JAKQNO010000083.1 GCA_029565735.1 bacterium
GCCAATAAAATATAGCGGTAATGCTATTTGTGTGTAAATAATAAGAAAAAGCAGTTTTTCTGTAATAATGGCAGAAGAAATGTTACTTTATCTCCCGGGGGAATAGGGAAGGTTATGTTTCAAAATTATGTCAGGCGGTTAAAAATCATTGTCAAGTATCAGCTTGTTTGACAATCCCTAAATTAAATATTTATGTGCTTTTTACTTGACATATGTAAATTATAGTTTACAATTGTAATATCATAAAAGGGAGCAAACATATGCTGCTAAATAAGAATTTTGTGGAATACTTTGATTCTCCGGCTAAAATGGCCGTTGCCGCCCGGATAATAAAACCGGGATTTGTCATGAGCGGAAGGGAACTGGCAAAATTATGCGGTCTTTCACATTCATGGGTAATAAACATCCTGAAAGATTATGAAAGCATAAATTTTATCTCGGGCCGCCGCACCGGCAAAACGGTAATCTGGACGGCTAAAACAAACAGTTATGCCTATATTACGGCGTGTAAGCTTTTTGGAAGCAGCCGCATGTTCAGCCCGTTAACACACCTGAAAGAATTAATAATAAAAAATCTAAAGGGTTTACCGGTAAAAAAAGCCGTAATATTTGGCTCTGTGGCAAAAGGAGATGAAAAACCTGACAGTGATATAGACCTTTTTGTCCTTATTGGCAGGGCCGAGGAGAAGAAAAAAACCGAAGACAGCCTTAAAGAACTTTCTTTTATATGCGGAGAAATGTTTGGAAATACCCTTCATTTTTATTTACTGGCAGAGAACGAGTATAAGAAGAAAGAAAAAAACGAACTGATTAAAAATATTGAAAAGGGGATAAGGGTAATATGACAAGAAAAATAAAGACAAGGGATGTGGAAAAGGGAATGTATGTGAATTATCTGCAAAAAGGCGAAGAAAATATGCAGTCTGCATCAAAAGCGCTTGAAGATAAAGGTTATAATTCGGCTGCTGTCAGCGCGGTCCATTCGGCAATTTCATCGGCTGATGCTTATTGCGTTTACGGCCTTAAAAAAAGATGCGCTTCTGAAAATCATAACGAAACAGCCGTGCTTATTGGTGAAGTTCCTGCGCGCCAGGGTTTAAGCAGGAAGGTAAAAGAACTTTTTGAATCAATAATAAGAATTAAAAATATGGCAGAGTATGAAGAAAGGCTTGTAAAACCAAAAGAAGCGGAAAAAGCGGTTAAAGAAGCAGGTGAATTGCTTAGCCTTATTAAGGCTGAATTAACCGGCGGAAATCAGCAGGGTTAAAAGAAACTCTCCGGCATCGTGCTTTAATTTTAGACATGAGATGAAAAATTAAACAAATTAAAGGTGTCAGAGCCTGATTCATGACTTGATAGAAAGTGAGGCGGAGGGTGGATTATTTAATACCGGTTATAATAGCAGTAATTCTTATTGCGCTAATTATTAGGCTGATTGACCGCAGATCTGCGGGGGAGATTGGCGAAGATAGAGTGTCCGGGATTTTACAAAAACTTCCCAAAGAAGAGTATACAGTAATCAATGATATAACAATCAAAAATCGCAGCGGGACATCTCAGATTGACCATCTTGTTATCAGCCCTTACGGGCTTTTTGTCATAGAAACTAAGTGCTATCAAGGATGGCTGTTTGGCAGCGAAGAAAACGAAAAGTGGACGCAGTCGCTTTATACAGAGAAATTCCAGTTTTATAATCCTATTCAGCAGAACAGATTGCATATAAAAGCACTAAAATTTAATTTGGCCAAATATCCTAAGATTCCATATTACTCAATAATAGTATTGGCCGGGTCCTGTGAATTTAAGACTTTTGAACAGGTGAAAACACCGGTAATATATGACGGTGATTTACCTGAGACTATTTTTGAACTAAGCAAGCAGAAAGTTTTGACAGAAAAACAGGTTGCGGATATCAGGGATACAATCCAAAATATCGCAATTAAAGAAGACGGTTACAGGGAAGTACATGTAATGAATGCAAGAGAAAAAGCGGTGATTGCAGAAAACGAAATAAATAACGGCACATGCCCCAGATGCGACGGATACCTGGTTGAACGCTCTGGGAAGTACGGCAGTTTTTATGGCTGCAGCAATTACCCAAAATGTAAATTTACAAAGAAAATGAAGTGAAGGAAAGGAATAAAAGGGGACGGATCTTGAGTTGAGAGTTGAGAAAAAATATTTGTAATCCGATAGTTTAATGACATATTAAATGCGTTGTTGGCAGGAATAAACACATAGAGGGGCCAGAGATGAGCAGGCAAAAACGGATAGTTTTACCGGACACGGTATATTATGTTATGACCAGGGGAAATGAACGGCAGAATATATACCGCGATTCAGATGACAGGCATAAAATAACACGACACCGTGCCTTGACTCATGACATTGACAGGAAAAACGCCAATAAAATATAGCGGTAATGCTATTTGTGTGGAAATAATAAGATTTGCCTGTATCATATACATTTCATAAATGATAAATACCATTTAAAATAAAGCAAAAATCAAAATTATTATAAAAAGTGTGATTTTGGTAAAAAGTCGTTTGATAAATGTGTTTAATACGCACAAAAGTCGTTTGACAAATGTGTTTGTAAGTTGTAATATTGTATTAGGCGGTGAAAAATGTATAGAAAACTTATAGAAAAACTTAAATTATGGAAAGACAAAAAAAACAGAATGCCTTTAATCCTGCAAGGGGCAAGGCAGACGGGGAAAACATGGCTGCTTAAGGAATTCGGAAGAACGTGTTTTAAGGATGTAGCCTACCTTAATCTTGAAAACTTTCCCGGTGCTGCCGGATTGTTTTCCGGCACAATTGAGCCTGCAAGGATAATTGAATTTATCAGCGCATCGCACGGAAAAAAAATTAAACCTGATGAGACACTGATAATACTGGATGAAATTCAGGAGATACCAAGGGCGCTTACGTCACTGAAATATTTTTGTGAAAATGCGCCTGAATATGCGGTGTGCTGTGCAGGTTCGCTGCTTGGAATAGGGCTGCACAAAGGCACTTCATTCCCGGTCGGTAAAGTGGATATGATGAAGCTTGAACCCATGACATTTGAAGAATTCCTGCTGGCAAACAATGAATCCGGTATTATAGAATTTATCCGCAAACAGGGATTTAATAAAGCCGGCGAAGCGTTTTTTGAAAAATTGGATGATTACCTGAAAAAGTATATAATTATCGGCGGTATGCCTGCGGCTGTAAAGGCATGGGCCGAAGAACATGATTTTTCAGCGGTACAGGAAAAGCAGGAAGCAATACTGGCAAATTACGCGCTTGATTTTTCAAAACACGCACCGGGCAATATTGTACCCAGGATAAGGCATTTGTGGGACAGCCTGCCTGTTCAGCTTTCAAAGGAACACAAGAAATTTGTATACGGCCATGTACGTGAAGGCGCGCGCAGCAGGGATTATGAAGAGGCGCTGCTTTGGCTTTCGGATGCCGGGTTAATAAGGAAAATAAGCAGGGTAAGCAAGGGCGCATTGCCGCTGGCGGTTTATGTGGATATGAAGGCGTTTAAACTCTTTCACCTTGATATCGGGCTGTTAAGAGTGATGTGCAAGGCGGATATTGGCAGTATTATGCTGGGAGGTAATGTATTTGAAGAGTTTAAAGGCGCGCTTGCCGAGCAGTACGCGGCACAGGAACTGGCATCCACATCTTTTTCCGAAGGCGTGTACTATTGGTCTTCCGGAGCAGAGGCAGAGCTTGATTTTGTAATTACTGACGGATTGAAAATATACCCGGTAGAAGTAAAAGCAGGCATAAACCTGCAGGCTAAAAGCCTGAAACAATTCATGGCAAAATACGATACAGCCGGAGCTGTAAGGTTTTCGATGGCAGGGCTTAAACTGGACGGGAAAACACTTAATATACCGCTGTTTCTCTTGTTTAATCTGGAAAGATACATAGCAGATTCAGGTTTATAAGTGATAGTAGTAATAGTAATAGGGGACGGAATTTCCGTTTTTGATAAATCTTCGGCAAAAAGCCCGTCCCCGTTTATTTCTTCATAAAAAATGGGGTGCAAAATAAAATAAAAAATGTTATTATACTTAAAAATTTTATTAAGATTTTAAAAGGCGGAGGGTTTATGAAAAGGGGAATAATTTTTTGTTTCTTGCTGGTGTTTATGTTGTCCGGTTGTACAATGAAGTATGTATTAAAAGACAGAATAAGTCCGGATATATCTTCGGACAAAAAGAAGTCTGAACGAGTGCTTGTTGTTCTTGATGATGAAATAGTTAAATATGTTGAAAGTGTAAAAGCAAGCGGTATGGTTGGCAGCATGCATACTTATAAAATTTCTTTGGGTGATGCTTTTTCTGAAGGTTTGATAAATGCCGTTAAGAGCAGTTATTTAAATGTTGATAATACCGATGATGATGAAGCTTTGCCGAAAGAAAAATATGATAAAATTATGAAGTTTTCAATAAAAGGGGCAAAACTGAAATTTGTTTTTGTGGAACAATTTTTTAATTTAAGGGCGAATGTTGATTATGATGTTGAAGTTGAAATGGAAATGATTAACGGTAATACTTTAGGCGTCATAGACACCCAAAAGTTTGAAGGGGAAGGTGAATTTGAAGGCGACGCAGACGCGTCCACCGTGGAAAAACATCTGGGACAGACAGCAAAAGAAGGTATAAAAGAAGTTGTTAATAAAGTTGCCGGATATCTTTTCAAACAGCAGTAAGTATTATTTTTAATACTAATTAACTTCTTAAAAGCAGTTATCAAGGATTTCTTGATAACTGCTTTTTTTTTACCCTTGCCGAAAACCCGGCATCGTGCCTTGACTCATGACATTAATATAAAAAAGATAATAGGGGACGGACCTTGAGTTGAGAGTTGAGAAAAAGAAACCCGACGCCGTGTCTTGATTCATGACATTGACAGTAAAAATCCTAATAAAATAGATAATAGGGGACGGACCTTGAGTTGAGAGTTGAGAAAAAATATTTATAATCCGATAATTTAATGATATATTAAATGCGTTATTGGAATGAACAAAAACATAGAGGGGCCAGAGATGAGCAGGCAAAAACGGATAGTTTTACCGGATACGGTATATCATGTTATGTCCAGGGGAAATGAACGGCAGAATATATACCGCGATCCAGATGACAGACATTATTTTCTTAAAATACTCCAAGAATCCCGGCAAAAATATGAATTCAAGCTTTATGCGTATGTACTTATGAGCAATCACTACCACCTTCTGCTGAAAATAAAAAATCCAAACCTTTCAGAAATAATGCGGTGTATCAATACAAAGTACTGCGTGTATTTTAACAGAAAATATAAACGGGTGGGGCATCTGCTGCAGGGCCGTTTTAAACATGTGCTTGTTGAATTTAAATGGGGAACGCTTGAAGAACTGCGGTATATACATATGAATCCAATACGGGCGGGAATGGCAGAAACTTTGAAAGAATACCCGTGGAGCAGCCATTTTCAGTACGCGGGCGGGGAAGATACGGGTACCGCGCAGATACATGATGTTTTGGCAATGATGGATCCTGTCCGGGCTGAAGCTGTTAAAAAGTATGAAAAATATATCAGCGAAGCTTCTTACAGGGATAGGGACGGGGATATTGTCGGATACTATGGGCAGCAGATACTTGGCTCCCCGGACTATGTAAGGAAAATCAAGCTTCTGTTAAAAGATAAAAAACTGCCGGATGATATAGCAAACAGATGGAAGTTAAAAAATTATTACACATTTGAAGAGATTGCAGGGCCTGTCTGCCGTTATTATGACACATGCATGGAAGTATTGGCCGGAAAAAAAGGGAAATGGAACAAGGCAAAAAAGGTGCTGACTTATTTGTTAATAAAAGACGCAGGATTAAAGAACACGGAAATTGCGCGGTTACTAAACGGCCTTCACAGCAGCGGAATAGGAAAGACAAGAAACAGGATTGAGGCTGAACTGAAGGATGATAAGAAACTTGAGAAAGAAATAAAATCTGTCAGGGATATGTATTATAAAACAACAGAAAATGTTTGAAAATTGCTGTCAACTCTCAAGTCAAGGTCCGTCCCTGTTTTAAAGGCGTTTGAAGCTGGAAATCAACTAAAAGATTCAAGGAGGAAATGTAATGAAAAAAGGTGAAGAACAGTATAGAGAAATGGTTATAAAAAACAAAATGCAATATGTGGAAAGTTACAGTCCTTTCTATAAAAGTCCGGAAGAATTCAACGAAAAGGTGGAATGTATACATTGCGGGAATAAATTCATATTTAATGAATTCAAGGTTATTCGTGAAATGGAAAGCGGGTCTGAATATATTGTATGTAAGCATTATCCTGAATGCGACGGTACAATAATTGATTTTATAAGTATTAAAAAATAAAAAGCAGTACAAAGCTGTAAGTTTTAAAAACATAGAGGGGGTAAAAATGCGCAATAAAGTTATTTCCCGGACAGAGGCATATTCGAAAATAAGGGTAATACTTAATGAAGCCAGGTTAAAGGTATACAAAGCGGTAAACACAGTCATGGTCAGGGCTTACTGGGAGATTGGCAGGGTTATTGTAGAGCAGGAACAAAAAGGCAGTAAAAAAGCGGAATATGGCGGGAAACTTCTGGAAAATCTTTCCAAGCGCCTGTCTTTGGAATTTGGGCAGGGCTTTGATGCCAGTAATCTGTCCAATATGCGTAAACTATACCTTACTTATCCAATTCTTGACGCACTGCGTCAAGAATTAAGCTGGACCCATTACCGGATACTGATACGCATTGACAACAAACAGGCAAGGGATTTTTATGAAATTGAGTGTGCGGTAAACCACTGGTCTGCAAGGGAACTGGAAAGGCAGAAATCAACATTATTATTTGAAAGGCTTGCCCTGAGTAAAAACAAAAAAGAGGTTATGAAAATGGCTAAAAAAGGGCAGGAGTTACAGACTTATGGAGATATGATAAAGGATCCGTATATACTGGAATTTACAGGGCTGCCGGCAGACAGGAAAATGTATGAAAACAGCCTTGAACAGGCGCTTATTGAAAATTTATCCAAATTTCTTCTGGAACTTGGAAAAGGTTTTACTTTTGTAGCCAGTCAAAAGCGCATCAGTTTTGAAGGGGAACATTATTACATTGACCTGGTATTTTACAATACTATTCTTAAATGCTATATGTTGATTGATTTGAAGATTGGACGGCTTAAACATCAGGATATAGGGCAAATGCAAATGTATGTAAATTACTTCGACAGGGAACTTAAAGAGAAGAACGATAATCCGACAGTAGGTTTGATACTGTGTGAGGACAAAAAGGATACAGTTATTAAATACACGCTGCCTGAAAATAATAAACAGATATTTGCGTCCCGTTATAAGTTATATCTGCCGACGGAAAAAGAACTTAGAAATGAACTTAACAGGGACAAAAAAATCATCGGGCAGTATCGAATAAAATGAATAACCCGGCACCGTGCCTTGACTAATCTGTCAGCCGAAAGTTTACTGAAGGCTGATGACATTGACATTAAAAACGCCAATAAAATATAGCACAAGTGCTGTTTGTGCGGGAATAATAAGAAAAGCGGTTTTTCTGCTGAAATAGCAGACGCAATGCCGTTTTATCCTTCTTTCCGCCTTCCGTCCCTCTGATTTTATGTACTTAAATACATTTTTTATTTTAAAAAAAATGTATTATAAGTGATAAAAATGAAAAACGGGGATGGTTTTTTGTTTTTGACTTCGGCAAGCAAGTGAGTTGAGAAAAACAGTTATATTACAATAATTAAATGATATAGTAAAAGTGTTGACAGGATTAAACGGGAATTATAAGGCGGAGCTTAAGGCCGCGCAGGAAAAAAATAAATAAGGAGTAAAATTAATGGACATCAAAGAGAAATCAAGAATTCACGGCGCTGCAGCCATTGTACTTTTTACAGGCGCGTTCCTGGCGGGCGGGTATGCTGTATTTATGGACTCGGTATTATTTGGTTTAATATACGCCGCGGTTATTGTTGTATTTTTTATCGTAATACCCGCGGTTTACTGCTCTAAATGCCCGTGCAGGGAAAGGTGCATGCATGTGATACTTGGGCCCATCTCCAAAATCCTTGTACCAAAGCCAAACAAATCCGCCTACACAGTGACTGAGGTTGTTTTGACGCTTTTCGCGGCGGCAGCGGCGGTTATAATTCCGCAGCCATGGCTTATAAAAAACATTTCTCTTTTGATTTTTTACTGGGCAGCCGTAATAATCGCGGCCGCGGAGATATTCCTTTTTGTGTGCAAAGGCTGCGGCAATGAAAAATGCCCGATGAAAAATATGCCGGGGCGAAAATAAAAGCAGGCCGGGGATTCTTTTAAGCCGTTGCAGCCGGCTAAAATTACTGTCTTTTTGTTTTAATCTTTTGACGGGGCAAAAACGTGTTTATATGCCGCCATATCTCTGATATAATTGGTTCAGGTGAAAAAAATGGATGAAAAAACAAAGAAAGCCGTAAAAGAGATATTGTGGGATTACAATATTACAGAGGAAGAATTTATAAAAATGCTTGATTCTGAAATTAAGCCCGGAGGGTTTGACCGCATCTGGGCGGAGCGCAGGGCCATTGAAGGCATGGGATATTATGACCTTATGGAAATAGTGGGGCTTAACAGAATAGCCAGGGACTGGGACAGGCTGAAAAATACGCTTAGGAATAAAACCCGGGTAAAGGGGATAGAATATGTCATACGAAAGTATAATATACCCGCTGCAGAATAAGGTGCTTAAAGCGTTTGAAAAGGCGGGCACGCCTTTTTACCTGACCGGCGGAACCGCGCTTTCAAGGTTTTATTTCAGCCACCGCTACTCCGATGACCTTGATTTTTTTGTAAATGATGACCCAAAATTTCATGAGTATTTAAAAATTATTTTTGAGGCGTTAAAACGCGAAGGCGTGGAATTTGCAGTTAAGATGAATGATGAAAGGTTTGCCCGAATTATTGCCGAAGGTGTTTTAAAGGTGGAGTTTGTAAACGACATCCCGTTTTACCTTGGCGAGCCTGTGAAGATAAAAGGCGCCCCATACTCCAGAATAGACAATCTGATGAATATTCTTTCAAATAAAATTACGGCTTTTAAAGACAGGGATGAGGCAAAAGACATAACAGATATACGTGAAATAGCAAACAACATCAAACCTGACTGGAAATTAATCTTTGAAGCCGCGGATTCAAAAGCGGCAGGCGTTTTTCCCCCTGTTATTGCGGAAAAAATGGACAGGTTTAACCTTGTCCTGCTTGATGGCATAAAATGGATTAAAAAACCCGATAAAGAATTATTCGCGCAGGATATTCAGAAAATAATTAAAGATATGCTTGAAGTAAAGTAGGGACCTGCCAGCGCAATAAAAACCGCAGATGTACTATCCGTAATTTCCATGATTCCGGCTGCAGGAGGAACAATGAGAAAGGTTTTAATAACCATAGCGCTTGTATTATCC
The DNA here is from genome assembly GCA_029565735.1 of bacterium. Classification (GTDB taxonomy): domain Bacteria; phylum Oederibacteriota; class PGYV01; order PGYV01; family PGYV01; genus PGYV01. The sequence continues at coordinate 9,471 of JAKQNO010000083.1, forward strand.
CTTGGCTGCGGCTTGTTTGCCGCGGGCGAAAAGCCGCTGAATATCCTTTTTCTGGGGAATTCCCTTACTTATACAAACGACATCCCAAACACTTTAAAGCAGATAGCTGCCGCGGAAGGCATAACCATAACCGTTACCACAATAGCCAACGGCGGCTGGACACTGTTCAACCACCTTAACAACGCTGCAAGCACCGACGCCATTGCCGCCGGAGGCTGGGATTATGTTGTCCTGCAGGAACAGAGCCAGACCTCTGCTTATTATCCGGAGATGTTTGCCGCGGACGCGGCCTCGCTTGACGCGCTGATAAAAGCCGCGGGCGCCAGGACGCTGCTTTACCAGAACTGGCCTTTAAACACAGAGATGGGGTACCAGTCATATTATGAAAATGCGTGGCGGACCGTGGCGGGGAACCTGTGCGCGGTGCTGGTGCCGGCAGGCGACGCGTGGTATGACCTGTATCAGAATGACAGCACTACATGGGCCACTTTGTACGCGGATGACCGGCATCCAAGCCAGCGCGGGGCGTACCTTACAGCGTGTGTTTTTTACAGCGTGCTTTTTGGCAGGGCTCCGGTAAAACAGGACCCTGTGTTCGGGCTTTCAGCTGCGCTTTCCACACAGTTTCAGACAGCGGCCGAGGCGTCCGTATCGCCGTGGCGGTCGGTTGCCACGGTTTTAAGCGCGGACACCGAAGCTACTGAAAACGGGGACACGGCATCTGTGCAGTTTAACATCACGCTTTCGGACTTTTGCGACACCATAATTTATTATTCCATAAGCGGCACCGCGTCATTAGATGACATCGCGCCTGTAACAGGCAGCGTGGTTATCGCTCCGGGCCTGACATCTGCTGAAATAAACATAACAGCGCTTGGCGACGCGCTTACAGAAGGCGATGAAACGCTTACCATTACACTCTGGGGTGGGCCGTATTATTCCATAGGGGCGCAGAACAGCGTAAACCTTACGCTGCACGACGGACCGGAATTATCTCCAACATCCACAGCGACTTTCACAGATACACCAACAGCCACCGCGACTTTTACAGAGACGGAAACAGCCACTGCGACTTTTACAGACACAGCAACATCCACTGCGACTTTTACAGACACAGCAACATCCACCGCGACTTTCACAGACACAGCAACAGCCACCGCGACTTTTACAGACACACAAACAGCCACTGCGACTTTCACAGACACGGAAACAGCCGCGCAGGAAACCGCGACAGAGACATATACCCAAACAACTGTGGTGTCTTTTACCGCCACCGGGACAATGACGGCGGTACCGGATGCTACGGCCACGCCGACTGTTATGACTACCGCTGTTACTGCGGATTTTAATATTGATTTTATAATTTACCCGAACCCGTCAAAAGGAAGGGTCTTGTTTGTCACCGGTGATACAACGGGCATGGAAGTAATAATAAAAATCTACACGCAGTCGTTCAGGCTTGTGGCGGAAAAATCACTGACAAGCGGCGTCGGGGTGCATGAAATGGACCTGACTAATTTTTCTTCGGGTATATACATAGCCTGCCTGGAAGCAAAAGCCGGCGGCACGGCATACAGGAAAGTAAAACCGTTTGTGATAATCAGATAACGGATTTATTCAGTCAGCAAGCCAGTCTTTCGCGTCTTCCACTTTGTTGAATACTTTGGCCTTATCAGACACGCCCGTGAAAAGAAGGAAACCTTTTAACAGAACCGATTTAAGAGGGGATATTCCGACGTACGCGTCCTTATACACCAGGTGCGCGTTTTTTTTGCCAAGGGCTTTTGCTTTTTCCATAAAGTCCGGCGTTGCGGCTGTGTTTTCCACGTTCAAAAGGTGCCGCACTTTTTCCGTACTTTCGTTGAATTTTTTATCAACTTCATCAAGTATTGAAACAACATGTTCCACGTCCCTGATATTACTCATGTCTGAAACCAGTATCTTTTTACCCTTATGTTCTGTCCACTGTACCCGCATTATGCCCTCCTCCTGTATTGCTTTATGGGTATATAATACTCAATTATGGGGCTGAAATCAACGCCAATGAGCAGGGTATATGGTTAAAAATATGGCAGCTGCAAATTATTCTGATTTTTTTGGAACTAAAATCAGTTAAGTTTTGTCATATGGGTGGAATTAAAAAAAGTTATGGAGGGTAACATGAGGGTAAAATTTGGTTTTGGATTTGTTCTGGCGGTTTTTTCAGTATTGGTTACAGACTGCGTAAAGCACATTTCGCCTGCCGCTGCATTAAATCCGGAGGTGCTTTCTTCGCCGGATCTGATTCTTTATGCGGATTCAGGTTACAGCACAAACGGCACAAGAGAAATATGCACAATGAAGCCTGATGGCAGTTCCAAAAAAAGGGTCACCACAAACACTGCAGAGGAATCATGCCAGGTTTTGTCGCCGGATATGACAAAAATAGCATTCTGCGCCAATCTTGAAGGGACTGATGATATTTATGTTATTAATGCTGATGGCACAGGGCTTTTAAGGATTACAAACAGCACCGAAACAGAGGCCGGGGTTATGTGGTCTGCGGATAATTCAAAGCTGTTATTTGAAAGGCATAATGTGGGCACTGCCGGCAATACGGAAATCTTCACGGTAAACGCCAATGGAACCGGCGAGTTGAATCTTACAAATAACAGCGTGCTGGATCAGCATCCCTGCTGGTCCGCTGACGGGCAGAAGATAGCTTATGTAACATATACGGGTGCAAATGAAACGCAGGTCTTTGTTATGAACGCTGACGGCAGCAATAAGACCCAGATTACCACGGGCGCGCATGAAAAATTTTCGCCTGTATGGTCGCCGGACGGCAGTATGATACTTTACTATTCAGTGGGTACAAACGCTTGTTTTGACGCGTTTACGGTTAATGTTGCCACGCACGTGCAGGTTAACCTTACAAATTTAAGCGCGGCCAGTTCCGGCGTTTTTTACCCTGTGTGGTCGCCTGACGGGACGAAGATAATGTATGCGCTGACTGATTCAAATCCTTCAGGCGAAATATTTGTAATGAACGCCGATGGTTCGGGCAGTGTAAAGGTGGCGGATTATGCTGACGGAAGTATTCATGCGGGATGGTCCCCTGACAGCACGGGAATAGTATTTTACAGGAACATTGGCGGTAATTCTAAAGTATGCAAAATGAAAGCGGATGGAAGTGAAAAGACAGAACTTACCGACGGCATATCAAATTGTGTTGCCTTTGGGTGGTATTAAAATTATTCTGTAACAAGTTTCAAAAAAAATCCGGGCTTAAAGCCCGGATTTTTTTTTGTCTGACACTAAAATAACCCACACCGCGCCATATACCGAAGATTTACTTTTATTATCTTGCGTGTTTTTTTGGGCTGGTGTAATATGGTTTTTGTTTGATAATAAAAAAAGAAATATAAGGGGCAGGGCAAAATATTTCAGGAGGGTATTGTGAAAAAAATAATTTTTTTAACAGCTATTATTAGTGCGGTAATTTTTATACATGGGTGCAAGACGGCTGTGTCGCCAACGGTTCCGGCCGCAACGAACACGCCAAACGCAACGCAGACTATTGAAGCTATTGTCAGCGGCGCGGAAGCGATACATGCGACTCAGACCGCGGTTGCTGTTTTATCGGCAACCCCCACACCAACAATGAGTGTCCAGTTTCTTACAAAATGGGGGAGTTATGGAAGCGCAGACGGGCAGTTTGATTCTCCTCGTAATGTTGCAGTAGACGGCAGCACAGGCAGAGTATATGTTGTGGATACAAATAATAACAGAATACAGGTGTTTGATATTAATGGCACATTTCTTACAAAATGGGGGAGTTATGGAACCGCAGACGGGCAGTTTGATTCTCCTTATAGTGTGGCAGTAGACGGCAGCACAGGCAGAGTATATGTTGTGGATGCAAGTAATCACAGAATACAGGTGTTTGATAGTAATGGTACATTTCTTACAAAATGGGGGAGTTATGGAAGCGCAGACGGGCAGTTTAATTATTCTTTTAGTGTGGCAGTAGACAGCGTCAAGGGCAGAGTATATGTTGCGGATGGAAATAATAACAGAATACAGGTGTTTGATATTAATGGCACATTTCTTACAAAATGGGGGAGTAACGGAACCGCAGACGGGCAGTTTGATTATTCTTTTAGTGTGGCAGTAGACGACAGCACAGGCAGAGTATATGTTGCGGATACAAATAATACCAGAATACAGGTGTTTGATAGTAATGGCGCATTTATTACAAAATGGGAGAGTTATGGAAGCGCAGACGGGCAGTTTAATTTTCCTCGTGGTGTTGCAGTAGACAGCATCACAGGCAGAGTATATGTTGCGGATACAAAGAATTATAGAATTCAGGTGCTTGATATTAATGGCACATTTCTTACAAAATGGGGGAGTAATGGAACCGCAGACGGGCAGTTTCGTTTTCCTCGTGGTGTGGCAGTAGACAGCATCACGGGCAGAGTGTATGTTGTGGATAGTGAAAATAGAACAATACAGGTATTTAAGATTTATAATTGATAATAACCCGGCGGTGTGCCATATACCGCAGGGGTATATGGCGGGTTTGAGATTAGAGTGGAACAAAATATTTGATTTTTGGGGACTGCGGGCGGATAATATCACATAGATAAAGACACCGCGAACGGGGCGCGGATACAGGGAGGATATATGGACGATATTATGCAGGCGCAGTATGAACAGAAAAACGCGGTATTAATACCGGGGTTTGGGCGCCATGGCATCATATTTAATAAAGACAACCTTGTTTATAAAGAAAAGACTTATTATTATTCTAACCTGACGTCCGTTTATTACCGTTCTGAAAAAATGACTGTAAACTTTATCCCTGTTTTATATTCCTTTTACGCGGGACTGCGTTTTGGAAAAGAAAAGATAGATATTATCTTTACCGCGCCTTTTTATATTGGCGCTAAAAAAAAGGAAGCTGTGTTTTTTAAACTTGTCACCCTGCTTGGCGAATACGTCATGCCTTTATTAATTTCAAACATTCTCAGAGATATATTTGAAAACGGGAAAAGCGCGGCCATAGGCAATATTACATTTACTAAAGACGGGTATTCAAAGAAAAAACTTTTTGGCGGAACAGATTCGGTTATGTGGGCAGAGCAGGTTTACCTGCCCGTGCCGCACGAAGGTTACATATATGTGTATAAAGACAAAAACGGCAAAGCAAAGGTATTTAAGACGTTAAGAATGAGTACGACCAACGCGGTGCTTCTGCCGGAACTGGTTCAGCAGGCGTATAACAGGTTTCATAATATCGGAGGGTAGAGCGCATTCCGGCCGGAAAGCGGTTTAATTTTTTACGTTATCTACGCGGAAAAATTATGATATAATTTTGCCTGCAGTAAGGGTTAAAAACACGCAAAGCCGGATGATAAAATTCAGCCGGCCGATAAAGGGCGGGAATTTATGAACGCTGAAAAAAAGTTATTGTTGCTTGTTTTTGTTGTATCTGCGGCAGCCGTGTTCACCGGGTGCGCGGGGCTTTATGTCGGCGGAGGCGCTTCGTATGTAAACGGCGGCGGCGAGCCGGCGTCATACAGGGGGATTTCCAACAACCTTATAATACTTCCAAAAATGAACCCGGCAATAGGGTATTACGCGGAAATCGGGAAAATAAGCAGGGACGGGACTATGCATATTTCCTATGTAAACGCGGCGCCTGAAGGCGAAAATTCCGGCAAAAAGTATGAATGCGCGTACAATAAAATCACGGCAGGCGGAAGGTTTTTCTTTGAACGCATGTCTGATGAAATCGGTTTTTACGCGCCTGTAAACCTGTCCATGACATTTATAAACATACCCGGCGCTTCCGGGCAGGAAGCTGTTACTTACAGCGGTCTTGGGCTTGAAGGCGGGCTTGGAATGCGCGTGCCTCTGGCGGATGTTTTTATGATAAACATTGACGCCATGTGGGCGATAGACACGCTTGGCAGCGCGTCAACAAAAGCCGCTTCCGGCAAGCTTGAAGAATCCATGTGGTTAATGGGGCCGGCGCTGCGCGCAGGCGCTTTTTTTATATTTGATTAAGGAGGGCGGATTATGAAAAAAACAATAACAGTGATTATCATAATGGTTATGTCTTTTAATTTTTTTCCGAATTTATTGCTTGCGGACAGCGGGGGAAATATAAAAATATCTGATTACACTCCGCAGCTTTATATTCAGACGGCAGAGTACGGCTGTGAATCGTGCAACAGCAATAATGACATTGATACAAACAACAGGCTGCGCAGCATGGAAATACAGGAAAGGCTGCGTCAAAGGTCCTTAAGCGATTACAGCAGTACTCCGGACAGCGTGCTGCCGGAAGGCATAGCTGACCTGGGTTTAGTGGACTGGGGAGTGATAGGCGTGGTTGGTTACATGGCAACCATGCTGCTGTTCTCTTTAATTGACTCGCCGGAGTACACAAGGGTTAAATAAACCCCGTGGTTTGAATCAGTAATTAGCGGCAGAAAACAGAAAGACGGGGATACGCAGACGTTTTAAAAATAATCCATTCAATCAGTTAAAAAACCAATTGTAATTGGTGCTATATTCTAATATTATGTTTTAAAACTTAATGCAGGAGGTTATTGTGAAAAATAATAAAGCTTTAATGTATGTTGTAAGCGTTTTATCAGCGACGTTTTTATATTCAATTACGTTCTTTTTTATACCGCTTAAAAAAATGGGTGAAATATGTATTTTAAACGTACCCGGACCGGGCGGCAATCCTGTATGCGCCGTGAATTTTTCCCTGATATTTCTTGGCGTGTATATGTTTATTCCTTTAATAGTATCTGTAATCCTGCAAAAGCTGGTTTATAAAGAGCCGTTAAAAGAGATAGGTTTTAAATTTAAATGGAGCCCGTGGTATCTTTTTGCGGTTTTTACGCCCATAGCAATATCATTTCTGTCGTCCGCTTCCGCGCTTATTTTCCCGTGGATTTCATTTACCCCGGACATGAGCGGCATGATTGACCGCTATAAAGATATGCTTTCGCCGGAACAGATTGCAGAAATGCAAAAGCAGCTTGCAGAAGCCGGCCCTTCGGTGTTAATCATGAGCATAGTGCAGATGATAGTGGCGGCAGTGACAATTAACGCGGTTTTTGCCCTTGGCGAAGAAGCAGGCTGGCGCGGATTTTTTCTTAAAAATTTACAGTCCATGCCTTTTTATAAAAAGTCCGCGCTTATAGGCGCGGTGTGGGGTTTCTGGCACCTGCCTGTTATCATACAGGGTTATAATTACCCGCAGCACCCGATAGCCGGAGTGTTTATGATGATTATTTTCTGCGTGCTTTACTCGCCCATATTTACATATACCGTTGAAAAGACAGGGTCTGTTTTTTCCGCGGCTGTTCTGCACGGCGCGATAAACGCCTCGGCAGGCGCGGCTGTAATGTACATAAAAGGAGGAAGCGATTTAACGGCCGGTGTAATGGCGGCTTCCGGGTTTATTGTGCTTATATTGGCGAATACAATACTTTATTTTTATGATAGGATATTCAGCAAAGAAAAAATAATCACTAAGGCGTGAAAAAATTCAGGAGGAAGAAGATGAGAAAAGTTTTATTTTGTATTTTTGCAGTACTTGTTTTAGCTTTAAGTGTATTCGCGGAAGAACCTGCTGCAACAACAGCAGCGGCTGCTCCCGAAGCAGCGGCAACGGCAGTCCCGCCGCAGGGATGGTTAAAGCCTGTTGTGACAGGCGCGGTAAATTTTTCGCAGGCCGGTTTTGACAACTGGGCGGCAGGCGGGGAAAACAACTGGGCGTGGACCGCGTCTTTGCTTGCGGGCGAAAATTTTGACATGGAAAAATGGCTTTGGGAAAACACATTAAAGCTGAAGTACGGAATGATTGACACTGAAACAGCTGACCCAAAAAAATCCGACGATGAAATAAGGCTTGATTCCATGCTGCGCTACAGGCTTGGGATAAAGCTTGACCCGTTTGTGGCGTTTATGGCGCAGACACAGATGACAGCCGGATACGTTTACTCGCCGGAAAAGACAGAAGTGTCGGCGTTTATGGACCCGGGATATTTAAAGGAAAGCCTTGGTTTTGTTTACTCGCCTATTGAAAACTTAAGCTTAAGGATAGGCGCCGCCATCAAACACACAGTAACGGATAAATACGCGCTTTTATACGCGGGCGGAACGGATAAATTTAAGTCAGAACCCGGCGCTGAAGCCGTGCTTGATTACATGGTTAAGTTTGCGGAAAATATAATATATGTAACAAAAGCCGAAGCTTTTACTGATTTTAAGGCTTCTGACAGGACAGACCTTACATGGGACAACACAATTACATTTAAGTTTAATGAATACTTCAACATGGGGTTCAATTTCATGATGAAGTATGACAAGGATGTTTCCACAAAAAGGCAGATTAAGGAATCGCTGACAGCCGGAATCACGTACAACTTTATTTAGTCCGTAAAAACAAAAAGCCCGGCGCTTTTGGCGCCGGGCTTTTTTTATTCCTATTTTTTTGTGACTTTTTCTTCGCGGAGCACGAATTTGGCGATAAGAAACACAACCCACGCAAGTATGATAAAATTAATAAAGGCGTTAAGAAGGGCGCCCCATCCTATAACTATAGGCCCCAGCGTGAATGTGGCTTTTACCCATTCTCCGCCCGGTATAAACGGGGTGATAATTGGCATAATAAGGTAGCCGACAACCGCTTTAACAAGTTCTGTCGCCGCGCCGCCCATTATGAAACCTACGGCAAGCCCTATTACCTTGTACTCCTTTAAAAAATCCTTAAATTCATTGATAAGGCTCTGTTTTACCTGCTTGTTTACGTTCTGCTCCTCCATTTTATTACCTCCTTATATTTTTAAAACCACATTATTTTTAACATAAAAACGGGTCAAAAAACAGTTTTTTTTAGGGCGCCGGCTTCTTGCGCGTAATATTGACTTTCCCGCCAGATGTGGTATTTTATTAATGTCAATTTAGTCCTTATAAAAATCCCGGAAAATAAGGTGTAAGGAGGCATTATTATGGCGGAAGAAAAAGAAGAAATAAAAAAAGAGGCAAAGGAAGAAACACAGGAACCTTCCCTGGAGCAGCAGGAAGCCGAGCTTGAAAAAAAGATAGATGAGGATAAAAAACTTCTGGCAGAGACCACGGATAAATACCTGCGCGCCCTGGCAGAGCTTGATAATTTCCGCAAAAGGGTGGCCAAAGACAAGGAAGACTTTGTAAAATTCGCCAAGGCGGACATAGTAAGGGATTTTCTTCCTGTTATAGACAATCTTGAAAGGGCGCTTGCGTCATCCAAAGAAGTTAAAGAGGCAAAAACATTAAGCGACGGCGTGAAGATGGTGTTAAAGCAGTTTGTTGAAATCTTAAAAAAACAGGGTGTGTCTGAAATAGAGTGTAAAGGCGTGTTTAACCCGGATTTTCACCACGTTGTGCACAGGGAAGAAGCACAGGGAAAAGAAGAAGGCGAAATAACCGAAGTTTTTCAGAAAGGATATATGTTTGAAGACAAGGTAATGAGGCCGGCAATGGTTAAAATAGCCGTCAAAAAATAGAGGAGCTATAAATGCCGCACAGGGATTTATATGAAGTGCTGGGCGTTTCCAAAAACGCCACGCAGGAAGAGATAAAGTCGGCTTTCCGCAACCTTGCCAAAAAACACCATCCTGACGCGCATCAGGGCGAGAATGAAAAAAAACAGGCAGAGGAAAAATTCAAGGAACTGGGCAACGCGTACGCTGTTTTAAGCGACCCGGACAAGCGTAAAAAGTACGACACTTACGGGTTTGACGGATTAAAAGGCAATCAGGCAGGCGGCCAGTACGGCGGGTTTGAAGACATATTCACAAATATGGGCGGAATGGGCGACGTTTTTGGCGATATGTTCGGCGACATATTTGGATTTGAATCGGGCAGGCGCGGCGGCCGAGGCAGGTCAAGGCGCTCGGACGGCGACGACATGCAGGTGAACGTAAAACTTACATTTGAAGAGGCGGCTTTCGGCAAGAAAGCATCTTTTGATATTAACAGGTTTGAAGTGTGCGATACCTGCAGGGGCGAAGGCATAAAACCGGGGACGTCAAAAAAGACATGCGCCACCTGCGGCGGCCAGGGAAAGGTAAGGCAGTCATCGGGATTTTTTTCCATGGTCACAACATGCCCCAAGTGCGGCGGAGAAGGGGAAACAGCCGAAGCGCTGTGCCCTGACTGCGGCGGCAGAAGGCTTAAACAGAAAAAGAAAACAATAGAAGTTAACATTCCCGCGGGCGTTGCGGCGGGTTCGTATTTAAAACTGTCCGGAGAAGGGCATAAAGGGCTTTTTGGCGGCTTGCCGGGAGACTTGTTTGTGGCGGTTACCGTGGAGCCGCACGAATTGTTTAAAAGGCAGGATAACGACGTCATACTTGACCTGCCCGTGACCATAACCCAGGCTGTGCTTGGCGATGACATTGTGATTCCGACATTATACGGAAAAAAAGAGGTAAAAATACCCGAAGGTTCGCAGAGCGGGGACATAATAAATATAAAAGGCGCGGGTTTTCAGGCGCTGTCAGGCCGTTCAAAGGGCGATATGCGCGTGGTGTTAAGGGTGGAAATCCCCAAAAACCTTAATTCAAAGTTGAAAGACGCCTTTAAAAATGTTAAATTGATGGACAAGGAAGAATTCTATAATGAAGTGAAAAGGTATTCCAAAGCCGCAAAAAAACACCTTGAAAAATAGTTAAGGAGGAATAAATGGGAGCTGAAGAAAAATTTGACGTCATAGTGGTGGGCGGAGGGCCGGCGGGCCTTACGGCCGCTTATGTTATGGCAAAAGCCGGGCTGCAGGTTGTTGTCCTTGAACGCGGGGATTACTGCGGTTCCAAAAATATGTTCGGCGGGATATTTTTTACAAACGTCTTAAGGGAGCTTATTCCGGATTTTGAAAAAGACGCGCCTTTGGAAAGGGTTGTCACAAAAAGGCGCTGGTCGCTTTTAACGCCGGACGGCGAAATAGGCGGCGGTTTTAAATTTTCAAAGTTCGCCCAGGAGCCGCATAACAACAGTTACACGGTTTTAAGGGCCAAATTTGACAAATGGTTTTCCGAAAAAGTTGAAGAAGCCGGCGCGATGATCCTTACCGGATGCGTTGTGGACGGTTTTTTAAAGGATGAAAAAGGCAAGATAAACGGGGTAAAAGCAAGGATGGACGACGGCGATATTTATGGCGACTGCATCATACTGGCAGACGGCGTAAATTCGCTTCTTGCAAAGCAGCTTGACATGCACAGGGAACTTGCCCCTGAATCCACAATTGTCGGGGTAAAAGAAGTAATAGAATTTCCCGAAGAAAAAATTAAAGACCGTTTCGGCCTAAACGACAACGAAGGCGTTGCGTATGAATATTTTGGCTATGCCGCAAAGGGCGCCATAGGGTCAGGTTTTATCTACACGGACAAGACATCAATTTCTGTGGGAGTGGGCGGCACAATCAAGTCGCTTATGGAGCACAAATTAAACCCCAACGACCTTCTTGAATGGTTTAAAAACCATCCGGCAATCAGGCCCCTTGTAAACGGCGGCGAACAGAGGGAATACGCGGCGCATTTAATACCTGACGGCGGCTATAACAGGCTGTCAAAACTTTATAAAGATAATGTCCTTGTTGTTGGTGACGCGGCGGGATTTGTAAACGCGTCGCTTTTCCACGAAGGCACAAACCTTGCCATGATGACGGGTAAAATCGCGGGAGAAACCGTTATAAAGGCGAAAGAAGCAAATGACTTCAGCGAGGTTATGACCGCAAGGTACGAACACCGCTTAAGGGAAAGTTCCGCGATGAAGGACATGAAGAAATTCCGCCACCTGGCGCACGTGCTTGATACCACGCCGCAGCTGTTTGAAAAGTACCCGGTAATAATGGAAGAATTTGTGCGCGACATGTTCACCGTGGACGGAGAATCCAAAAACGCGAAACAGATGCGCCTTGTTATGAGGCTGTTAAGAAAAGAAAATCCCATAAGCTTCGCGCTTACAGGCCTTAAGGGCAGGAGGGTTATAATATGAGCAAATTTACATCAATGGAAGACAAGCTTGGGCTTGATAAGTTCACGCTGTTTCACCAGACGCATTTAAAGATTAAAGACGGCTTTAAGACCGGCGAAGCCGCTAAAAAACTTGTAAATGATAAATTGTTTATCTGCCCGGCAAAGGTATACACGTTAAATGAAAAGGATGAAGTTGTTGTGTCTTTTGAAAACTGCCTTGAATGCGGCACGTGCAGGGTGGCGGCGCCGGAAGCTGTGGAATGGGAACACCCGCAGGGCGGCCACGGAATAGTGTACAGGCTTGGCTGAAATATTTTAAAAATATAAGGGCGCCGGCAACGGCGCCTTTTTTTATCCCTTATGCGTTTTAAAAAGCAAAAATAAGGCGGTTATGATGTCAAAAAATGAAACGTTAAAGAATTACATTCTGGTTCTGGACGTGGGCAACAGCAATATAACGGCAGGGGTGTTTTCAGGGGACGAACCTGCCTGCAGTTTCCGCCTGCGCACAAACATAAATTTTACCGAAGACCAGTACTACACGCAGATTAAACAGCTGTTGGAAATAAACAAAACATCAGTGTCTGACATTAAAGGCGCCATAGTGGGAAGCGTGGTGCCTGTCATTACCGAAAGTTTCACCGGAATGATAAAAAAATATTTCGGTTTTCAGCCCGTGACCCTGGGGCCAAGGACAAAACTTAACATTAAAAACAGGTACCGCAACAAAAACGAAGTGGGCGACGACCGCCTTGCAAACGCGGCGCGCGCGTACGCTGTTAATAAGGGCAAAGACACAATCATAATTGACCTTGGCACTTCAATTAATTTTGACGTGGTGGACAAAAAAGGCAATTTTCTGGGCGGCGCCATTATGCCGGGTATTAATATGTCGCTGCACGCGCTGTTTGCCGGGACGGCAAAACTTCCAAAAATAAACCTTAAATACACTGACATGGGGATAGGAAAGACAACCGAAGAGTCAATTTCAAGCGGCGTCTTAAACGGGATAATAGGCGGCATTAACGAAACCGTTAAGATGATAAAAAAAGATATGAAAGCAAAGGATGTAACCGTTATTTTTACCGGCGGGGAGGTAAATCCGCTGGTGGTTAAAAGGCTTAATGAAAAACGCGTGATAAAAGACGGCGATTTTACATTAAAGGGTTTTAAGCTTATTTATGACCTGAACGCGCGTAAAAAATAGCGCAGGTTTTTGTATTTTTGCTTATGAATTTGTTTTTTATATATTAAACCTGACGCAAATAGTTATGGTTATTTATGCGCGCAAACAGTGTTTTAAGGCAATACTTTGCCAATCTTACAAAAAACCTGCTTGACTATGCCGGAACTATTTGATATAAATTTAACTGGCCAGGGTTGAGTTACTCGTTAGCTCGTAAAACCCCTCTATGTCCCTGGCCTTAAAAAACCCCAAACACAAATACAAAATTTTTTTATTTTGTCTGTGATATAATAAAATCAGTTAAAGGCAAAAAACTGACGGGGGAATAATGAAAAAAGCGCTAATTAACGTTTTAATCCTTGTTTTTTTCAGTATCAATGCGCGCGCTCTTGATATTCCGTTTTTTTACGAGCCCGCGCCCGGCGCTTCCATGTCCGGCGCTTTAACGGCAGGTACTGATGACGAAACCGCGCTGTATTACAACCCCGCCGGAATGATTTACGTCAAAAAAAATACCATATCAGTTGACGGAAAAATACATAATTATGATTTTAACGGTGAGACGGCCAAAGAAAACTATTTTAATTCCGGCGTGTCAGCGGGGATCGCTTTTAAAGGGTTCGGGTTCAGGGCCGCTTTTACCCAGGCCGGTGATAAGTTAACGGTTGACGCGCAGGGCAACAGCTACCTTGAAGACACCCTTCTTTTAACCGGCGGTTTTGGCTATGATTTAGGAGCCTTAAAAGCAGGCGCCGCGTTTAACATAATAGCCCTGTCCGGAATTGCCGAAGGCGTTTCATTTGACGCGGG
>JAKQNO010000094.1 GCA_029565735.1 bacterium
GAAGTTGTAAACGAAAAAAAGAGATGGGTGGTAAGCCTTGAAGCGCCGGAGGGAAACCGCGAAAGGATTACAATGACCATACCTGTTTTAAATTCCGCGGCCAACGTGATATTTATCGTGTCAGGGTCGGGCAAAGGGAAGATAATAAAATCTGTGCTTGAAGCGGACGCGGAGCGTAAAAAAAACATACCTGCCGCGAAAATCACCCCTGAATCAGGAACCGTGTGGTTTGTGGATAAACGCGCGGTAAAGTAGCGCGGGGTATGTTGTTTTTATAATGTAGAGGCGTAATATATTACGCCTCGTACTTGATATGGATCCGGAATTGGATCTGGTAGACGCGGGTCTTTCCCGGCCGTCGCAGCAAAAAAGCTGCTATGGCGGAGACGGCAGCCCGCGGATCTTAATTTTGTTCTTGTAGGGACAGCGCTCCCGCGCTGTCCGCGTACTTGAATTTTTAAATCCCTTGAGAGGTTAATATTTATGGCAAAGAAAATACTTGTGGCATACGGGACTTTTTCAGGGTCAACGGCTGAGACCGCTGAATTCATCGGGAAGAAGCTGTCTGAAAAGGGCATGCAGGCCGATGTGAAGCCTGTTAATAAAATAAAATCTGTTGAAGGCTATGACGGCGTTATAATCGGCAGCGCTGTTGTGATGGGTAAAATAAAAAGCTCTGTGGTGAAATTTGTTTCGGTTAATAAAGACAGGCTTTCAAAGGTTTCTGTAGGTTATTTTCTTGTCTGCCTTACAGTGCAGAAAGACACTCCCGAAAACAGAAAGGCGGCCTCCGTTTATCTGGAACCGCTCAGTTCTGTTGTCAAACCGGTAAGCGAAGGGCTGTTTCCGGGCAAGGTGGATTTTAAGACGTTACGTTTTCCCATGAGCCTTTTAACCCTTATGCCGGCCTTTAAAAAAGGCGTGCCCGAGGGGGATTACAGGGACTGGGCAAAGATAGAAAAATGGGCGGTTGAAACGGCTTCAAAGTTTTAAATCTATGGGATTCTAGAGTGTTGTACCAAGTATTTCACGTAGAGGCGTAATACATTACGCCTCATACTTGATTTTGATTATCTTTTATTTATTGGATAGGTATTATGCTTTGGTAGGCGCGTCCCTTTAGGGCGCGGCAGTTGTTTTGATAACATATTTGATTTGGATCTGGTAGACGCGGGTCTTTAGCCCGCGCGTTTTGATTTGGTTTTTGTTACTGCCTTTACCAAGCCTCCAAACATTCAAGCGTCTAAGCATCTGTTTTCCCGTCCCTCTTTACTTATTTTGCAAAATAGAAATGTCCTGTTATTTCAGAATGCAGTCATAATTTCAAGAGGAAATTTTGCAGTGCCACTGCAAAATTTCCTCTTGAAGAAAAGTACTATTTTTGTTAAAATCACACTATGAAAACAAATTACATTAAAAGAGATATAGAAAAAACAGTAAAACATTATGCCGGTATTTTTCCGGCAGTTGCAGTTTTGGGTGCAAGGCAAACCGGTAAAACAACGATGCTTCAGAATATATTTGAAAAAAACTATAAATATGTAAGCCTGGACGATCTGGAACAGCGCGAATACGCGGAAAACGATCCGAAAGGGTTTCTGGAAGACCTGGGCAGCCGGGTTATAATTGATGAAATCCAGTATGTTCCTAAGCTCTTTTCATATGTGAAAATGAAAATTGACGCGGAGCCTTCGGTTATGGGCAGATATATATTTACCGGGTCACAGAATTTTCTTATTATGAAAGATTTTACCGAAACCCTTGCAGGCCGCATTGGGATAATAAATATGCACCCTCTTGCGTGTACGGAAATACCTTTGGTTTCGGCAAAACCGCAGGTTCTTTTCGAGCAGGGGTCTATTCGGGGCGGGTATCCGGTATTGTGGAAAAAAAGAAATTTAACACCCGATGAATGGTATAAAAGCTATATTAAAATTTATATTGAAAGGGACGTAAGAAACCTTTTTAATATCGGTAATTTAAGGTCTTTTAACACCTTTGTAAGGATTTTGGCGGGAAGAGCGGGTCAAATATTAAATATGAGCGCGCTGGCCGCGGATTCGTCTGTAACTGTGAATACTATAAAAAGCTGGCTGTCTATACTTGAATCAAGCGGGATTATATACCTTTTATATCCATATCATAAAAATATAAGGTCTAAACTTGTAAAAAGCCCGAAAGTATATTTTCTGGATACCGGCCTTATATGTTATTTTAACGGGATTGATTCAGCGGATAGGATGCAAAAAACCGGGCAAAAAGGCGCTTTGTTTGAAAATTATTGTATATCTGAAATTGTGAAGGCTGCCGACAATAAAGGCGCGGATATTGAACTTTCGTTTTTTAGAAATCATAGCGGGCTTGAAGTTGATCTGATTGTTGAAAACAGAAAAGCCGTGTTTGCTGTGGAAATAAAGGCCGGTTTAAGTTCGGGCAGCGGGGCTGCTGCAGGTATTCTAAGGATGGAAAAAGAATACCCGTCATTAACAGTTAACGCCGGGTATGTTATTACTTATAACCCGGAATCAATACCGGTAGCAAAGAATGTGAAGAGTATTTCGTTTGTTGATTTTATAAACAAGGTCATGTAAAAAAAAATTAAACCGGCGGTACCTTACGCCTTGTTTTTGATTTTGAACTGTAATTGGATCCGGCCGCTGCAGCAATCGGGCTGTTATGGCGGATCTTCAGCCCGCACGTTGGAGCGAGCCTGCGAAGCGGAAATCCCCGGGCTTGCGCGAATTTATGAACGCAAGTGTTAGGGGACAATTGATCCGGCTTTTGTAACTGCCTTTACCAAGCCTCCAACCATCCAAGCGTCCAAGCATCTGTTTTCCCATCCCTCTGTCCCTGCATGCATCCGTCCATCTTTTATGTTTCGCCATCCAAAAACGAATATTTATGTCTTATTGACTTTGTCTGGGAATAGGTCAATAATAAGACATTAATAGTAAAACTGACCTGGAGGGTAATATGAAAAAAACATTAACTGTTTTAGTGTCAGCATGCCTGATGATAGTTCTGATAATTTCGTGCCAGAAAAAGGGCAATACCAGTCCCACTGCAGTGGTTATTGCCACGTCCACCGTTACGCCCGTAACTTCGGCAACACCCACGCGTACAATTACGGCAACCTGCACTGCCACTCCGACCCCCACAACTACAAAAATCTGCAGCCCGGAGGAGTGCAACGGCCTTGATGACGACTGCGACGGCATTATTGATAATGATATTCCCGAACAGGGACAGATTTGTTTTGCAGGGTTGGGTACATGCAGAAACGCCGGAACCTTTCAGTGCAACGGCAGCAGCGGGTTAATCTGTAATGCTGTACCATTAGAACCACAGGAAGAGAAATGCAACGGCC
>JAKQNO010000103.1 GCA_029565735.1 bacterium
GCTTGTACCAGGCCTTTTAACCATAGAAGCTCCGCAATCACACAGGGTGATTTATTCCATAATTCCGGTAATGCTTTTTACGGGGCTTGTAATTAACAGGTTTTTTGTATATGCCGGGGAACAATTTACCGGAAAAGGAAGGAAAGCGGCTTTTGCCATTGCCCTGGCGGGGTGCGCGGCAATTATAGGGATAAACTACAATGATTATTTTTTACTTCAGGCAAAAAATAACGCGTGCTGGTCCAATTTTGACACTACAGGCAGAAGCGCAGCCGAATACGTGCTTTCTAAAGGCGATGACTGGTACGGGCTGGTGGATCCTTCGCTTACAACCAATGCTTTTAACTTCATAGTCGGCGAGAAAACAAAAAGAAGGTACGGAATTTATTCCCCGTCATTAATTCCTTTTGCAACCCCCGGCGGCAAAAAAATATATTACTTATTGCATCCAAGGCACAAAAATACGGCGGTTTATGACCTTCCAAGGATTTATCCAAAAGGAAGGCTGATAACCATGAATGAAAAGTATAACAGCGCGTTTGTACATTTATACGCTTTTGAAGTTGATGAGCAGGAAGCCATGGCAAATATAGGAAAAAAACTGTCTGAAGGATTTTACGCAAAGTACTTCCAGAACGAACGCTGGGAGGGGGCTCCTGCCCTGGTAAGGATAGACTCGGTGCTTTCATTTGACTGGCATATCACTCCGCTTAACGGGCCTTTTTGTGCGGAATGGACTGCGTGGCTTAAAACGTCCGGAGGCGAATATGAGTTCAGCATTGACACAAATAATTACGCGGACCTTCAGATAGACGGAAAGAACATACTGACTATCGACGTGAAAAAATCAATAGGCAGGGGAAATCCTAAAATATACCTTGCCGCCGGAAGCCATTTAATCAGGGCAAGATATATGGAAAATACGGGATATTCGCGCATGCACTTAAGATGGAAACGGCCCGGCTCTGCCGTGTTTGAAACAATTGACCCGGCGTTCTTAAAACCGGTTAAATAAAACATAACCGGGGCGCGCCCTTGTCTTTTAAAGTTTTTTATTATATTATTGAACCTGAAAATCATTAAAGGGAGGCATTCCTATGCGCAGGCCAGTCTGTGCCATTTTATTTGTTCTTGCTTTTTCCTTTCCGGTTTTGGCAGTAAGTGAGTTTTATACAATCAAAATAAACGGCATTGTTGACGCTGCAAACGCCGATTATGTAATTAACGCCATTAAGCAGGCCAAAGACGGAAAAGCGGCAGGAATAATCCTTGAAATGGACACGCCGGGCGGAATGATGAAATCCATGAGGACCATAATTGACGCGGTGCTTGCAAGCGATGTGCCTGTAATTTCCTATGTCACTCCCAAAGGCGCGCACTCTGCTTCCGCAGGTACTTTTATACTTCTGGCTTCGCATGTGGCAGCTATGGCTGACGGCACAAATATAGGCACTGCAAGCCCTATTGACCTGCAGGGCAATAAAGCCGCGGAGAAAATAACAAAT